>ONIU01000012.1 GCA_900317935.1 uncultured bacterium
AAGAAAAAGAATATGATTATAAGTTCTGTTTTCCAAATTGTTTTTCAGACTTGAAATATTATTATTACAATAATTAAAACTTACAGTACTGTATTTAAAAGGAACATACAGATTGGCTCTGTCTGCAACAAGAATATATTCGTTCTTATTCGGGTAAAATTGCTCCAGATATTCTCTTGCTGCTCGAAATTCTCTATACAAAGTAAGTTCTCTAACACCTAAGTTTTGTCCGGCTACAGGCCAATAAACAAGCAATATAACTACAGAAACCAAAACGAAATAGATTTTCTTTAATCTAAACATATAATAAATGCTATACAGAAAGCCTGTAGCAAAAAAGACTATTAAAGGCAAGAATATTATTCCTAATCTTGAATTGAATCTATATGTCAAATCTCCCCAATAATAAGCAAATCTGATTATTGCATGAAGAAAATAGAACAAAAAAAGACCAGACCAAAACAATATTCCTTTATAATTAAGTCTCTTTCTTTTATTTGCCTTTGTAAATGCCATAAAAGCAAGAAGAATCAAACCCATTATAGCAAAATAAGTTATAATCGGAATCATTCCATAAACAATATCTTCACCACTAAAAAATGAAAGTGCCTTCTTTATGTTCGTCACAAAGTGCTCCCAGGCAAAAGCAGCTTTACCAACCTCATCAACCTGCAACCCTCTGGCGTTATCTGTTAAAAGCCTCAGCCATGCTACAGGAACAAAGAACAGAGGTATTAAAAATAATTTATAACTGAATTTGCGATATTCTATTTTTGGAAGCATCAGAAATACTATTGGTATTGCAGATAATAACGCCACAGATGATTCATATCTGGTTTGACTTATGAGAGGCAGCATAAGAAGCAATACTTCTGCATTTGCCGCTGTTGGTTCCTTGATGAACTTTGCCAGATACCAAAATAAAATAAGAGAAAAAAGAAGATTAAAAACTTCAAAGCCAGCAGAAGTATAGTAAAGCACCCAAAGAGGGTAAGCCGATAAAAGAATCATTGAGCATATTCCCCAAAAACGTCCAAATCGGCTACAAACAAGGTTATATAAAATTAATAAAGAGAAATTATATAAAATTAATAAAGAGAAAAAACTAGCTAGAATATTTACTGCAAAAGCATTTTCAGGCCGATACCCGAAAGCAGAATGGAAAAAACATACTGTTAAAGGGAAAAGAGCCGGTCTTTTATCTATTTCATAATTTATTACACTCTTAAATCCGTAATAATAATAGGTTGCAGAAGTTAAGTTTTTACATTCCCTATTTTCATATAAAGCCTGTGAAATAGAAAGCAAGTTCGTCTCATCAGCCAATATTCTGAATTCCGGCTTAGAAACCAAAACACCGCAAAGAGTCAAGGAAAAAGCCACAAGAATTGCCCATTTATGCTTTTTACAGTAATTAAAAAATTCATTATTCCAATTCTTTGATTTTGTAGCAATAATAGCAAAGAACCAAAGAAGTATATTAGCTATTAAAATATAATATACCCAATTAATATATAGATTTTTCATTTTTTCACTTGAAAAAGCTGAAAAACCCCAATAAAAAGACAAAATAGTAGTTATTACGGTAAGCAATATAGGAACAAAAAACATTCTATTTCTCTTTTGTTAACTCTTCTACAAGATTATTCTTTTTTAAATAAGCTTCTCCAATCAATAAGGCAGCATAATCATCTATAGGTCTAGGTGGAAAAAGCATTCCCTTGGGTACAAGCTTCCATAAGCCTTTTGGAGGATTTTCTTCAAAATATCTAGAGCGAGCCATAAAAGTAGTATTTTTTTCGTCTCCAAGCTTTATATCAATATTAAGTTCTAAGCTATTAAAAAGCTTGCACAAAATACCACTCTTCGTTCCATTACCTAAAACCAGAAACTGGGGCGGATTAGACGTATCTCTGCAATATTTGGCAAAAATTCTATGCATATCCGGCAAATAACCTATGCCAAGATCCCCATGCGTAAGGTCTAAATTTACAACAGCATAGCCGACTTTGTCTGAACCGGGGTCAATTGCCAAAATCCATTTTTTTTCGTCAGTATTACTCATTTATACAGCAGATTCAGGAATAGCAATTCTATAAATATTGCATGCAAGTAGTTTTATTTCTTCGTAATTTTCTAATTTTTCAAACCATTTTTCAGGAATAGCTGCCAAGCCGAACCAAGCACCAAACATTGCGCCAGCCATAGCTGCTATAGCATCTGAATCTCCACCGCTATTTGCTGCGCCAATAATCATATTATCAAAACGGCCTTCTGCTCTTAAAAACCAATATAAAGCAGCAGCAAAAGTATCTATACAATAGCCACTGTTACCAATATTAGCTATAGCTCTCTTAGAATCAAGCTTTAAAGAATCTTTTACAATTTTCAACTTTCTGCCCATTTCTATAGCGTAAGGCTGTGCTTTTTCTACAGCTCTGCTGCATATAAAGTCAACAGAAAATTCTTCTTTCGATAAACCCATATTTATAACAGAAGCAAAAGCAAGTGAAGTTCCTAAACATCTTGGGTCTGTATGACTTAAACGGCATGATTTATCCAAACTGGTCTTTAACATTGATGAAGATTTGCAGAAAGCCAATGCATAAGGAAGAGTCCTGCAGACAGCGTTGCTTCCAGCAGACATTAAACCTGAAGTTTCCCAAGTTGCACCAGCAGCCAGCTTTCTACAAGCTGTTATAACAGTATTTCCAGGGAAACGCCACTCTGAACGTTTTTTCTGCGAATGAGACCAGTCAATGAATTTTCGTTCTAAGTCTTTAATAGAAAAACAGCCACATTCAGAAAGACTTCTCGCCACTAGTAGCATTAATTGTGTTTCATCTGAATATTGACCTGGCTGCAAATGGGCTAAGGGGTGCGATCTCGCTGCTTTGGTATAATATTTTACAATTTCTTCCCCTTCATCAGGATATCGCACAACATCTTCAATAGGTGCAGCTAAAGCATCACCTATTGCATAGCCAAGCATGCTGGCCTGAAACTTATCAATCATTGCTGCCTACCTTACCATCTTTGCTAATAATTGAATCTCGCAAACGAACTTCTTTTAAATTAAGAAATACACCGGGATTCTTTTCCAAAAAATGGTAAAATTCAAAAATATCTATTGTGTAAACAACAGAATCTTCTAAAGCCTTATAAGAAAAACGTTGCCCACCTCTTCTCATATCACCGTATATCTTGAAGAGAAAACTTCCGCGCCCACCAGTAGCAATTTCTTTATTATCACGGCAAAGTGCAACAGTTCCACTGTCAACCAAATAGAACTTGCTCCTGACTCTTCCCTGATGAGCAAATATAGTTCCTGCTTCAATATGCTCACGACTCATAATACCTTGTAAATGAGTCCTCTGAGTTGGAGAGAGATATTTTAATACAGGTGTATCATCGAAAAGTTGCCAAGTATCAAATTCTCTATTCAAAGCAACTACTTTCATTCTGCGGGCAACTTCTGTTCCTCTGATAAAATACAGGAAATCGTATTTGTCCATTGTCAAAACACGCATTTCTGATTCTGCAATTACATTAGCGTTTCTCGGCTTATTCAAAATCATGGAAGTTTCGCCAATATAGTCATTATTACTATATACTTTAAACACTTCTCCATTGCGTTCTACACGTGCTCTGCCGCTGACTATCATAAAGAATCTATCGCCAATTGCGCCTTCTTTAATAAGATAATCACCTGGTTTGTAATGCTCAACTTTTACTAGAGTCAAAAATTCTCTAGCTTTATCAATAGACAAATCCGAGAACAAATCAATATGACTGAGAACATCTAAGTATTCAAGAGCTTCATTTGTTGGTGGTGGAGCAACTGGAATTACTAAAGACGATTCTCTGCCATCTGGTGCCTTTTTCAAACCTGAATCTTTAGGAATTTTTGTATCGCTGAGATGCATCAGATACAATCGTTTTTTAACAGATTCTGGTAAATTAATAAGATTCTGCATAGGTGTATGCAGAGGAGGCATACCAGCTTCATGGAATATTACAGTATGATGCCATGGGAAATTCTGAAGCTCTATCATACGGAAACGATTGATATCGCCGCGTTCATAAAGCTTTTTAAAAATAGCTGGATCATACATAGAATCCGATGAATTAACAAAGCTTTTTCCTTGGAAATATACTTCAAAACCTATTGTAGGAATAGAATGAAGAGTATAGAAAAATCTGAATTCGCCACCATTAATTCTTATTGGAACCTGAAGATTAATCGGATGGAAATTAAACAGACTCATAAATGAACTGCGATTCAAACCGGTTAATGGCTGATACTTTCTGATAAAGCTTTCCATAATAGTTTCAGTCGTATAAAGATTAATCTTCTTTTCTTCTAATAATTTCTGAAGAATACCAGAATCGTGATCTGCATGGCAATGGCTGAGAATACAATCGTCGATAAGTCTTGGATTTATATCCATAGTTCTGAGCCATTTTGTAGAATCTACAGGTGGGTCAACAAGTATCCCGCGCTTATTTATCCACAGGATAAAACCACTGGTCAATTCTTTTGTATCAAATCCTGAGCCGGAACCAATTACAGTCAAACCGAACAGAGGTGGCTCAAAAGGTTTTGTTGACTCAATATCTGGAACATTTGCGCCAAAAGATATATCTAGTGGAATTTCAGCTAAAACTTCTTTTCCATCAACAACTTTAAGAATATCTTTAGTGCGTTCCAGAGCCATGTTACCAAACGGAACTCTGTTGTTCGGACCCCATGGAACAGGAATAATCATATCAGCTAATTCCGCTTTGCGTTTTCCAGAAAGACCATCTGCACGCAAATATTCCATTTCAGCACGTAAATTAGGTATTAAATCTCTATTGATACCATAAGGGTATTCTCTTACAAGATTAATAACTTCTGGACCTAATAAGGCTTCTCTAACTACATGCTGGCAGGTTTTTAACTGATGATCAAAACCGATAATACGAACAGGTCTTCTTTTTATAAAGAAATTGAAATAAGTCGGGAACTCAAAATCTGCAAGAGAAACACCCCGTTCAACAGAGAAAATTTTGTTAGGAACAACAAATGTATCAGGAACTTCGCCCAATACATTCATAGTATCTTTAATTGTTTCTGGAGGTGCACCAACTTGAAGACAACCACATGGAGTCTTTACGAGGAACCCGCCTCTAGATAATTCAATTACTTCTAAAGACATACGCCACCGCCTAATAAGTCTCTATTAAAAGATAATCAAAACTAAGGAAATATGCAAGAAATTTATGTACAAATAGCAAGATTGCAAGCAATAATATTCATATGATAAAATATAAGCCATGCCAGACGAAAAAACATCAAACAATCAAGAGAAAAAAAATACTGCTAATCCTAGCTTAGAGGCTGATTCCAACAACAACTCGGAATCGGCAGAAAATAATAGTCAAGACGAAAAAGAACCCACTCTAGCAGAAGATTACGAAGCGCTGAAGAATATGAATCTGCTGAAAAACACCATGATTAGAATGCAGTATGGCAGATATCCAAATAAAAAAATAGAAAGTATTCTTCAAAGAAGAATGGATTTAGATGCTTCTCAATATCAGGGACCTCAAATTGTCAGAATGATTATTACTATAATGGCAATGTTTTTCTTCTGCACTTTTACTTACGTTATTATTTGGCTTATAACCAGCCGCTTAAATCTATATGGAATCAGAGAAACAGCTTCAATGGTTTTATCTACGCTATTCTTAGGCAGTTGTGGTTTTGCACTTTTTAATTACATCTCTGTTCCTGATGAAAAAAAACTTAAAGAAGCAATTAAAAATAGAATGGCAGAAATAGAAAAGGAATTGAATTCTGGCACAAACGAAAATGACAAAAATAACCCTGAAAAACAAAGTAAAACAGATAATAACAATACTAAATGAAAAATATCCCGAACCTAAGTGCGCTTTAGAACACATAACACCATGGCAGTTGCTTGTTGCAACTATTCTTTCAGCGCAATGCACAGATAAACGGGTTAATATGATTACACCTGCTTTATTTAAAAAGTTCCCAACTATAGAATCTTTTGCAGAAGCAGATATAAAAGAACTAGAGAAATATATTCACTCAGCCGGTTTTTATCACAATAAAGCCAAAAACATAATCAACTGTGCAACAGAATTATTAAATCAATACAATGGGGTATTACCGCAGACAATTGATGAGCTGACAAAATTACCTGGAGTAGGAAGAAAAACAGCCAACGTATTATTAGGAAATGCTTTTGGTATAAATGAAGGAATAGTTGTCGATACTCATGTTTCCAGATTGTCTCAAAAAATAGGATTAACCACAAACACAGATCCGGAAAAGATTGAAAAAGATTTAATGAAAATAGTAGAGAAAAAACACTGGACCGATTTTTCTCACTGGCTGATTTTACATGGAAGGGAAACCTGTATAGCAAGACGACCCAAATGCGAAAACTGTATCATCTCAGCCCAATGCGATAGTTTTAAAACTAATTAGTTTTTATTGTAGTTAGTTTCGAAAACCAAATACAATAACAACTAAAAATAAAAAAACCTCGCATTATTGCGAGGTTTTTTATTAGCTAAATATGAATTACTTCAAAGTTACCTTAGCACCGGCATCTTCAAGTTTCTTCTTCATAGCTTCAGCATCAGCCTTAGTGAGGCCTTCCTTAACAGTCTTTGGAACGCTGTCAACAAGTTCTTTTGCTTCTTTGAGACCAAGGCCAGTCAATTCGCGAACAGCCTTGATAACGTTAATCTTGTTAGTACCATTGCTTTCAAGGATAACATCGAATTCATCCTTTTCAGCAGCAGCAGCAGCTGGACCAGCAGCAGCAACCATAACAGGTGCATTTGCAGTAACATCAAATTTTTCTTCGATAGCTTTAACTAAATCAGAAAGTTCAAGAACGGTCATCTTTTCGATGGCTTCAAGAATCTGGTCTTTATTCATTTTAAAATCTCCTTATAAATAAGTGTTAGTAGAGAAATAATAAATTATGCAGCGGGAGCTTCGGCTGGTGCAGCGCCTTCTTCTCTCTTTTTGCGAAGAGCGTCGATAACACATGCAAACTTGCGGATTGGACCCTGAACTGCAGAAGCAAGCATTGTATACAATTCTTTCTTGCCAGGTATTTTGGACAATGCAGTGAGTTTTGCTACATCAAGAACTTCACCATCCATAAAACCAGCTTTGAAAGTGAATTTCTTAGCCTTATCAGCAAAAGCAAACAAAGCTTTTACTGGAGCGATTGGATCTTCATAGCCAAAAGTAACAGCGGTGTTACCCTTAACTGACTTTTCCAATTCAGCCATTGGTGTATCATGAAAAGCGCGGCAGAGGAGAGTATTCTTTACAACGCGGATTTCAGAACCAGTTTCACGAACTGCTTTTCTGAGAGCGGTCATATCAGAAACTTGAACGCCTTCACAGTTAGCCAATACGACTACCTGAGCTTTACCGATTTTTTCCTGAAATTCTTTTACGTAAGCTTCTTTTTTGGATAAATCTTTCATGTCTTCACCTCCTCCTTCGTGAGGAATAAAAAACCGTTTTCGGCACGAGACCGAAAACGGTTTGATATCAATATATCTAACGATTTTCTAGTCTCGGCAGGGAGGTTCTTAAAGAACCAATTATCAAGACCTGCGGTCTTAGACCAGTTATGTCAAAGACAAAATCACTTATCAGATTCGGTCTTTGCTTCGCTTAAATCTAGATCGTAACCAGGACCCATAGTAGAGCTGAGGGTTACACCCTTGATGTAAGTACCTTTTGCTCCAGATGGCTTAGCTTTATTAATCGCTTGAAAGAAGGCTAGGAAATTTTCTTTGAGCTTTTTGGCTTCAAATGAAGCTTTTCCTATAGATGAATGAATGATACCTGCTTTTTCAACACGATACTGAAGTTTACCAGCTTTTAATTCGCCAATAACTTTAGCAACATCCATAGTAACAGTACCAACTTTTGGGTTTGGCATTAAGTTACGTGGACCAAGGATTCTACCTAACTTACCAACATATCTCATCATGTCGGGTGTTGCTACTGCGGCATCAAAATCAGTCCAGCCTCCTTCTATTTTGGCTACTAAATCTTCTGAGCCAACGAAGTCTGCTCCAGCTGCCTGTGCTTCCTGTGCTTTAGGACCAACGGCAAATACAACTACACGAGTAGTTTTACCAGTTCCGTGTGGCAATACACAGCTACCGCGCAACTGCTGATCTGCATATTTTGGATCAAGACCAGTGCGAACGGCTACATCGACAGATTCGTCGAACTTAGCGGTGGCAGTCTTTTTAACTCTTTCAAAAGCTTCGTCCAATGGATATAATTTAAGATGGACTAAGTCTTTCTTTGCTTCGTTAAATCTTTTAGAGTGTTTCGGCATAATTTTCTTCCTCCTTTCTTTGAGGATGCGTTACTTTACCATAAAGTAAGTAATTAGTCAACTACTTCCATACCCATGCTGCGAGCTGTGCCCTTAACAACATTCATTGCTGCTTCCAAAGATGCTGCAGTGAGATCTGGCATTTTCTTTTCAGCAATTTCTTTAATCTGGGCCATAGTGACCTTACCGACTTTATTGCGACCAGGTGTCTGGTTGCCTTTTGCGATACCAGCTGCTTTCTTAAGTAAGAATGCTACAGGCGGAGTTTTGGTGATGAAGGTGTAAGATCTGTCTGCATAAACAGAAATTTCAACCGGAATTATTGCATCGCCTTCTTTTGCCGTCTTATAGTTGAAGTTCTTACAAAAGTCCATGATGTTAACACCATGCTGACCAAGAGCTGGACCAACTGGAGGAGCCGGATTTGCTTTACCGGCAGGAATCTGTAATTTTACAACAGCTACTAATTTCTTGGCCATAATATTTAAAACTCCTTAACTAAGAACGATGTCTTCTTGTATAAAATCAAGCTTCTTCAAGCTGAATGAGATCAACTTCTATCGCAGTATCGCGACCGAAAATGTAGACAAGCACTTTGGCCTTGCGCTTTTCCTGATTGATCTCTTTAATAACGCCGACAAAGTCAGAGAACGGACCACCGATAATCTTAACATTCTGCCCTTCAGTGAAACCTATCGGAGTCATTGCGGCAGAACGCTGAGGACCGATACCAGCAGCTCTAAGAATATTCTGAACTTCTTTATCATGCAATGGGGTTGGTTTGTTTCCAAGTCCAACGAAACCTGTAACACCTGGTGTATTCTTTACAACAGTCCAAGTTTCATCGTCCATATCCATCTGAACTAAAACATAACCAGGATAAACCTTGCGTGATTTGGTAGTTCTTTCACCGTCTTGAACTCTTTCAGAGCTTTCTTCAGGTACTAATACCTGCAAAATGCTTTCCTTTTTACCTAAAAGTTCAACACGATTTTCAAGGTTCTTCTTAACTTTGTATTCAGAACCAGAGTTTGTATGGATTACATACCATTTTGCTTTTAAAATATCCACAGTTAAACCTTATCCAATCCCAGGAGTTCCACCAGTCATGATGGCCTTAACAATGCCTGTTAAAATGTGATCCATCAGACCAATAAACAGACCTAGTGCTATAGATGAAATAATAACAACTTTTGTTGCTATTTTAACATTTTCAAAAGTCGGCCATGTAACACGGCCATTATTTGGTCTTACTTCAATCCAAACTTCACGCAGGAACTGACAAGTGTCTTTCCACCAAGCAACAACTGGATTATTGCTAGTTTTAACTTCTGATTTTTCGACTTCAGTACTCATTTAACCCTCTTTTCGGTTGAGGTGTGATCAATCAGGCCAAGAGGGAGTCGAACCCCCAACCCCCGGTTTTGGAGACCGGTGCTCTGCCAATTGAGCTATTGGCCTAAACCTAATTGCTAACAGTCCCTACAATTACTTACCTTCTTTGTGAAGGGTGTGCTTGCGTTCGGCTGAACAATATTTCATTAGTTCAATACGATCGGGATTGTTACGCTTGTTCTTCATTGACATGTAGTTTTTGCGCTTGCAACTGCTGCAAACCAATGTAATTTTTTCACGCATAACATTACCTCGCTTAAAAAAGCCGACTTTGTCGGCTTTAAACACAAAAAGGTGGGACGGGGTTCGCCCCACCTTCACTTACAACAATTTCAGATTATTCAATAACCTTAGTAACAACACCAGCGCCTACTGTGTGGCCGCCTTCACGGATAGCGAAGCGTAAGCCTTCTTCACAAGCGATTGGTGTAATAAGTTCGCACTGGAACTTAGCATGGTCACCAGGCATTACAAGTTCCTGACCTTCGCCAAGAGTTACAACGCCAGTAACGTCTGTAGTTCTGAAGTAGAACTGTGGTCTGTAACCAGACAAGAATCTAGTATGGCGTCCACCTTCTTCTTTAGTAAGAATGTAAACTTCAGCCATGAATTTCTTGTGAGGATGAATGCTACCTGGTTTAGCAAGAACCATACCGCGTTCAACATCTTTCTTTTCAATACCTCTGAGAAGAACACCGATATTGTCGCCGGCCTGACCCTGATCAAGAAGCTTTCTGAACATTTCAACGCCAGTAACTGTGGTTTCACGAGTTTCTTTAATACCAACGATTTCAACCTTATCGCCAACTTTTACGATACCACGTTCAACACGGCCAGTAACAACAGTACCACGACCAGTGATTGTGAATACGTCTTCGATTGGGAGTAAGAATGGCTTATCGATAGCACGTTCTGGTTCTGGAATGTAAGTATCAAGAGCATTCAAGAGTTCTTTGATTGGTTCTGCAGCAGGACCTTTGCCTTCTGCAAGACGAGCCTGTTCAGCTGAACCACGGATAACTGGGATATCATCGCCTGGGAATTCATACTTGCTGAGAAGTTCACGTACTTCCATTTCAACAAGGTCAAGAAGTTCTGCGTCATCAACAAGGTCAGTCTTGTTCATGAAAACAATGATTCTAGGAACACCAACCTGGCGAGCCAAGAGGATGTGTTCACGAGTCTGGGGCATTGGACCATCAGTAGCGGCAACAACAAGAATTGCACCGTCCATCTGAGCAGCACCAGTGATCATATTCTTAATATAGTCAGCGTGACCTGGGCAGTCAACGTGAGCATAGTGACGAGTTGCTGTTTCATATTCAACGTGAGCAGTATTAATGGTGATACCACGAGCTTTTTCTTCAGGAGCTGAGTCGATATCAGCATAGTTCATTATATGACCATTACCATTCATGTTAGCAGCAGTCATTGTGATAGCAGCAGTCAATGTGGTCTTGCCGTGGTCGATGTGACCGATAGTACCAACATTAACGTGCGGTTTTGTTCTGTTATAGGTTTCCTTTGCCATTTGGCTTCCTCCTGAAATTTTTGGGTTATTTTAAAATCACCCAATTACAAATAAAAGCTCGCGACCAGGATTGAACTGGTGACCTCTAGCTTACCATGCTAGTGCTCTGCCGACTGAGCTACACGAGCAATCGAATGGAGAGAGATGGATTCGAACCATCGTAGGCGCCAGCCAACAGATTTACAGTCTGCCCCCTTTAGCCACTCGGGCATCTCTCCAATTGAAAGCCGAAGATGGGACTCGAACCCGCAACCTGCTGATTACAAGTCAGCTGCTCTACCAATTGAGCTACTTCGGCGAATCAATAACAGTTTTTATACTGTACCGCGCTTCACGGTAAGGGGATTATATTTTATTTCATTCTTAAAGTCAACTACTTTTTTTAAAAATATTTTATTTATTTTAAAATACGGTACAATAGCTGATTCTAGAACCATAAAAGAAGAGTTGATTCAAAAAAATGTTCAGGTACATTTTACTTGCCAAAGAAATTTTTCTGACTAAGAATTTCATATATTGCCATACCAACACTAACAGAAACATTTAAAGAAGGGGTTCTTCCTGCCATAGGTATTTTGACAATATCATCACAAGTCTTTTTAACTCTTTCACCTAATCCCACATCTTCTCCGCCTGCAACTAAAACAACCTTAGAATCATACTTCACATCCTTAAGTTGTTTGTTTGCACTGCCATCCAACCCAGTTATCCAATAACCTGCTTTTTTCAAATCTTCCAAAGCTTCGCAAAGATTATTAACCCTGGCAACCGGTAACCATGCTGCAGCACCCTGTGCTGTTCTTACCGCCCATTCTGTCATACCTGCAGAACGATGTTTTGGAATAATAACTCCATCGCAGCCCATAGCTTCCACAGTTCTGACAATAGCGCCAAGATTTCTAGCATCTTCTACCTGGTTTAAGGCAACAAGAACCTGATGACCTTCTTCTGCCCTTTCAATTAACTCTTCGAGTTCAGAATACTCAAAAGCTGCTGCTTCTGCAGCTACTCCCTGAGTCTTTTCTCCAAATTTCTTTTCAAATATATCAGGAGAAAGCTCTTTAACAGGAACACTTGCCTTGCTGGCAAGTTCCTTTATTTGAGCAGCAATGCCACCACGAACTGCCGCAGATATAAATACAGAATTCAAAGACTGACCGCTTTCAAGAGCCTGAACGACTTCGTGTCTGCCCTTTAAAAACAAATTGTCTGATTCGTTTCTTTCTTCAGATTTCTTTTCAAAACTTCTGCTATCTTTTTCTGGTTTTCTAACAAAGTCTTTTTTATCAAAACCTCTTTTGTTATTCTGCTTTTTAAAGTCTTTATATTTATTGTTTTTATTATACTTTTCCATTTCTAATTCCTTATAAAATACTTGGAAAACCAGCTATATTATTCTTCTTCCGAAGAAGACAATCTAATCGCTGTCTGAATAACATCTGTCATACGTTCTGTCTGGCCCGTAACAAACAAAAAACCAACCCAGGCTTCTAAAGCTGTCGCTTTTGCGTATTCCAATCTAGTGCCAGAACCATATCTAACTGGAATCTTTGAATTTCTCCAGGTTTTAACCATTTTCATATCTGCTTCTGGCAATTCTGGGAGAATGCTATCGAAAACTTTTGCCTGAGCAGGCGAACTAACTATTCCAACCAAAGAATCATGAAGTTTTCCCGCCCCATCAATACCAATAGACACATGATTAAGTCTTAAAGCGAGTTCATAAACAGCATCACCAATATATGCCAATGTTCTAGCCGGTAGTTTTGCTGCTTCTTCAGGGTTCCAAGTCTCTTTAATTAAGAATATATCCGAACCTTTTAGTAAAGTTTTATTAACATCCATGATTTTTGAGATATAAGATATAAGTTACAAGTTACAAGTTACAAGATATAAGTTATAAGTTACAAGATATAAGTTATAAGATATAAGTTATAAGTTACAAGTTACAAGGGTTATAAGAGTTGGAAGTGTTAGAAAAGTTCACCTTTCACTTATCACTTACCACCTATCACTTATCACATATCACCCCAAGCTACGCTTGGCTCAGGCTCTCTTCCAGCGAACACCTTCTTTGGTGTCTTCAAGGACTATTCCAACAGATTTAAGTTTATCTCTGATGGCATCAGCCTTATCATATTTCTTCTGAGCCTTCATTTCTTTACGGAATTCGATAACCATATCCATAATCGGCCCTAAATCTATATCCGAACTTGCTTTCTTGTTTTCTGGAAGAATACCAAGAATATCGCCAGCCCAAAGTTTAATAACAGCATAAACCTTTTTGGCCGTTTCCGAAGAAATAGAACTTGAACCAATAAAGCGGTTAATATTTGTAACAAAAGAATAGATGGCAGCTATAGCACCTGGAGTGTCAAGATCGTCATCAAGACAATCCTTAATTTTTTCGTTAACTTCATCAGCTAGTTTTATAGCTTCACCATCAGCAACGCTTGCTCCAACATTTTTATCTATAAGTTCTAAAAGTTCATTCTGTATTTGAGATAAGCGATTAATTCCGCTTTGTGTTGCAGATATGGCTTCTTCTGTATAATTGCTCGGAGAACGATAATGAGTGCTTAAAATAAAAGCTCTGATTGCTTCTGGAGAATGCTTAGAAAGCAAGTCTTCACAGGTCTTGAAATTACCTAATGACTTGCCCATTTTTACGCCGTCTACAGTAACCATATTATTATGAACCCAGTAGCGGCAGAAAGGAACTCCGTATAAAGCTTCAGATTGCGCTATTTCACATTCATGGTGAGGGAATTTGTTTTCCAAACCGCCGCCATGAATATCAAAAGTCTGACCTAAATACTTATTAGACATAACAGAACATTCGATATGCCAACCAGGATAACCTTCGCCCCAAGGTGAGTTCCATTTAAGTATGTGACCAGCTTCTGCTTTCTTCCACAAAGCAAAATCTCTTGGATTCTTTTTGTCTGAGCGTTCTTCAACACGAACAGCTTCTTTTTGTTCATCTAGCTTTCTGCCTGAAAGCTTGCCGTATTGAGGAAAAGATTCCACATCAAAATATACGTTACCATTTTCAGTAACATAAGCATGACCTTTTTCGATGAGTCCCTGTATTGCTTCTATCTGTTCAGGAATATGCTGACTAGCTCTGACATAAAAACTGGGGTGAGCAAGACGAAGTTTTTCCATATCGTTCATATATTGTCTTGTCCATTTATCAACTATTTCCCATGGATGAACCTTGTCTATACGAGCCTGACGCTGAATCTTGTCTTCACCGTTATCACCATCATCAGTTAAGTGACCGACGTCTGTAATGTTCTGAACATATCTGACTTTATAACCAGAATTGCGTAAATGCTTTGCTAAAACATCAAAGGTAATATAGCTTTTTGCATGACCAAGATGAGGTGGGCCATAAACTGTCGGACCGCAAACATACATTCCGACATAGCCTTCTTCACGAGGTTTGAAAATTTCCTTCATTCTCGACATTGAATTATAAAGCATTAAAGCCATATTATCCTCCGATTACTTATTTAGAGATTAGGACATTATTATCTGTTAATTTTTCAAAAGAGAATAATATCACAGCTTATATTATTTGGTTAGTTTTTTATTTTTTTGTTTGTCATAAAAAAGCAACCAAATTGATTGATTTATACATAAAAAAAAATAATAAAAAAATAGTTAACTCTTTTAAAATATCTGTCGATGAGATAGGTGGAAAATTAGAATACCTGGAGGGTATAGGAATGCTTATCTGCAAAAAAGAATTTATCGCAGGGTTATTAATGGCCGCTATCTCTGTTTCAGCCGTCACCAACATATCATCACTTTACGCCGTTGAAAGAAAATATGCATCAGAAGTCGAATTCTCTCAAAGAATTGGATTGTTTGATTCAGAACGTTTAAGTGAAAAAACACTCAAAAGTAATATCGCTGAAATAGCTTTTTACAGAGGGCTTAACCTAATCCTGGCAAATAAAGGCATAGTTAAAAACTTTAATACTCATAATCTAGAATCTCTAGGTATTACACAGACCACTTCTCCGATGAGCAGTTTAACAAGACAAAAAGCTGCAGAAACAATTCTGAGAGCTATGATTTATGCTCAAAACAAGGGAATGATAAAGATTCCTGAAAATACAAAGAAGAGAGCTTTCAGAGATTATTCTCCAGAAGCCAAATATCAGGAAATGATGAATTACGCTATCGAAAAAGGCGTATTCAAAGGAATGAGCAGAAATAATTTCAAACCTAACAAAAAGCTCAGCGTTAGAGAAGCTTTGAATTTCTTAAAGAACCTTTATGAACTTGAAACAATTAAACCAAATTCTGTGATAACAGAAAAGGAAACACCTGTTGCAACCAAACCTCAGACAACAGTAAAACCGCAGGTTAAAACAGTTTATATTGAACCAGACATCACAAAATTCTTCAACGATATAACTCCAACCAATCCTATGGCTGAAACAATAAAAAAGTTGATTAATGCTGGAGCATTCAACACTGTTGATCTAAATCATGAATTGAATCTTCCAAAAAGTATTAAAAACGGTGATATGATGACTATCTGTAAAGATATGCTTACAAAAGCAGGGAAAACAGATATGATAGGCAGAATATCTGAAATTGAAAAATCAGTTAATGAAGATGATGCTCTTACAAGAAACAGCTTAGCAAAAATTGGTTCTGTAATGAGCGATGCTTATCCCCATAAGGATTATAACATTAGAGTTAATTACACTGATGTAAAAGAAGATTCACCAGTTGGTGAAGCTCTTACTCATATTGCCAAGGCAGGCATTAAAATGGGTTATTCAGACGGAAGCTTCAAAGGAAACGAAAAAGTCAGTCGATATGAAACCTTCAGCCTTCTTGGTATCCTGGTTGGTGATAATGTAGGTTCAAAAATCAAAGTTGAAAAAGTAGTTAAAACTCCTGTTCAAGAAACAACAAATAAAACCACCAAAGAAAAAGTTGTTGTAAAAGAACAGAAGCCTCAGATTGAAAATAAAACTGCCCCAAAAGCAGAACAAAAAACAATCAAATATGACATCAATGATTCTACAAAAGCCTCTAAAATGGAACAACAACTTAGAGACAAATATGATGGTCTTACTTTCCAGCAGAGAATTGAAATGCGAAAGAAACAGTTCCACAAGATTTTGAGTCGTGAAAGTACAGCAGAATAACTATTAAAAAGACAAAGCCTGCTTTAAGCGAAAGCCATATCAATGCTTGAAGCAGGCTTTTTTCACGTCTGGAAGTAGCATCAATGTTTGAATTATGGCCATGTTTGTGCTGATGCTCATGATTACGATGTTCTAAAGTCTTTTCTTCACCAATTAAAGAATAATTTTCTTTCCGAGAAATGTCCTGTTCTATGGATTTTAAAGGTTCAAAAATCCCTGTTTGCTTATATTTTAATAAAAGTCCGGCAAGAATATCGCTGCTTCCCATAAGACTATTATTACTGTTTTCCCAAGCTTCTAATGCCTGATGAGGTTTTTCTAATTCCCAGAAAATTCTAGCTTTAACAATATAATAGTTTTCCAATTTAAAAACAGGGTCAGGGAAATCACCAGTTTTTATATACTTTGATATAGCTTTATCAATATAAACAACTGCTTTTTCTAAATCTGTCTTACGGTTTTCGGAAGTGTTTGATTGAGCAAACAAATAAATAAAAGCCGCAGAAGCATATAGTTCATGAAGATATTTTGAATTTTCACAGTTATAAAACGCATCTTCAAGCAAGCTTAAAGCATCTTCTCTCATTCCTAGATGATAAGCATAATTACTGGCTAAAAGACGATATGGAGCAGTCTCTTCAGGACAAAGAGCTATAACACATTTTAAATAAGGAATAATATCTGTATTCCCTGCGTATGACCCCGCAACAAAAGATTGTCTTGAAATAACAGGGCCTTTATGCATAAGATGGTCAGCTTTTTCCCAGAATCTAGCTGCAATAAAAGCACGTAATCTTTCAGGAAGAATCTGTAAAGCATCAAAGCTACGCCTATAATTTTTTTTATTAGTCTCTATAGGTAGAAAATTATGAAAAACTAAGCTAAGTAGTAGAAAAAATATAGATAAAATTATCAGCCTTTTTGAACTCATAAGTCTTTCTGCCTTAATACCAGACTAGCCAAAGTGATATAGAATAAACTTATAAAAGCAGAATAGGCTAATAGCAGCAAAAAGGAATAGGCATCTCCGCTTTCTAGTAAAACATCGAACAGTTCAGCATCTGGAAAGAAAATCAACAATATTTCAGCAACCCAGTAATTTAAAATTGTCTTAATATAAGACAAGGAATGAGACATAAAGAAAAAAGGAAGCATCATTCCAACAGACATCAACCGGCTTAAAAAAGTAGAAAAAAACACAAATACAGAAAAAAATACAGAATACTCTAACCACACCAGAAAAGCTGCTTTAAAAGAAGACAGCAAAAAACTTCCAGAAGTAAAATATATAAGCAAAGATAATAATAAGGAAAAAACCCCTAATACAAAGATTAACACAAAACTGACACCGCAGAATTTGCCTAATGGAAAGAGTATCCGCGAATTTTGACGGCTAAAATAGAACCAGGGAGTTGTCTGTTCGGAAGGCCAAAACAGATGTTCAAAGCTTAAAACCACAATAATAACTACAGCAAGAAAAGCCATAAGGCCACCACCAGCATCTAAGACAAACCCTGATTGAAAGCCGGGATTGGAGGCTTCAAAAAGCCATGCGGCCAAAAGCAAAGGAAGCATTATCAACAAAGAAGCAGTAATTACATTTTTTCTTAAGGAAGAAACAACAACAACTCTAGCTATTTCGTAAACCTGCTTAAACATTATTGCCTCCCTGCTCTATGAGAGAAGCAAATCTTTTTTCCAAGGCTTCAAGATTTGAATCATTACAAAAATCAGCTAGAGAACCAGAAAAAATAATTTTGCCTTTGTGAGCAACAGCTATTTTATCACAAAGTTCTGGCAAATCAGCCAGCATATGAGTAGTAAAAATAATAGTATGCCCATCTGACTTCAACAGCTTTATGGCAGATTTTATAAGTTTTCTGCCTAATGGATCCAAACCGCTGGTAGGTTCATCAAAAACAATGACAGAAGGTTTATAGACTGTAGCAGCAGCTAACGACAAACGCTGACGATTTCCTTTAGAAAGAGTAGAAACAAGTTTGTCTTTCAAACCTTCTAGTTCAAACATTTTCAAACTTCTATCTAAAAGTTCTGGCGAAGAATCGATTCCGCTTAAACGACAAGAAAGATTCAAAACTTCTTTTGCAGAAAGATAATCGGGTAAATCAGGAATCTCAGGAGCAAACCCTATCTGAGCAACAAGAGAATCTGAAAAAGAAACTTCAACTTTTCCTTCATCAAGTTTTATCAAATTAAACAAAGCTTTTAATGCAGTAGTTTTTCCTGCCCCATTTATACCAGCTAAGGCCAAAACCTCATTATCGGATACTTCTAAAGAAAATCCATCAAGAGCCTTGATGATTTCACCTGTTTTGGTTTTATAAGTTTTTTTCAGATTATCAAATTTAATCATATTCGTGTAATAAGAACTAAAAAAACAATTAATATTTATGAATTTTACTAAAAACTTGACACTAACTCAATAGACTTTCTATAATTCCAACTATGAGTGATTTTAATTCTGAATTTACAATTAAGGATAATATAGTCGTCGTTAAGACCCACGGATACCTCGATGATGCGGGAGGCCAAGTATTACGTCAAAAATGTAGTGAGCTTATCGACAAAGGTAACATTTACTTCGTTTTCAATCTCGAAGGAACACCTGTTATCAACTCAACTGGTTTATCAATGATTCTGGACATACTAGTTCAGATAATAGATTACAGCGAAGGTGAAGCAGCCATTTGCGGTCTAACTTCTCTTACCCAGACAGCACTAAAAATGACCGGTGTTTTGACTCTCTGTGAAAGTTATCCAACAGAAGACGAAGCTATTGAAGCAATAAAAGAAACTATTGGTTAATCTTATTTGAATAATAACCAAATTTTAACTATAACTACTGTTATAGTCTATTAATTGGAGAGTTTGTTATGAATAAAAGATTATGTTTTTCATGCATACTCTCCTTATTGCTTTCGCCTGTTTTTGCAGCCAGTGATCTTGATCTTGAAAAATTAAAGGAAAAAGCAAAAGAATACGGCAGCAAAGGCGGTGGTTCTTCAAAAAAACTAGAAGATTTAGCTGTTGAACCTCCTAATTCAAGATTCATAGATTCAGCCACCAAAAGCTTGTCTGAAGAAGACAAACGACACATTCTCGTTCATATGAAATTGGCAAATCGTCATTTTTCAAAAAAGAACTATGATAAAGCCAAAGAAGAAGTAAACAAAGTATTTGAACGAGATCCTTCACACTCTGGCGGTCATTTTATGTTGGCAGTTATTGCAGGTCGCATGAAAGACCACTTGCCCGCCTGGTATCATATAACCGTTGCAAAAGAAAAAGATAGTGGTAACAAAAAGATAGACGATTTCATAGCCAAATTGAAAACAGTCTCTTCTGAACCAGACTCACCTCAATGGATACCTGGTATTTACAACGGTATAGAAATAGACGCTTCTGAAAGAATCTTTGATTTACTAGAAAAACTTCTTTTAGATGAATGCAGTCAGAATATTACCTCTATAGAATCATCTGATTATCAAAAACAATCCGGCAACAAAACCAATGTTGAATTAACCTTTAAAGCGAGAGAGTCTCTTCCCGGCGACAAAATAATCAGCAATCTACAAAAATCAAACAAATCAGGAATAAAAACAGAAGAAAACAGCTCTAAAAATCTAAAACTAACAGTCACTCTCAATTTAAATTGCGAAAATCCTAACGCAAAACCGATAAAGGGAATCAACGATTTTATAAACGACCTTACAGAAGATATGTCTGAAATTGCCATTAGCAATACAGAAGAAGGTGAACCTTCCAATGGTTTTCAAGAAATAATCTATGAAATTTCTGTAAGAGATTTCTCTTCATTAAATAAATTCATGAGAAGAATATCTCCCTTTGCTTCAAAATTTGTTTTGCAAAATATGGATCTGGCTTATGTTCCTGGCACCCAGTCAACCATGTGGAAAGCCAAAATCAAGGTCATTTACAAAGTTTAAGACCTATATAAGACACAAGATACAAAATACAAGACATAAGATAGAAGATACAAGCTAGAAGATTGATTGTCCCACTGTAAAGTGTAACTTTTGTCTTTTTTTTGGTCTTTTATTAAATTATTGTTATAAAATTCATAATTTCAGACGAACTTTTACCTAAGATAGGGTAAAAGTTTGTGATTAAAAAAGTAATTAAACAATTATTAATCTTAAGCTGTACAATAAAAATAATCGGACTGTTTTTCGTCTTTAATCTTCCTACAGCATATGCAAAATTTGACCAAAAAAGATTATATATTACCAATATAGCCATACCCACAGGAATGGCAGCTCTAAGAGCACACTTTGAAGGAACTTCTATAAAAAAAGCTATTATTCAGTCTATATTCGGCGGATATATAATGCAGGAAAGCATGAAAAGAGCAGCAAAAATAGAGGAAAAAAGTGCTCTATATGCCTGGGAAACCAAATTAATGTTTAATTTGGGTGCTTCACTCTGCGAATCTGCCGGGTATAAAGACTTTACGTTTAAAATGGATGTAGGCCCGGTCTGGATAATTAATCAAGGAAATGATATAAAGTTCAAATTTGGCATAAATGGTGTTATGGCCCCTATTCTTCATTTAACACAAGGTTCCAAATTTGATTATAAGAAATCTTTAAAATATGGAACAATGGTTTTTGAGAAGAAACAAAAAAAGAATGGGAATCTTTATGGTTCAAATGCCTTAGCCTATAGTACAGCTAACACTTTCGTAACTAACCACGATGGCAATCACAGTGGTCATGAACTAATACACACTTATCAATATCGAAGAAACTGTCTGTATCCAATTCAAATAGGAGACTACTGGCCTGAATTTACAACAAAGTATTTTAAAGAAGATAAATGGGTTGATGATACCGGTTGGTTTTTGAACTGGAGTTTACAGTGCGGTTGGTCTAGTTGGAGGAATAAAGACAAAGACTATGATATTCCATTAGAACAAGAAGCCTATTATATGGAAAGATACCGAAAAAAATGGGAACCATAAAACAATTTAAAGCCCTATTTTTAATAAGATTAAGACTTCTTTATAACACAATAAGAAACAAAGCCGGTTTAGGGAAATTAATCGGCATGAGTTTTGCTGCTTTTATAATGATAATAGCCACGGCTTCAGGAGCCTCAGACATTTTAGAAGCCATTTTTAAATTACCTTTCGCTAATATTATAGCTGAGTGGTGCATCGGAACACTTATCATTTATGCAATATTCATAGTATTTACAGGTGATCTGGTATCTGGCCACACATTAAATACGGGGCAGATGAGTTCTGACTTTAACTATTTATCAACTCTGCCGTTATCTCCAACAATTTTAATACTAACTAAGGTTTTTGAGCGTCTTATTACAGATTATTTTGGAATCCTTTTCCTACTGCCTGCTTTTATTGGAATCTCATGTTACAAAGCTTTCACTTTTAACGCTATTGCTGCTGCTTTGTTATTGTATTTTGAAATCAGTTTTTTAATAGGCCTTTCAATTAATCTTGTAATGATTTGTCTAACAAGATTTTTCAAAAACTCAACTATAAATAACTTTTTTTCTATTTTTGGCTATATAAGCGCATTATTAACATTAATACCCTTTCTAATGCTCTCAAATTTCAATCCAAGCCATGTTCCAAAAGTTATAGAAACAATAGATTATCTACAAACAACCTTAGGCTGCCTGCTTTCACCGATAAAATGGATGGCTTCAACAATCTTATATTCAACTCCATTCAGCATGGCATTCTTGAAATTTTCAATATTATGGCTGATAACATCTGCATTTTTGACTTTTTTATTCCGCCTGGCCATTGTCAACAACTGGTTTGCTTACGTTCATTCCAACAAATCGGTTTCTTCGGCACATAAAGGCAGAAGACTTTTTACAGGACTTTTCCGAAAAGAGTTTCTAATGATAAAAAGTGACTTAAATCTGCTTGTAAATGCGATACTTATGCCTATCTCTATAATTGCCGTAGAAATCTATTTTTTGAAAAGAGTTTTCAGTTTTACTTCTGTTGATTCAATAATGAACTTCATATTTGGCTCGATTATTTATTTTTCGATGTTCGGCCCTATCAACATAATCGGCTACGAAGGCAAGGCCATATCTCTTTTAGAAACTATGCCTATTCCGCCAGCTAGATTAATAAAAAAGAAATACACTTTCTGGGTGATAATTGCCTTAATCATTTTTATTCCTGCAGCAATAATCACATTCAGAACCCTAGGTTTTGACTGGTCGATAACAACAAATGCAGCTTTACTTACTGCAGCCTTTACATTGGCCTCTGTCTGGATAACAGTTTCTCTCTCTGCTATATTTGCAAAATATGATGCCAAAGTTCTTCAACAGCATTCTACTTTTTTAGGAAAAATGACTGCAATGGCTTTAATGAGTCTGCTACTGCCTTTAAAAAGCCTAACCTGGTTAAATTTCTATTCTTTGCTCGTATTCATTGTTCTAGCCCTACTCTGTTACACCAAAGCCCAAACATTACTTGTCTTCAGACAAGATAAGGAAGCTTTAAACTCGCCTAGTTACTGCAGACTGAACTGTTTTCTGTTATTTTTAAGCTTTGCAGCAATAGAAGCTAGTATCAATCAGTTTTTCTATTCTGTCATACCCGATACAGATACAGGAATCTGGTCATGGTGTTTAACTCTTGCTATAAGCCTACCATTCTTTTTACTTATAAGAAAAAGCTCTTCACCCATTTTCCCAAAAGCCAATTTCAAAGATATTATTAAATCTATAACAACTGCACTACTTTCCTTAGCTGTTGCCATTATTTATTTAAAATATAACCAAAATTTATCTGCAACAATTATAAACAATTCAAATCATATTGCTGAATTCTGTAAAATCCTTTTTATTCCGCAGTTAGTCTGGAAAATCATAATGTTTATACTAGCTGTTTTAATGATGACAACAGTAGTCAAAAGATCTGAAGAAGTATTTTTATCAGAAAAGAACAAACTTTTGGTTCTATTAGGGAATTTGCTTATTTTACTGGTTTCATTAAATAGTTTGATTCCGTTTATTGCTGTCTATTTAATGATTTTAACAATCTTCACTCTCAAACAATCGAAAACCTCGGTTTCCTTTTATTCTTCAATATTATTCTTCTCCGGTATTTTTTATTATTTAATATTCTAAAAAACCTCTTGCCAAAGATTAGATTTTGCATACTTTCTTGTTTTACCACACATGGAGGTCGTTATGTTAAACAGGAAAATTGGAGTTTGTATCAGTGCTTTAATTGCTACTGTTGTAATGATAATTGGCAGTAATCAATTAAAAGCAGCTTTGAAAAGCTGGGAAAACTCTCCAGATATCGCTTCTATGAATCCAGATACTGCTTATGCCTTTAAAGCAACTGGGAATAAGAGTATTGGCCAATTCGATAGAAATGGAGACGGAGTAATAGATTTAATTATTACCGACAGGAATGGAGACGGACTTCCAGATTACTGGGCTACTGACAGAAATTTTGACGGCCATTTTAACGATTATCAATATGATAGAAATTTTGACGGCAGAATCGACCAATGGGAATATGATTTAGACCTGGATGGGGTTTCTGACAAAATTTATGTTGATGCTGACGGAGACGGAAAAGCTGAATTATATGCTATACTAAACCCAATAAATAAAACTTATACATGGTATGGAAACATGGGCGCAAAAGAAGCTTCTGCCAGCAATGTTTCTTCTTTCCCAAGCATGAATTACTCTAATTCATCCAGCATAAGAAAAAGCTACAAAGGAGGAAGAGCTACAGATTCTCATTGATACAAAAAAGTAGTATAATTCTATTATATGAATAGATTACTTACCTCCACAACATTACTAATTCTGACATTAAGTATTTTAAATCCATGCTCCGCAGAAGAAATAAGCTCTTCGGAGCATGATTCTGTTAAGATTTCAGAAGTTTTACAAGAAAACGAATCTGAAGTTACTACCAAAGCAAAACCTATTGATTTTGAAGAAGATTATCAGAACAAAAAAACAGTAGCCTCCGATACAACAGTAAAAACAGCAAAAATAGAAAATCCAGACAACTTCTGGATAGAAAAATTTAGCGGAAAAAAGCTGAATACCCTAAAAGGCAATCTTGAAGAATTGCAGAAAATTTACAACAAGAATTATAAAACTTTCTGTATTGGTGAAGCTATAAACAATACAGACAAAGCAGATTCACAACAGAAACGCAATACGAATTTAGTTTTAAATATTTCCAGACAATCACCTTTTTCTATTTATGCAGCTTCATATATTTTCCCTGAATTAATCAAATTAAATATTCAAAGATTTAACGATAAGTTGCTAGAAACAGAAAAAAACTTAACTGACGAAATCTCTGAAACTCCAGAAGAAATAAATAACCTCATAATTAAAATATCTGATGATGTTCAGAAATATAAAAGTATTAATGAGGCTTACCATAAACTAGTAATAAAAGCCGAAGAAAACATAAAAAGCATTAAAAAGACAAATACTAGACTAAACGACCTGACAAAACTTGGCTTTTATGTAAAAAAGACAAATGATAAAATTTTAGATATCATTTCGAAACAAACAGACTCTATCGGAGATATTACAAATCAACTGGAATACGCAATTGATTACAGTGAAAAACAAATCAGCTTTATTAATCAGCACAATCACAATATAGCAGAAAAAGTAAAATACTTTTCTGAAATTCGAAGCAGTTTTAAAGACTTAGAGTTATTCATAGAAAGGCTTGAAACAAAAGAAAAATATAACTTTTATCTAATCAACAAAGTTTTTTCTGATTTTCATACTAATTTAATGCAACAAATAGGAAATGACGAAATCAGAGCAGGCCGTATCAATACTTTAATAAAAAGAAGCAAATTCGTTCCTGTTCACAAATCTGTAGATATTTTCAATGCTAAAGATGATCTAAATAATATATTTAATCTTTTAGGTCTTATTGAAACAGATGAAAAGCTTTATTCTGTATTATTGCCTTATATTAGCGACGAAAGCTGGCAATGCCGTTATATAGATGAAGAAAGTGAAAATAATAAAGACAAAACAGAAGAAAAACCTAAGCCAAAGCTGATAGACTTCGAAGAAGACTAGTTTTTAATAGTTGTTATTGTCCTAAAGCTCTCCCTCCATAGAGGATCTTATAAAGCTTAATACCGTTTTCAAGGTCATAACTGCCGTTTATACTGCTATAATAACCATATAGAGTTTTTGTTATTTTATAACCTAGTTTCTGGAATAAATTTAATGAGGCCATATTGCTTTCTCTGACTTCTGCAAAGATTCCTGTCATAGAATTCTTTAAAGCATATTTTTCTAATTCACAAATAAGCTCAGAAGCTAATCCAATTCTTCTAAAACCTTTTTTTACAGCTATTTTAAGTATTCTTGCAGAAGGCTTATTCTTAAAATGCCTGATTGCAATCAAACCATAAGCACAAATCTGCTTTTCAAATTTGATTAGTAAAAATTTTGAACTCGAAGATTTTATATATTTTTGCAAATTTCTTTTAGAAGAATACTCTGAAGAATCGTTTAAAACATTTTTCTCAAAAGATATAATATCATCTAAATCAAAAATACAAGCTCTTACGAGCTTGTATTTTATTCTATTTCTTTTCATGCAAGAACTATTTATTCTTTAGTTCAGCCAATAGAGCTTTAACTCTTTTCTGAGTCTTTTCATCACACTTTTGTTCTGAAAAACACAAAAAATTCAGTTTCGCAATAAGCTCTAAGCTAAGATCTCTGTTGTTTTCGTTAGCTTTAGCAACATACTCTTTTAGCTTTGTAACTCTGTTTTGGGCTACTTCTTCCATAATAGGGGCAATTACAGACTTTTTGTAATAATCCAAAATTAGTGATGGCCACATTGTTCCTTTTGCAAAAGGCAAATGAAAATATTCTCTGCTGAATTTATTAGATTCTTTTGGGAAATAAATTGCAAGACCATAAGCAAAATTAACTCCATAACCGCTTCTTCCAGCCATTGGAACAAGTCTTTCTAATGCACTTAAAAGCTTATCAGCAGCATTTTTTACTGTTGGATTTTTGATTTTTGATTTTGAAAGAACAACAAAATGCTTTAAATCAATATTTTCTGGGTAACCAAATACCTGAACTTCACTCAGTATCTTAGTTATCTGTTTCCCAGAATCAGATGACATAAGCGATTTTGCATAACCATTCAAAGCATCTTTAAAGTTTTCATATGCTGATGAAACTACAATAGACTGTGTGCTTGCATGATAACCGGCACTGCCGTCATCATAAGAATCAGTATAAGCCTTTGTAATAAGCTTGGCGACGTCATTAGGAGTCATACCCTTTTTCATACCAGAAAAAATTTCTTTGTATGGATAGCCATCGCCAGGTTCTGTTTCTTCAGAGCCAACAATTAAGTCTGCCCCTTCTTTAACCGTATAAGCAACTTCAGCCATCTGCATAAGACAAGCATCAAAGCAAAGCAAATCAAGCTTTCTTCCTAATGCCTGTTTTATATCTTTTAAGGAAAAACCTAACTGAGCAGTAGTAATATGGTTTCCAGACTGGTCATCATATGAAATACCCCTTACCATGCCTTGCGCAGCTTTAATAGCTTTCCAACCGGTTCCATGGTTCCAAATTATTGAACAATAATGCTTAGCCGGGTATTTTTTGATTGCACTTTTAACGAAATTAGTATAGACCTTGTAATCACCCATGTCTACTTCGCCATGCTTTGTAACTATTTCCATCTTACCATCTTCAAGATAATAGGTAACAGCTGGGCCTTTTTCTCGGTCTACCATGACAACAATATTCATAAACTCATTTGAGCCGCCTTTAGCACGCATTTCTTTCAAATCTTTAACGGCGCTTTGGTCTAAATTGTTGTCGGCATTCATGAAAATCATGAAAGTCCATTCTTTTTGATTTCGTTTAGCCGCTTCTGTTTCGGTACACAAAACAAATACCAAAGCAAAAACAAGCATTAATTTTGCAATCATTCTTTTCATACTATTTAACCTTATATTCTTATTAGAAAAGCATACCTTGTCTTTTAATTATATTTATCAAAATTAAAAGTGTCAAGAATTCATCATTTTATTGAGAAATCAAAGAAGAATTCATAATTTGAAATAGAATTGTTAGAAAGAACATGAGTGCCTTTAAAATCTAATTCATAAGGTTCATTAGTTATTCTATTATTAGGAAGTTTGCTTCCAAACCATTCGCTTAACTCATCCATAGATTTAGGATATTTCTTCTTCTCACAAACAAAAGAATTTATAGCAAGAGCAATAGCCGTCATTTCCATTTTTGCCAAACTTGCTTCATAAGCCTCTTTAGCTTTTGAAAAATTAGGGCTAGCTAGATTAAAAATCATAATAGCAACGGCCTTATCCGGATTAAGTAAAGCAGTAGTATATAAATAAGCAGAATCATCATCAAGCAATTTTTCACGTTTTTCAGAAAATTCTTTCATCTGTTTCTTTATTTCATAAATAGGTTTATCAAAATTCTTCTTAGGTTCGTTATAACAAATATCCAATATTACTTTATATGCATTAGACTTCACTAACTTAGCATAGATTGAACCACCTTTTTTTGTTGCAAAACTGTTTAAAACGTCTTCTATCAACAAACTTTCATGTTCTATAGTTACAGATAACGGATATTCATTCTTTATAAAATCCAAAATGTCTTTCGCAACTTCCTTGCTAAGTTCTTTACATTGAGGCTTAGGTCTGCTGGCCCAATACATTATTGAATTGCAAGCAATATTGTTAAGGGCAACGCATATCATCTTATTAATCAAAGAACCACTATTGCTGTAATTCGACTGACAATCCTTTGTAATATAAAAAATAGCATGACTTAAATACAATGAGGTTTCGTAATCTTTTTTCTGCTCCAACACTCTACTTATCATATACCAGTATCTTGCCGTAGCTCTCATAGTTTTAAAAGTAGGGGAAGATGGAAAGTTTTCACTTTCTGAAAAAGAAGGTGCAGTAGATTTTTTTGTCTCCTTCATTTTATTTTTTATAATTGGAACTATCTGTTTAAAATCATCTATATTCTGAGCTGAAAACTCTGCTTCTGTTGCTGTAACTAATTTATTAACAGCTTCATGATCAAAAATCTTATCTTTATCAGGCAGTAACGTTTCTAAATTTGATGTCTTTCCTTTTAAATCATCATCAGCCATAAACTTTATTAAATAATCAGGGAAATTATCATCTCTAAGTTTTACAGCCCCTCTTCCATCATAATCATCTAAGGATATCTTTTCTAGTTGTTTATTAAAAGAAAAAACATAATAAACTCTATATCCCATAACTAAAATAACTATTCCCAATATGGCAAAAAATCCTATTATAATTTTCTTCATTATTTTTCCTCTAATAAAATATTATTTCTTTATTTTATATTTATTTCCCCAAAAGTCAAAAATTAAGCAATAAAAAAGCCGCTCTCTTATAAAGAGAACGGCTTTTTTATACTAATTAAGGATTAGAGATTAGCGAGCCTGCATTGCGCTCTTTAAACTCTTGAACAATCTGTCGAATTCAGCCTGATCTTTTGCTGGAATCTTCTTTTCAGTGTAAGCAACATAGTTGAGTTCACGAACAAGCATTCTGGCATACTGACTGCGAGGATTCTTCTTTGCTTCAGAGATAGCACTCTTCAAGCCTTTGAATTCACCTTTGCAAGCATTGTCTACAGTTTCTTTAACATCTCTCTGGCTGCGAAGAGCAAGAATCATATCATCCCACATAGAAGCCTTAGAGAAACCAAGATCTAAGTATTTTGATTCAAGATTAAAGCGCTGAGGCAAATAGATTGCTATACCTTCAGCATCTTTGTATCTATTGTAAGAAGAAGATCTTGCAGTAGTCTTATTATTGATAATAACAGCTCTAGCAGCTTTTTCTACTTTATCCATAGCTGTGATAACAGAAGAATCACCTTCTACAGATGGTTTGAAGTTTTTGAGGAAGTGGAGAAGGTCTATATTTTCAGGATATTCAAACTTAACAGTCTTAGCAACAGCAGCACTTACTTTTTCAGCATATTTGCCACTCATAATAGCTTTAGAGAAACCGTTAAGAGCATCAACCAAAGCATCAATCTTGCTTAAATCCATAGCAGACTGAGTTGAATCATCACGTCCCTGGCTACCGCCCTGATAAGATTTAGCATAAGCATTTACCCAATGATTAGCGAAATCTTTTGCAGTCATGCCGGGTTTGAGACCTTTGAGAACGTCATCGTATGGAGTACCTTTGCCGGCTTCAACTTCTTCAGAACCTACAAAGTAATTACAATGGTCTTTAATTGCATAAGCAACTTCAACCATGCCCATGAGACAGCAGTCCATGTTAATAACATCAATCTTCTGACCAAGAGCTTCTTCACAAAGCTTTGTAGCTGTAGTAAGTTCATTTGTAGTGATGTGATTGTTGGAAGAATCATCATAAGAAACACCACGAACTACGTTCTTGTCAGTTTTTGCTTTCCAGCCAGAACCATGATTCCAAATACCTATCATGTAATGTTTAGCAGGATAATTTTCTTTGACGAACTTAACAAACTTAACAAGTTCTTTATAATCGCCCATGTCGAGCTCGCCCATGTCTTTAATCTTTTTGATTTTGCCTTTTTCAATGTAGTTAATCTGAGCCGGACCTCTTTCACGGTCAATCAAAGTAACAACATTAACATTTTCATTAGAACCTATGCGAGCCATTTCTTCCTGATCTTCAACTCCAAATGGGTCGAGATTGTTATCAGCATTCAGGAATACTGCGAAAGTCCAGTCTTTTACTACAGCTTTTTTAGCTGGTTTCTTTGCTGGGGTAGCTGCAAAAGAAGCAGCAGAAATGCTTATCATAAGAGCAGTAGCAGCGATTATACTAGATACTTTTCTCATTTGGCTTATACTCCTATACTTATAATACTTATTTTTCTCAATATAATGAGAGATGATTAAGTCAATTATAATGATAAAAATTAAAAACCGCAATCATTTAAACAATATTTTTTTGTTCGGTTAATTGCAAAAGTAAATCGAATTTAAATTGCGTTTAGTTCTCAAACAATCAAAAGGTTGAAATAAATCATTAAATCGCAACAATAAAAACAATGACTACTTTAATCTTATATCTCTCATCTCTCATCTCTCATCTCTCATCTCTCAACTCTCAACATCTTGCTAAAAAATAGGTTTCCTATTAGAATTAACCTATAAAATAAAAGTAGGAACATAGATATGTCCAATAAAAAGCCATTACCAATAGGAACAGATATTTTTGAAAAACTAATAAACGACCATTCTTATTATATTGATAAAACAGGGTTAATAGAATATCTGAAAGAGAAAAAGGGTGATGTAAATCTATTCACCCGCCCAAGACGTTTCGGCAAAACTCTTAACATGACCATGCTTTACGAATTTTTAAGAATGGGTGGCAATCCAGAATTATTCAATGGCTTGAAAATATCTGAGAACAAAACACTTTGTGAAGAATGGCAGAACCAGTTTCCTACTATTTTTATGACTTTAAAAGGCGTTGAAGGAAACAGTTTTGAATCCGCAAGACTCCATCTAATGGGACTGGTTCTAGATGCTGTTCGCTCTTTTAATGATTTATCTAATAGTGAAAAATTAAACGATGAAGAAAAAGATACTTTTAAAAGTATAAAAAATATAGAAAAATACGATAAAGAAAAACAAAATGATTTAATTACCAAAAGCCTAAGAATTCTTTCCGAACTAATATACAAACATTACGGCAAAAAGACTGTTTTCATAATAGACGAATATGATGTTCCCTTAGATAAAGCGGAAATCAATGGTTATTTCAACGAAATGATTTCTCTTATAAGGGGAATGTTCAATAACACTTTCAAAACAAATCCATATTTAGAAATGGCTGTGCTTACTGGTTGCCTGAGAATAGCCAAAGAAAGCATTTTTACAGGAGTAAATAATTTCAACGTATTTTCTATTGCAGATAATGAAGCTTCCGAATTTTTTGGTTTCACAGAAGACGAAGTTAGAGAAATGTTCGATTACTACAAAGTTTCTTCTAGATTCGACGATGCAAAAAAATGGTATGATGGTTATAGATTCGGGAAAAAAGAAGTCTATTGCCCATGGGATGTAATACTTTTCTGTAGCCAACTAGATACAGATATAAATGTTTTCCCAAAACCTTACTGGGCAAACACCAGCGGAAACGACATAATAATTAAATTCTTAAAAGAAGCCGACAACTCAACCAAAAGAGAGATTGAAAGCCTTGTTGCTGGCGAGACAATCACTAAAAAGATTAAGCAGGAAATTACCTACAGAGATTTGTATAAAAAGACAGATAATATCTGGAGCGTTCTTTTCTCTACGGGCTATCTTACCTTTACCGACAGGGAAAGTAACGACACTTTCAGTCTAAGAATTCCTAATAGAGAAATAAGAGTTCTTTATGAAGATCAGATTATGGAATGGATGAAAGATTCTTTCATAGAAAAACAGCCTCTTATGAATGAACTCTATGACGGTTTATACGATGGAAATGCAGAAAAAGTTGAAAAGGCTTTTACTGAAATCCTAGAGCAGTCTATCAGTGTCAGAGACAGTATGGCAAAGACAGATTACAAGGAAAACTTCTACCATGGTCTTCTGCTAGGCTTATTAACCCCAAACAACAAGAAACTTATTGTTGAATCAAACAAAGAATCTGGTTACGGCTATCCTGACCTTATTCTTTACACTCCAAGCTATACTATTGGCATAATAATAGAACTCAAATACGCTGAAAGCCCCAAAAAATTCCAGGAAGCTCTTGACGAGGGAATGAAGCAAATCGAAAACAATCGATATATCAAAATCTTCGATGACGAAGATACCTATGTAGTCAGAAAGTTTGTCATAGCCTGCTATAAAAAGCGCTGCCGAGTAGCTGTTGTAAAATGAGAATTGAGAATTGAAAAAGACAATAAGATCGATTAGAAATTTCATCAACCATAACTAATCCACCTTTAAAACCAAACGTAAAAAATAGTATTATTTATAGACTATTTAAAAATTCTTTTACAAAAGAAAAATTAATTCGTTCTTGTTCTAAGCGTAAATTGTTGGTGTGTTTGTTTTCTTTTAATTCTTTGTAGGTATTTGCTTCATCAGCTGTTAAATGAGTTAACTCTCTAATAGATTGTTTTTCCTCTTTAACCCACATATCTTTGTGCTCTTTAACAATTTCTGAAGTCATTAGCATTGATTTGGCTTTTGGAAAATAAGAACGGAACTGGTCTAGCATAACAAAACCGTTTGTATCTAAGTCACCCCAATAATATAATTCCAAATTATTCAGCCAACCGCATTTTTTAAGTCTATCTAGCCCAAAACCAAGACCAAAAATAACTATTGCTGATTTTACATTTGGGAAAGACAACCCTGTAATCTTGTTTTCTATTATAAATGCTTTTTTGACAGAAATATTTAATCTAGCAAAATCCTCAATAGGGATTTCTAAATCCGTTAAGCCATTTATATCTAAATCTTTGTCAAGAATACGAAAATGAACTGTTACAGGCTTTCTTTTGAATCCATAGCGTTCTTCAAAATTATTCGTAGCAAAATCTTTTTCATCTTTGTTAAGAAGAAAATTTATTACTTTTTTCAAAATTCCATCATGCTTTTCTATAAATTTTGTATCAACATTAGGAATTTCCAATTCTCTTAAATAAATATTTGGATTTGGATTGTTAGCTATCCAAACAGATACTTGTATAATTTTGTGCCATTCTTTTGAATCGTATTTCAAAAAATCGAAAGGCTTATCATTCATTAAATTAAGGAGATTAGAACATTCATCAAAAATAACCGTTACTATTTCTTCAAATTGTTTAATCTCTTTTTCTTTTTTTATATAATGTATGAAGCTATTTATATCATTTACCACAATATACGCAGGAAGTTCCTGTTTCCCTAAAATTCTGTCATTAATCGGCATATATTCAATGCTTATATTAAGTTTTTGCTTGTCAAATAAATCATATTGCTCTTTCCAGTGCTTGCACCAATCCATAATTTTATCTAAATTATCTACTCTATCTTTTGAAGCAGGCTGTTTTAACTTTATTTTATAAGGAAATTTAATGATTATTTGATCTTTGTTGATGCTTAATTTTTGACGCAAAATCAAGCCTTTATTCCAAACTTTATTAAGTTCTTCTTTTATGTCTTTACTGTATTGAAGTTCTTTCATTATATTCTTCTTTATACTGTTCTATGCTTAAATTGCGTATTCTAGACCTGTTGTCGCTGATAGCCACAAAACCCACATTGTCTATATATGGCTCTATGACGTGTATTTTTTGCAAAGGTGTTATAACCATTATCTGTAAATCCAGTTTTTTGAAAAGTTCTAATCCAAAACGAGCTGATTCTTCACTTCCACGACCAAAAGCCTCATCAATAACAACAAATCTAAAGCTTCTTGATTTCGTTTCACCTATTTTTCTTAGACCAAATTGGTAAGCTAATCCTGCTGCCAATATGGTATATGCAAGTTTTTCTTTTTGTCCTCCAGATTTACCAGCAGAGTCACTGTAATATTCAGCCTGACTGTCATCAGAGGAATATCTTTCGGAAGCAGCAAAATTAAACCAATTTCTAACGTCAGTAACTTTTAAACGCCATTTTTTATCTGTATCAATAAAGCCTTCTCGACCTTTTAATCTGTCTATAATTACTTTAACGGCTTCAAATCTTTGTTCGTTATAATAATCGTCATCAGAAAAATTTAATGAATTGCTTGTGCAATTTCGTAAGTCGCTTTTAAAATCATTTATTTCTTTGTCATTATTAGAAATAACTTCAATTCTTATATAACGACCTTCATTATACTGAATTTCTTTTAACGACTCATTTATAGCTCTAATTCTATCTTTTATTTCTTCAGAATCTCTGTTTAACTTTGAATTAAAGGATGCAATTCCTTGAATTGTTTGTTGATGCAGTAAATCTTTAAATCTTGTTTCAAATCTAGGCAAATCATCATTTTGTAACCTTAAAAGAAATTTATTGTAATCAGAAAGATATTGATATTCTTGCCCTAGCTCTGCTGATTCTAAGGCATATTTATTTTTAAATACACCCATTTCTTTAACTAGTGTATTCTTTTTATCACTAAAATCCTTTTGAAAATTTGATTTCAAATCATTAAATTTTTTGTTTAAAAACCTTTCTTGTCTATCAAACTCATCTAGTGATGATATTTCCTTAATATCATTTATAATTTCATTTAAACAACTTTCTAAATACTCTGTCTTTGGGAAGTCGCTATTAGTATTTATTTCATTGCTAGATTTGATTAAAATATACATTAGTTCGTTTATTTTAGTTTCTATTCCGCCTTGCTTTTTAGTTTTGACGCTAATCTTATTTCTTATCTCAATCAATTTTTCTTCCAAATTTGCTTTTTGCTCTCTTAGTTTATTAAGTTTGTCTGATGATTTATTTAGCTCATCTAATCTTTCTTTTAACGCTTTTATTTCTGAATCAAGGCTTTTACAGTCTATATCTTCATAGCTATTATATTTTATATGTTCATGCAATTTATTATCTTTGAGTTCTAATGATTTTAAGTCATTATCTAGTATTTTTATTTCAGAAACTAAAGAATTAATTCTTTTTTGAATTTTATTAGATTCGTCTTTTAAATTAGATATTTTTTCTTTATTGTTCCAACCTAAAATGAAAGTAGAAGCATCGTTAATTGCTTTTCTATCGTCTTTTTCATGCTTTACTCCGCCATGTTTAACCTGACCATTTATTGTAACGGCATATTTTTCTTTTTGGAATAATTCAATATTTTCGCAGCATATATAATTAAATCTTTCTTCTAGTTCATTTTGCAACCAATCGTAAGTCCAACAATCTGGTTTTACCTTTATTTTTCTAACCATAGAATTTGGTGAAATATTATGATTGTTTATTATTTTTTCTTGCTTTTTTACTCTGAAATAAACAATTTTTCCTTTTAAATTTGTTTCATCAACAGCTTTAGATACTTTAGAATATACTGAATCAGATACCAATAGAGATAAACCAAAACCATGAAGGACTCGTTCAATAGCTCCTTGCCAAACTTTTTCACTTTCTTTTACCTGAATAAGCTCTCCAACAAATGGTAAATCACCGTCTAATAAACCTGTTTTATTACATATTAAATTTCTGATATTTATTTGCTCTAGAGGAATATTATTTATACGTCCTTCTAACGAATTAATTTCATCATCTATTTGCTTTTTATTATTTTTTAATTCCTGTATATTATGTTTTTGGTTAAATTTTTCTTCTTTTTTTTCGTCATATTCTGATTTCGTGTCAACTCTTATTTTTTCTATTTGGCGTTTGTTATTTTCAAAACTTGCAATATCAGAAGGTAATATCAAATCCGTCATTGATAAAATAGATTTATAATCTTGCTCGTTCTTTTTGCGTTTATTTAATTCTTTTTCTTGAATTTTTATTTTATTTTCTATTTCTGTAATCTCATTGCCGCCATTTAAAGCTATATCAGATGTTATTTCTACTACTTGATTATTATTGTTTGTTTCATCTTCTTTTAATTTATTTAATTCTAAATCAATATTGTCTTTTTCATTATTTAATCTATTAATTTCTTTTTCTATAAAAGAAACTTTATTAATAAGCATATAAGAAGGGAGAGCATTTATTTTTGTGTCAGTATTAATTATTTCATTTTCTGCTTTGCTACATTCTTGACCTATATTAGATATTTTCTTCAATATTTCTATTTGGGCTTTTGCTTTAAGGATTTCATCATGGGCTTTTGAAAGCTGTTCGTAATTCTGAATCATTGCATTTACGTTTTCATTCATTTCATATTCTTGAAGCATATTTTCTCGAATAAAAGACGTAAGATTTCCAACAGACTTCATTGAAATTGTTTGATTAAATAAACCCAAAGCCTGATTATTCTCTATTCCAAAATATCTTTTAAAATCGTTAGCGTATTGAGGAAAAGTGTCATATATTTTTGAATCAGGTATTTTTCTTAATCTTGATTTTAAAGCTTTGATTTCATTTCCAAAGCCTGAAAAATCATTTTTAATTGATAAATCTGAACTAGCAATAAAATAAAATCTGTCAGGTTGTCCTCCTTCAGGCTTAGCCACAAAAACCTGTGCTAGAGTGTAAACCTGGTTGAAGCCTGAATTTTTAAAAACTCCTAATATAACAGAATATGAATTAATATCACGTAAAGACACTGGCTTACCAATTAAACCACTGTCACTAGATTCCGTTTTATAAAAACCTAAGACATAAGATTTTAAATCTCTTTCTCTCCTTTCTGCTCCTGCGGCTTTATTAAAAGACAACCACTGCGGAGGAACTAGTAATGTGCTTATTGCATCTGCTATTGTTGATTTTCCAGAACCAATTTCGCCTGTAACTAGAATATTTCTGCTTGAGGGATAAAGAGACCAGACTTTTTGGTCGAAAGTTCCCCAATTAAGTATTTCTAACCGATCTAGTCTAAAACCTGTTGTTGAATTATCTGTTGCAAATTCTAAAAAGCTTTGTTCGTAATTCATTCTAAATCCTCATTTTCATCAGAAATATCTATACTATTTTCTCTCAATTCTTCTGTTAACCTGTCCTTAAAATTGTTAAGCCAATCCATGTCTACAAATGATACTATTATTGGCTTTATTTCATAATTATCTTCTTCACTTTTTAATTCTCTAATAAAATCTAAGTCTATAACCTTCTTTAAATATGATTTTAAATCTTTATAGAATTTTTTTTCATCATCATTGCTATTTGGATAAAACGCTCTATATTTATCTGCTATATCATCAAAAGAAACAATGATTCTATCATCACTACCTGAGTTTTCTTTTTCTATAACAATTTGACGTAAAACAACAATTAATATTGATACTTGTCTACTTAGAGGTTGTTTTCTTATTAATCTAGGCAGCTGTTCCTCTTCTTGATTAAATATAATTTGCTTTAAGTAAGCATAACCTCTTGATTTATCAACAATTAGCCGTAAACCAATTATTTTAAAGTGTTCTGAAACCTGAGATTCATTATCTTCTAAAAAATTCCATATGTTTACATCATCTTCTCTGTAAACAATACCTTTCATAAGATTTATAAGTATTTTGGAAAAGTTATAATTATTTTTTTCTTCTTTAGATATAGTCATTTTATTTCTCGTAACTTATTGTGATTTTTGGAATTTTGGCAACTCGAATTGCTTGCAGACTTTTATCCAACCATTTTATTTCTTCTTTGCTTGAATCATCACAAATTATATTAATTTTCCTGCTGTTTTGCATTTCACTTGCAACGCTAAAATAGCTTATTAACTCCATTAAACCTTCATTTAATGGATTGTTATTTATAACCTGTCCTAAAGTTGTTTGTTCATTTAAATTCAGTGCTTTACGAATATTATCTATTATGGATTGCTTATCTACAAAGACTTGATTATATAGGGCACTATCATCTATGTCGTTTTCTAAGCCAATTTCAATATCTGAAACAATATTTGGCTTTTCAGAAGAAGTCCAAAGAGGTAATTCCATTGGCAAAGATAATTCAATTCCTGCTTTATCTATATCCATGTAATTTTTGTCGTTATTAGCAATTGTTTTAAGTTTTATTGCCATGTTTTCTATTCTTTTTATAAGTCGCTCAATACCTTTGTTTTGAGATGATATATTTTGGCTTACATACCTACTTAGTCTTTGAGTAAGTTTTATGACCATCTTTTGAGTTGATTCTCCAGCTTCCTGCCAATTTCGATATACTTTGGCAATTTTTTTATCTGGTTTGAGCTCTTTAATCTGTTTCATTTCAAGTATTTTACCCAATTTTACATCGAAATCGTCTATTTTATCTTGCGACATAATAAATTGCATAAAGGCTTTAAAGCTTTTTCCTTCATCGGTTGATTCAATGTAATCAAAATCTTTGAATTGAGTTTCTAGAACTTCTCCTTTAGCACCATCACTAGTCGCAATTTTTTCCCGAGTGGCTTGGTCTAGTTTTCTAAAATTATCTTCAACTTCTCTGAAGTCGCTTAACATCATATTAGATAAAGAAATAACCTGCTGAAATCTGTCTTTAATTTCACTATCACTTAAAATAGATACATTTCCAGCTTTTAATTTCTCTATTTCAGCTTCAAGAGTTTGTTTTTGCTTTTCCAAATTTTCTAAACGATTTTCTTTGTTTTTATCAGATCCAATAACTATTTGTTCAACTAAACTGAAAATAGTTCTTAAACGCGATTCAGTGCCTACGAATTTTTTAGATATTAAATCGTCTATCCATTGAATGGCTTTTTCTGCCTTTGCGGAAATATCATAATGAGGCTCATCATCGTTATCAATATAAAAATTCCTTAAATAGCCACTTTTTTGCCAATCTGTAATGTATTCAGACGCTTTTTTAGGAAAAAGATCCTGGTTTCTATCTCTTAATTTGAACAACTCATCTTCTAGTAAATTTTCTAATATGTTTTTGGCTATATCTCTTTTATTTGGCTCTATAAAAGTTTTGTGTAGAAAACTTATTATTAATGGGGCATTGTCAGCTCTAAGCAAAATCCATGCGACATTCATTTGTCTTAGATTTACTAGTTCGTCATAGTTCATATTACAAAAGCTCTTACTTTGTTTTTGTGATACTTTAGATTTAATACGATTATAAATCAATAATTATGTCTATAGCAAATTACCATATGATTACTTAGCTTTTTTTAGTAAAAGTGCTATATCTTGTTCATCATCGACAATATGCATTTTAGAATGACAATTTGGACATAAAGCAACTGCATTGCTTAATTTATCAGCACCACCACGTGAAAGCCATATTACATGATGTACTTCCAAATACGGGTGTCCTTGTTTGTCTTGGAATGGAGCTTGATTACCACACAATTGACAAATTCCATTGGCACGTTTTTTTGCTTTTTCGATAACATTTGCATTTCTCTTGAAACCCAAAGTAGTTGTTTCTCTTCTTTGAGATGCCTCTTCACCAAAATCAATATTTTGTTGAGTTTTTATTGTTGAATTGCGTGGAATACAATCAAATCGAATTCCATCTTTTGATACATATAAAGCAATGTATTCTCTACTGTCTTCTGGTATAACAAGGTGTGATTTATTATCCGCTTGATTTTTCCAATACTCATTAACGAAATATTCTGTTACAGAAAAAACTTCACGTATTTTTTGGGCAAGTAAACTTTGCTTAGTATAACGAATCTGTATTAAATCTGAGTGATTTGGAAATTTCACTTCATCAAAAAATTGATTCTTTATAACAGCATCATCGTAAATATATCCACACATTTCCACTTTAATATTTTTCTGACTACCTTTTTCTAAGGAGAAATGCATTTTACTTAAAAGAAATTTCTGATAAGCAACAGGAATGCTTATTCCTTCATAAAGAGTCGATTTATCAACAATTTTTGTAAATAGAAGTTCCTCTACCATTTTAATTCTCCTTATAAATATATAAAAGATAGTTAACTTTATTATAAGTCTTTTTAAGACCATGAAAAACTTTCTTTGAATAATTTATTAAGTTGTTAACTATGATTTTATATTATTTATGTTGGAATTAAGTAATAATAACCAAAGTAGTGAATGTATTTATAACAAATAAACAAAAAATATTACTCTAGTTAGATCACCACCCCGTCTGCCTTTGGCAGACACCCCTCCTCAAGTAGGGGCTTTAGGAGAATCCCAACAAAAGACATTGGCTAAAAAAATATTACGCAAATAGAAGCTAAAATGAAAAAATCTCTGAATTGCTTCAGAGGCGGTTGTTAGTTAAGTTTTGTGAATCGCAATTTTTCTTTCAATCTTTAGATTTGCTTGCTTTTACCTCTCAATCTGTTTACTGTTTTTCAAACTCTTATGCCTGCTTTTGTTGGATCTATACCATCAGAACCTGTATGTTTGTCGCCCATAAGTTCTACCTGGGTTCTGTCGTTTCTTAAAGTGACATCCTGTTGATCGTTTGATACAAAATCTGAATCTGCCATAACCATTGCTGTGTTCATTAATACCATTAATGCTACCATTGATAATACTTTTTTCATTTTTTCTTCTCCTGAATTTATTTATTTTTATTTCGTTCGCTTTCATAAATATAGACAAAATGAAATTTATAAAATCCACGAATTAAAAAAATATTTATAAAAAAAAATTTTATAGAGAAGAGAGATAAGACCAAAAGAGCAGACGAGACTAAAGCCTCTTAGAGCAGGAGAGCGGAGAGGATTGTTTAGTTCTCAAGCAAATCGAAAGGTTGAAATAAATCGATAAATCGCTACAACAACTACAATAAAAACCAACAACAATAACAACTTTAAATATTAGTTTTCATTGTAGTGAGTAATTATTGTAGTTATTGTTTAATCGAGAGTTAGTGAGCATCGGTTATATGTAACAATGTTCAAACGATTAATAAGAAAAAAAGTTGAAGTTGGGTATAATCTTAGCTATATTAAACACAAAAATTAGGAATATTTTATTATGAAGAAAGCATTTAAAATAAAAGAAACTGTAATTCTAGTTTTTGTGGCAGTATTTCTGTTATCTTTGCTTTGCGGATGTAGCCACCATGACCATAAGCCGATATTACCATTGAATCCTTCAGTCGATTCTTTCTATATTACAAAAATCACGGATGATATTTTTAACCGTATTTACGGGAAATCATTTAAAGTAGACTGCACTTTGCCAAGAGAAGATTTGAGGTATCTTCATGTTTTGCATAAAGATTTAGAAGGAAAAGAACATAATGGTGAGATGATTGTTAATAAACATATCGCAGAAGATGTCTTAGATATTTTGAAACAGTTGTATGAGGCCAATTATCCGATTGAAAAGATTCGTCTAGTTGATGAATACAATGCAGATGATGAAGCTTCCATGGAAGACAACAATTCATCGGCCTTCAACTTCAGATTTATTTCTCATACGACTAAAGTATCAAAACATGGGTTGGGATTGGCTGTTGATATAAACACTCTATATAATCCATACACAAAAATAGTAGATGGAAAAAGAATTGTAGAACCGATAAACGGTGAACCCTATCTTGATAGAAACGCAAATTTCCCCTATAAAATCGATGAAAATGATTTGTGCTATAAACTATTCATTAAAAAAGGATTTGAATGGGGAGGTTCTTGGGAAGATAGAAAAGATTATCAGCATTTTGAAATTCCAACTAACAAGATTGCTGAATGGTATCCTGATAATTAATCGTAAAATAGTTAATTACAATAATTTTCCGAAGTTTTCCCTCAGCTTCACTTCGTTCAGCAACTCAGCGACTCGCTCACATCCTGTGGCTCGCTTGCACGCCGCCATCCTTGGCGATAGCCCTCAAGTGGAGCCTTTAGAACAATCACTACCAAATACAACTATTCTAGCTGTGGCTAAACTAGGGCAGATATAAGATACTTCCCGAATCAGATAAAGCAAAACCGCCTCTGAATTGCTTCAGAGGCGGCTGTTAGCTAAGTTTTGGTTGAATCGCATTTTTCCTTTTCGGAAACTTTCAATCTTTTGTGACTCGCTACGGTCTTTGACCTAACTTGTCTAGGCTTTTCGCCTTGCTTTGCCTTTTGGGCTTGTCCTCGTTAGAGGGCTTTCGTGGTCAGCTTCAGACGTCACCGTCTTTCAGCCACCCCTTCTTGTCTTTGGTGTCCCTTAGAGTTTTTAGTGTCTGCCTTTGGCCCCTATTTGTTCGGACCTGACCTTCTAGCGTTCGTCGCTCTCAAGGTCTTAAGTAACAATCACCTACACCTTTTGGTTATTCGGTTTGCTTTTGTTGTTTTAGCTTTCCTCTTTCGGACTTTCCGTCTTGGTTTTGTTTGTTTCTAGACTTCAAGGTTCTTGCTTCCACGGATTCTCATCAGCTAGGGTTCGCTGACGCTTCCTTCAGGTTCGTTTTCCTTACAGCGCCGTCATCTTCGAGCGTGTCAGACGGTTTTCACACCGCCGCTCCCCATTCCTAGGTTTTCTCAGCCTTTCAACGGGTGGTTTGCGTTCTTCGGAGTTGTGGGTTTGTTCCGCCCCACTGGCACTTCGAGGATTATGGTCTTCAGAGTCTTACGTTACATCCGGTCGGTTGCTGTCTCCAGCTCCTTGCTTCCCTCGCTGTTTTCCGTCTCTTTTCGGATTTCTTCCAGAGTCTGCGTGGGTTCCCTTACCTCTTGGCCGCTTCCGTTCGTTCCGGTTTCACGACCTCGCTTCGCTCTGACCCCTGGCTCATCGTTTCCTTTGAGTTGGTTTCCGTTCTGAGATTCGGTCCAGCCTCGGAGCTTTCTCCCGGTTGTTCCGCGCCTTGTCCTTGCTTGGTTTCACCCTCGCTTTGTCTCGGCTCCCTCTCTTGACCTTCTGACTCCCTTTGAGGTATCTGGCTTCTGGTGCCCCGCTCGACCATAAGGTCTGCCTTTCCCTCCTTCGCAGTTTCTACTGCCCTGGGGTTTCTCTGCACCTTTGAAGTTGCTCTCCCTCGGTGTTACCCGAGTGGCGCTCCCTCTCTGGGGTTTCTTCCTTGCTTCAAAGTTTAAGGTTTTTCGGATTTGCGATTCGTTTTTCAAAGATCTTAGCTCCCCTTGCGAGGAGAGTTAATATATCACAAACAAATTTCTAAAGTCAATAACTTTTTATAAAATATTTTAAAATTATTTTTTGTTTTGCAAAATCCACTTTTTATGAGGTTTATTCTATCTTATGACACTTTTTCATTCTACCAAATTTTAAAATTTTTTGTTTTTATTGTAGTTGATAGTTATTGTAATGACCCCTTTCGACTTGCTTACGCAAGTCACTTCCCCAGCAAAGCCAATGCATTCTGGGGGAAGATCTTTTCCCTCGAAAAATCGCCAACACGAAAGAGGCTGTCTAAAAACTAAGAATTTACTAATAAATCAGTGTGTGGAGTAATGTCTTCGCCCCCTTTTGTATTACCGCCATGGATGGCGGTATGCAAGCGAGCGCAGGAGGCCAGCGAGTCGTAGTAGTAGGGAATTCTCAAATCAGACAAAATAAAAAAGGCCTTCTCTTTAAATTTAAGAGAAAGCCTTTTTATTAGCTAATCAGCTTACTTAGCCTGCATTGTGTTCTTTAATTCTTTGAACAATCTTTCAAATTCAGATTTATCCTGAGATTTGATTCTCTTTTCAGTATAAGCAGCATAATTAAGTTCGCGAAGTAGAGCTTTTACATAAGCACTGCGAGGATTCTTCTTAGCTTCAGAGATTGCACTTCTTAATGGCTTGAAATCACCTTTGGTTATTTTTTCTACAGCCTTCTGAACATCTCTCTGCTGGCGAAGAGCCATAAGCATGTCATCCCACATTACCTTCTTAGAATAATCAAGAGTCAAGTATTTGCTTTCGATTGCTAAGTTGCTTGGCAAGTAAACAGCAATACCCTGAGCTTCTTCATACTTATTGTAATAACGGCCAGTAGTTTTATTGTTGATAATCATAGCCTTAGCTGCTTTTTCAACTTTGTCCATAGCAGTGATCAGAGAAGTATCACCCTGAACTTCTGGTCTCAAATTTTTGAGGAAGTGGAGAAGGTCGATATTCTGTGGATAAGCGAATTTAACAGTCTTACCAGCTGCAGTCATAACTTTATCAGCATATTTGCCGCTCATGATAGCTTTTGCAAAACCATCCATAGCATCAAGCAAAGCATCTGTTTTGCTCAAATCATAAGCAGACTGAGTTGAATCATCACGACCCTGACTACCACCATTGTAAGATGCAGCATATGCATCTACCCAATGACTAGCCAACTGTTTTGGAGTCATACCAGTCTTCCAACCTTTGAGAACATCATCATAAGGAGTGCCTTTGCCGGCTTCAGTTTCTTCTGAACCAACAAAATATTCACAATTATCTTTAATAGCATAAGCAACTTCTGCCATACCCATCAAGCAGCAGTCCATGTTGATAATGTCAATCTTCTGACCTAAAACCTGTGCAATTTCTTTTGTTGCAATTGCAAGCTGGTCATTGGTTATGTGATTGTTTGAAGAATCATCGTAAGAAACGCCGCGGACAACTTCGTCCTGTTTTGCTTTCCAACCAGAACCATGGTTCCAGATACCAATCATATAATGCTTGGCTGGATAATTTTCTTTTATGAATTTGGCGAACTTAACGAGTTCATTATAATCGCCCATGTCCATTTCGCCCATGTCTTTAATCTTCTTGATATTGCCTTTTTCAATATAGTTAATCTGAGCCGGGCCTCTTTCACGGTCGATTAAAGTAACAACATTCAAATTTTCGTTAGAACCAACACGAGCCATTTCTTCCTGGTCTTCAACACCGAATCTATCGAGGTTATTGTCGGCATTCAGGAAAACAGCAAAAGTCCATTCTTTTACAGGGGCTTTTTTAGCTGGTTTCTTAGCGGGGGCAGCTGCAAAAGAAGCAGCGGAGACACTTATCATAAGAGCAGTAGCAGCGATTATACTAGATACTTTTTTCATTAAGCTTATTACTCCTTATTTTTGGCACTTATTATCCCTACTCACTAAAACAGTAGATACATTGATTATAATAATAAATCCCTACTCACTAAAACAGTAGATACATTGATTATAATAATAATAAAATAAAACCGCAAGACCTCCGTGCACAAAATTTTATTTTTTGTGAATAGCAAAAATAAATCGAAATTAAACTGTGTTTAGTTCTATAAAAAAGTCGGTACAGTAAGCTTTTGTGTACAATTTGTTTATTTTAGAATCTGTATATAAATTGAAAAATATATATGAGTTAGCGTATAATTAGGCAAATCATGTTTGGGGAGATTCTTAATGAAATTATTTACCGTTATGTCAATACTGTTAGCATGTCTGATAAACAATCCTTTTGCCGCTATCGCTTCAGAAAATATTAGCGAACGCTACTCACCCCCAAATAGTTTGAAGAAACATATTTATATTCGTTCCTATACTCAAAATACAGTAACATTTAGATTTGAAGTTATGTCTATCATTGGAAATGCCAAGGATGTAACCTTAAAAGTTAAATTATCAGGCTTTGAACAATTAGTTCCTGTTCCTTCTGATACTAAATTAAAGAAATAGCCAATAGCGGTAAAGTCAGCATAAAGGGAAAGGTTGAATATACTCCGGATTATAATGCGATTATAAAATATGTAGAAAATAACGCAAAAGAACAATACCCGAACGATTTAACCCGGGAAATACTAATAGATTCTCTTGTAGATAACGGTAAAAAAGGGTTGAAATCCGTTTATTCTGTTAAATTTCTACCTCAGGATAAATATCCTGGAGAGCCTTATACGATAGAAGAACAATAGATTGATTTTACAATAAAAGAAAATTAGCATAAAAAAATAGCCTCCAATATGGAGGCTATTTTTTATCTATCTTTTATTAATCTTCAAATGGATTACCTGAATTATTATTTAACTGAACTTTTTCTGAAGAAATCTTTCCATCTTCATAATCTACTGGAATTGCAGTTGTAGCATCTTCTTCTGATTCTTGTAATGTATTATTTGCTGTTTCTTTATCTTTCTTTGAATCAGACTTTTTGAAATATTTATCTTTAAGTTTAGCCAAAAAACCTTTATTACGATTTTCCACGTATGCAAGACTGTCTTCATTTTCGCCTACGAAATCAAGAAATTCTTTATCGGTCATCTTTCCTAATAAGGTTTTATCTATAATTTCATAGACAACTTTGGCATCTTCAGGATTATCTTTTAAAAACTGCTTAATGACATTAGACATATTGTTGTCTTCACCATTTGTAGCATAGAAAGCAGCAGAGACCTTATCTTCACCCTTGGAATTATTACCTGTTTTTTCATGAATACGATAAAGTAAGGTTGCCATAAAGCATTCATTAGCCAAAAGTTGTTCTGCTGAAGCATTTTTTGCTTTTACCTTATCTTCCTTACGATAATAACCACCTATTGTATCAGATTCAATTTTTAATAACTGATTCTTTCGGGCAATCTTTTCATATTCCTTTACTCTGTCTTTAGATTCAATCATTTCATTGTATTCGGCCCAAGCTTCTTTAAAAGCTGCTCTTTCTGTTGTAATTTCATCAAGATAATGAACCTTGTCTAATCCATACATGCCATCTATATAAGCACTCTTGTCTAATGTATGGGAATATTCATGTATAAAAATAGACTTTCCTTCTTCGGCATTTGTCTGATTAGCAAAATGTGCACTTCCTATTCTTATGTCCCCACTCTTTGCGTAACTTGCTGGCCAAAAGTCTGTTTCCATTATTCTTTGCTTAAGACCAGTGGGGTCTAGATCATTATTGCCTTCAAAATCACTTGTGTCATAAAGGTTTACTTTGCAGTCTCTGTAAGCGTGACTTTTTCTATCCTCAACAGACTGTTGCTGAGATGCTCGATAAGCATTAACAAGAGCCTTTTGGCTATTTGTTAAATCATTATAGGAATCTTCACCCATATCTTTTATGAGTTGTTCTTCAGAAGTAATCTTCACTTCCTTAATTTTATAGGCCATGTTATGGTCAACTTTTGATCTTACTATTACTTCATCAGGTCCAAGGGAAATACTATTTATTACATCTTCTAAACTGCTGTTTGCATTACCTTGTAAAAGTTCTTCTACTTTATCATAATAAAGCTCTAATTCAAACGCGAAAGCCTTAGTAGAGCTAAAACAGAACAGAGTAAACAGGAACAGAATTATAAATAAAAATTTTATATTTTTCAAAGTAAACTCCTTAAATCTGCTGAATAATATTGAATACAATAGCAAGCAGATAACCCAAAACCTGATTTCTTATATTCTTCAAGTATAAATTCACTTAATTATATTACCATACATTTGAAGAATAAGTTTTTTTTATTTGATTTTCTTTTCAATACTGTGTAAACAGCTATATATTAGAATATACTAATTCTACATAGAAATATTCGCAAGTAATTTATTCCCCCTCTCGTACAAAAACAAGTATTGTGGTAAAATGCTGCAAATTTTAAATAGTTGGGAGAATCTATGAAGAAACTTACTCTTATCATTTTATCGGTTCTATTATTATTTATTACTACTAGTCAGCTTTGTGCACAAAGTTATCCAAATCATCCAAATCCACCACACAGACCAGATAATCAACATCACACTCCACCACATCAGCCTCCCGTCCAACCCAATGCTCCCATTCCTCCAGGGCCGCCACCAATGCCTCCAATTCGTCAAGATTTTCCGTCCAGCGGAATGAATATGAATTTGGGTAATTTGCCGGTACATGGCATTAATATATCTGCTGAGTCTGGTGCAATGGCTGAAAAATCATCTATTGAAGTTGCTAGACATAATCCTGGTGCAGCAATCAGAGAAATGCTAACCAATATAAGAAGCCTTAGCAACAGATTTGTTGCTGTCTCTGATTTATACGAAATAAAAACAACGGGAATGAACCAGTATTCAGCTCTTCCAATAAAATATGCTCTCTTAGCAAAAGGTCCTGTTCCTAATGGAAGTCGTATTTTTATGCTTGTTAAACTAGGAAATGAAGTATATTTCATACCAACAATAACCACAAATAGCTACGGAATGGTTATAGGCGAAATAAACTCTTGTGCAATATATGACAAAATAGCTCTAATTGCAGATACTTCTTATAACTACAACTCAATAAACAGCTTTTTGATTTCATGCAGTCTTGATTCTGCCAACAAGCCAGCTAATCCACATTATGCGACACTTTCAGACAACGATGGCTTCTCGGTTTCAGCTCACATTTTTCCAACAAATGGAAGAAATTCAAGATTTTCTTCGCAGACAATGACAATTATTCAACCTCAAACATCTGTTTCAGTCAATGTTTATAAGTTTTATGAAAATGATAAAGTCTTCGTTCAGAGTCTTCCATTTACTACTGCCAACAATTATAGTTTCTGCAACATTGATTTGAATAATTTTGAAAAATATTATGATAATAATTCTATAAGTTATGCTCTATGGTTAGGGTTTGAAAACACTAATATAGAAGACATTCCCAATGCTTTGATATTCAGAACAACCTGTTATGATGAAGAAGGAGTACATTATTCAACAGAAGACCAGTTAGTCTATATAGCTCTTCCTCAAGATGGTTTCAATTCTCCTTTTTCTGGTGGAAACGGGACTTCAGCTAACCCATATATTATTACTCACGTTAACCAGTTAGATAAAGTCAGAGATTATAAGAGAAGATTCTTCAAACTTGGCTGTGACCTTGATTTAAACAATTACCAAGATAGAAACTGGCTATCTTTAGGAGATAACGAAGAACCTTTCAACGGTTTCTTCGATGGGAACAGCAGAACAATTCGCAATCTCTCAATAAATGCCGCCAACGAAAATTATCAAGGTTTATTCGGCTGTATCAAAAACGGTTCTGTTCGAAATTTAAAAATACAATTATCTCCAGAAGGCATTATCGGCAAAGATTACTGTGGAATTCTTGCCGGCTACTGCTCTAATGCTAGAATATTCCAATGTTATGCAGAAGGGAGTATTAAGGCCAACAATTACATAGGCGGTCTAATTGGCTATGCTACAAATTATACTTCAATAAGAAAGTCTTTAAGCAACATAAATATCAATTCTGACGTAAAAGACACAACTATCGGCGGTCTGATTGGTTACGGTGAAGATTCTACCATAACAGACTGCCACACAAATGCATCAATTACTACATCAGGACAAAATAGTTCTATCGGCGGAATAATAGCTCAAGGAGAAAGAACCAAGATTCAAAATTGCTACAGTACCGGATTACTTCAAACAGGCAGACTTGGGAACAGCTATGCTGGAGGAATTGCCGGATACCTTAACGGAGGCGAAATAAAAGGCTGTATAGCTTTGAATAGCAAGATTTGTAGTCAAAATCAAGGAAGAATTGGCGGCAAAATTACAAACGCCAATATTACAAGATGCTATGCCTGGGAATTTATTAGAGATATTAACAATAGAAATATTTCTGAAGGCGGTTTCGGCGGTGGAGAATTCTCTAAAGAAGGTCGAAACGGAGAAAGCATAGACAAAAACTCTTTCTATGGTTCTAAGACAAGAAATAAATTCTGGACTGTAAACAAAAAAATAGGTTTCAATCTTAACAGTTGGATTTTCAATTCTGGCTACAATCTGCCTCAACTTAGAGGCATGCCTTCAATAGCTAACCCTGATTACTTGAGATAATAAACAAAAACCAGGCTTGGAATAATTCTAAGCCTGGTTTTGCTAAACAGTGAGTCAATAATCTAAATCAGATTTTATAAGCTATACTTGTAATAAAAGTTCTGTCGTATTTTTCTTTAGCATCAACAGGTGCCTTGTTATAATCTACAATATATTTCATTTCTGCATCAATCTTATCATTGATTGTAAAAATCAGACCAACGGCAGTTTCTGTTCTATAAGCTTCGTCGGTATCATCTTTTGGAGCTACGAAACCAAAATGACCGGCAAATCTTACATTATCAGCAATTTTTCTTTTCCCATCCAAGCCAAATCTTAACCAAGTTTCATCGTCTTTGGTATCATCGGTATATTTTTCTTTTGTAAAATCAAGACCGAGAGAACAAGAGAATACTGTTTCTTCTCCTTTAATAAAGTAATTAATCATACCAAGGCCAAGCTTATATTGGTCTTTATAACCGGCAAATTCGTCTTCCATATAACCAAAGTTGGCATACCAGGAGAATTTGTCATTCTTTATAAATTCACTGGAAAACTTTAACTGTTTCTTGTCGGCATTCTTTTGGCCATCTGCTTTGCCGTATATTGCTAAAGCATCGTATCCGAATTTTAACTGTTCAGTACGTTTTTGAGTCAAATTCAAAGAAAAATTCATCTTACTTTCATCAGTATTTCCTGAACTTTCAGTATAACCTAGACCAACACGGCCTTTTGCTGGTTCTAAAGACTTGGCACTTGCAGATGTTAATGGTGTCATCATCAAACCAATTAAAAATACTGATAAAATATTAAAATTACGCATATTTGCCTCCGAAATAACAGCTTCTATATGGGATTTGTTTTGTTTATATTTGTTTATTTATGTCTAAGCTGTTTATATAGTTATCGGAAGCCAATACAAAAATAATTAATACCTATTTAATGCAAAACCTGTTTTCTAGCAAAAATCAAGTTTGCAACAACATAAAATATTATTGTCCAAACAAAGCAGAACCCCAAAGGTCCTGTAACTTTATCTGCAAAAATACTGATTTTTCCATTAAGAAGTTCTTGAATAGTATTGATATAAAAAAGATCTGTATAATATCTTGTAAAACAGAAATACTTACTAATACTTTCAAAGCTGTTTATTAACAATTCAAGGCTGGAACCTTTTGTTAAAAAGCCAGAAAGAAGTGCCTTCAAAATATCTGAGGATAAATAAAACACGTGAATACCAAGAATCGCGCTTAAACTGCAAAAAGCCATAAGTATCGCAGATTCAAAATACATAGAAAAAACAATGAAAAAACCAATCATCATTATATTTGCTATAAAACTAATAACAAATAATTGAAGAGCAGAAGTAGCCGTTACCATTGATAAAGAAGTATCCATAGCCTTCGTCTGAAGCTGTGCTGGAAGCACTCCCATTGGCTGTGTTATACCCCTGGCTATAAGCAAATCAGTCTGCAATATCAAACCACCTATTACAACCGCTATTAATAAAAAAGTAATGATAGAAACAGACTTTGCAGCTATAACTTGCCATCTTTTCACAGGCGTTATAAGCAACATCTTCATATAACCGCGACCAAACTCGGTTGAAAAGCTATCGCCTACAATTAAAGCCAAAAAGAATGGGGCAATATATGAAAAAAGAGTAAAATGACCAGTAAACATAAACTGAATTGCCTTTTTCATACCCATAAATTGAATATCGCCTAATCCTAGGCCTCTGCAGGTTATATAAGTCAAAAGCAAAATCAAGCTTGAAACAATAGGCACCATATTAAGAACCAGCAGAAAAAGAAAGGCTTTTTTATTGTTAAGAATCTTTTTTAATTCAAAAAGAATCAAATTTTTCATTCTATCCATAATTATTTAACTTCCTTATTTTCTTTATCTTCTTTTTGAACCGCTTCTGGTTCTTTTGGCTGCTCAGATTTTTTAGCACGAGTATTAGAAAAGTTTCCTTTATTTTTTTCAGTAAGCTTAATAAAAGTTTCTTCTAATGAGCTTTCTAATGGAATTAATGCCTGAACCTTAATTCCTGCTTTTACCAATAATTCATTTATAAGATATGAAGTACCGTTTTCTATATCAACAATAAAGCCTCTAGGAGCTAATGTTAACGATTTTACAATATTCCTGGCACCTTCAAGAATACTTTTTGCATTATCTATTAATTCATCGGCGACTCTAATTTCAAAACGTTCTTCGCTAGAAGCCAAAATATCGGAAACAAATCCTTCGGTAACCATCTGACCTTTATTGATTATTACAACATAGTTGCAAAGTTTTTGTACTTCATCCAACAAATGACTAGACAAGAAAATTGAAGTTTTTTCCTTTTCGTGAATATTCAAAAGGATTTCTCTCATCTGATAGCGGCCTGAGGGGTCCATACCACTAGTAGGCTCATCAAGAATCAGTAATTCAGGTTTATGTAGCAAACTAAAAGCTACTCCCAAACGTTGTTTCATACCAGATGAAAAAGTACCGAATTTTTGGTTAACCGAATCTTTTAAGCCAACCATTTCAATAACTTCAAAAATTCTTTTTTTCTCAATAGGTAAATATAAGGAACCAAACCAATAAAGGTTTTCAAAAGCAGTCATAGTATCAATAAAACTTGGGTTTTCAACAACTGCCCCAATTCTTTCTAATGCCGAGGCTCGTTCTTCTGGAATCTTATGTCCTAAAAGTTCTATTTTACCATTGGGAGCGGGAAGAAGACCCAATAACATTCTAAGAGTTGTTGTTTTACCAGCTCCATTAGGTCCTAAAAAACCAGCAATAGCATTATTAGGAACATTAAAGCTCAAAGAATCCAGAATCTTCTTATTCCCAAAGCTTTTACTCAAAGATACTACTTTTATTGCATTATTCTGGCTGCTCATTTTTAATTGGCTCCTGATCATATAAAGCATGATATAACTCAATGCCTAAAACCTTCATTACAACAGTAACAGGAACTGCAAGCAGCATTCCAACAATACCAGCAAGACTTCCTGCAATAGTAAGAGCTAACATTATGGTTAATGGACGTAAACCAGCATTTTCCCCCACAACATAAGGCTGTAAATACCAAACATCTATAAATTGTGCAATTCCTATTGTGACAAACAAACCAACCCAAAGTCCTGCTCCAGACTCTCCAACCTGGGTAATAGCTGCAAAAAAAGCTAGTATAAAAGAAAAGAAGCCTCCTAAATAAGGAATAAAATTAGCAACTCCAGAAAGAGGCCCAAGAAACAAGCAGGCTTTTAAACCAGATAAAGCAAAACCAATAGTCATCATGATAGCAAAGATAGAATTTTCAATACATTGTCCTCTAAGCATAGCACTTAACTGAGTATCTATTTTATTCAATACATCTAGAGTTTTGTCTTGATAACCTGGTGGAATAAGCTTTTTAAACCCCTCAAAAATATCATCCATATCCAATAGAATATAAAAAACCAGCATAGGAATAAAAAACAGGTTAAAAACCCCAGTGAAAGTATTGCCTAAAAAGCCAAAAACTTTACCAGAAAGCGTTATTAGACCATCTTTAGCAACAACTACAGCATCAGTCAAATATTCCTGCAATTTAGTATTTTGAAGAATATCTGATAAATTATCTTTGTGTTCTGGGAACCATTCTTTTAACTTAGCTTTTGTATTTGTCAGAACATCAGAATATTGTTTATTCAATCGGGTTGTATCCAGATTCTTTAGTTTTACTCCCAATTCTGTGGCCTGAGTTATCATAGAATAAAGAATTGGAACTACAACAAGAATAAAAATACTTATAAAAAAGATAAAAACCATTATCACAGCCCATTTTCTAGAAAATTTTCTTTTGGTAAGAAACTGAACAACAGGATTCAAAATATAAGCAATAATCAAAGCCACTAGAAATGGTGCAATAACATTATAAAGATAATAGATAAGAAAAGCGGCGATAATAAAACAAATAAAAATCAGAGTATTTTTAACAGTAGAACTTAGATTCTTAATCGACATAGTTGCCAACTTTCTTTGCTTCAAGCATTCTTTCATTCATTTTTATTATAAGCTGTATTTCACTTCTGCACATTTTAAGCTCTGAAGCAATCTGAGGAATACTGATACCCTGCTCATACTTTTCCATTATTTCTTTAACAACCAACTCTTTACCCTTTGGATAATACTCAATATCTATGTTTTTAGGAATCTTCAGATCCGGATCTATTCTAGGTACAGCAGGAGAATCAACAAATTTTGGGAACAACTCGGTTACATTGCTTTCTGGCCCATTAATACCACTTTTGTTATCAGAAGTCATTTCATCAAACGCAACTGCTGTTTCAGCTACTTCTGCAAAACCTTCGTCTAAAACACTCAACTGTTTTGATATTTCATTTGTAACAGCTTCAGAAATAGAATTTTCAATATTTTTAATATCTCTTTTTATTGAAGTTATTTCTGATTTTAATTCTTTATCAACTCCCAAAGCTTCAGAAGAATCACCGGATAGTTTTTCTTCAAGTACCTCTATTCGGTTTTTCAAGAAACTAAAATGTTTATTCAAAGTAGTAAGCTCATTTTTATATCCATCAGTCAGCGATGCTACTCTATTTTCTACTAACTCCATAATCTTTTCTTCATCAATAGGGGAAGAGATTATCTGACTACCAAAAGACAAATTTCTTTCTTTTAATGTTTGTGCCCCTTTATCAACAGCTTCAAGAAGTTCTTCAGCAAACAAACATTTTTTGTCTGCAATAGTTAAAAGCTCTCTCATGCTTTCTATTTTTTCTTCCATTGTCCTAATATTCAAATCAGCTGTGGTTTCCATTTCTTCACATAAAAATTTGAAACTTCTTTCCAAATCATCAAGATTCCTTTGAAGGGCAGCTATACGATGTTTATTCTTATGCTTTTTTACTAATATTGCAACAATAACACCTAATAAGGCCAAAATAATTCCTATACCAAGCCAGAATTGCCAAATTTCCATAAAATTTTGACCTCTAATTTTTAATTTTGAAAAAATACATACTAATGGTACCATGCTATTATGTCAAAATACAAAAAAATTTGGGGAATATTTTTTAGTTTATTTTTTCTATGGCTAGCACTTAGAAAAATAGATTTTCAAACCATACCAACTGTTCTATCTCAAATAAACTTAAATTACTTATTCTTACTGATTTTGTCTTATACTTTTGAAATGATAACCAGGGCTCACCGATGGCTTATTATTCAAGAAAAAGAAAAGCTGACTTTCAAATACTCTTTTTTCGGTTTAATTTTAACTTTCTTTTTTAACAACATTTTACCAGCTAGAGCTGGAGAGTTTTTTAGACCATACTACTTTGCAAAAAAAGATCTGGCTGATTCAGGAGAGACTCTTGCAGCAGTAGTTTTAGAACGTTTTTTTGACGGTGTAATGCTTTTAACTCTTATTTTAATTTCATTCCAAAATTTTACCAACAATGAAATCTTAAGACAGGCAAGCATTTTCACAACAGCTTTTTATGCAATTATTCTGGTTGGAATTCTCATAGCCATATTTAGCCGAAGCTTCTTTGAAAAAATGACAGGTTTCATTTTTGGATTGTTGCCTAAAAAATTAGAGAATTTTCTTTCTAATCTAACCCATAAATTTATAGACGGTTTATCTACAATAAAAGACTTTAAAAGACTAATAAAAATAATACTTTCCTCTGGTATCTGCTGGTTTTGTTCAGTCATAACTGTTTGGTTAGGCTTCAAAGCTTTTGGGTTAGAAGATAATTTAGTCTTAGCCTCATTTGTATTAACAGTTTTGTCAATTTCTTCAATGATACCAGCAAGTCCTGGCAATATTGGAGTATATGAATATTTTTGTATATTTACATTTAATGTTCTAGGTCATTCTGCAGAAAAAGGTACTGCTTTTTCCATTGTTATGCACGGTATGCAATATTTGTACATTTTAATACTGGGTATTGCTATTGCAATAATTGAAGGCATAAAAATAAAAGAGTTTTCTCCTCAACAACCTAAAAATAAAGATTAATAAGATTTAATCAACTTTATAATCATCTAGACATAAAATTCTAAATACTTGCTGTTTGACTGCCGATAAAAACAATAGGCATTAGGAGGCAGGTATGAATTATCAAAAGAATAAAAATAAAAACAAATCCAAAACGCAAATTGGCCTATTCCTGTTTTTCTTGAGTGGTCTATTCATCTTACAGATTATTTTTTCTTTCACAATTCATGGAGACATTGGCCCAAGAACAGATATCATTCCTGGAATAGAAAAACCGGCTTCTCCCATTCTTATTGGAAAAATTGACAGTTTTGTAGACAAAAATTACAGAGTTTCCAGAGTAGCACCAGAAGGAGCTTTTGCACCAGCTTCCCGTAATCTGACAGCTTCTGTTCCTCAAGTATCAGCTAGAATAGATGCTCATACCACTGAAAGTCTGGAAAAAGAAAAGAATACCCTTCACAGCACTAACATAGATAGATTTGCTGAATACAGAGTTCAAAAAGGTGATACATTGCAAAAGATTTCTCGTAAACTTTATGGCAATAACAATATGGTTCAGCCTATTGTAAGACTTAACAGAATTACCAGTGAAAAGGCTTTAAAGCTTGGTTCAACACTTAAGGTTCCTCGCTCAGGTTTAGTTGCTTCCATAAAAATTGAAGATTAAAAAATAATTTCAGGGAAATCCATATGCTATCACGATTATTCAAACCGCTTAACATAGTCTGCACCCTTTGTTACATACTTTTTATGTGGTTTGCCTTTAACTCCAAAATTGTTGACGCACTAGTTCTTTATGTGTCAGAAGGAAAAGGTAAAACCGTTTATGTAACAAAAAAGCAGGAATTAGCAGCTGTAACAGGTCAGGGCAACAATCCCAAACCATTAATAGCTATCAAATACAATACAAAATCCTATGGTCTAAAAGAAGAAACCAGTGAAACTCCAGAATTAAGCGGTCTTGAAGACAATGACGGCAAAGAAATAGAAAGCAGCGACGAAGAAAAGGCAGAAATACCGACTTCTTCAAATGACGATGATTCTACTGTCGAAGATGCTAAAACAACATTAACCCCTAAAGATGAACTCGTACTTGAAAGCAGTATAGTTAAAGTTCCTGAAAAAACAGAAAATAATAAAACTGAGGTTAAAAAGAGCACAAATAATCCTTTAGACGAAATAAAAGAAGTTGCAATTCAGAAAAAATCTGATTCTGCTTCTGATGATAATACTCCGGCATCAGCAAAAGCTTATATTGATGCAATTCAAAAAAACAAATGGGAATACGCTGAGTTAAATGATAGATATATTGTTCGTTATGATCCAGACACCTATATCGTTCTTACAATCAGACCAAGTCTGCAAAAAATGATGGAAAACATTCTTGCAAAATACGATACAAGAATGTCTGTCGGAATAATAGAAGACCCATTTACAGGCGAAATTCTCGCAATTGCTTCAAGTCATAAAAACAAAGTTCTTAAAATAGAAGACGATGACTTTAAAACCTCTAACTGGGCTTTTAAATCAACTTTCCCTGTAGCTTCAATATTTAAAATAATCACAGCTTCAGCAGGGATTGATACAGGAAAAATAACATCCAACAGCAACTTTTTAGCATATAAAAAGTCATACATGAAAGTCTGGAAAGCTTTTGCCAGTTCCCACAACGGCGTATTCGGCTCTGTTGCAAAAAAAACCGGCAGAGAAACAGTCAACAAATACGCAACAGCTTTTGGCTTTAACAAAAGTTTTTTCTTTGACCTTCCTGTAGGAAAATCTATTTGCAGTCTATCAACCAATAAAATCAAAATGGGGCAGGATGCAGCGGGGCTAAATAGAGATTTTCTTGTAAGCCCAATGCATGTAGCTAGCATTGTTTCAACTATTTTAAATCGTGGAAAAACTTTAAAACCATATCTGGTAGATTATGTTGTCAGAAAAGGAAAAGTAGTTTTTAAACGTCGTCCTTTCCAGCTTGCACAACCAATAAAAGAATCTACAGCCAGAGAAATATATAAAATGATGTATGCTACTACTGCCGTTGGAACAGGTAAAAAAGGTTTTGGCGGTTATAAAAAGTGTCCTACTCTCTCTAAAATGTGCGGTGGGAAAACCGGGACTCTTACTGGTGCTTCACCGAACTACTTGTTCACATGGTTTGGCGGGTTCACTAAAGTTACAGGACGAGATCTATGTATAGTAACATTATCTGGTCAAAAGAATCATTCTGGAACAAAAGCCGCTTCTATAGCCGGACAAATTGCTTATGAACTATACATGAAGAGACAGAATGATAATGCGACTGAAGTGGCATCAAAATAAAAATATCTAGTATTCGATACCTGCTGCTTTCAACAAAGCTTTTCTTTCTTCAAATGTAATATCACGAAGCTTACCAGACTGAAGGCTACCTAGTTTAATAGGTCCAAAAGAAACTCTGTGAAGATTAATAACTTTTCGATTGAAAAATTCAAACATTCTTCTAACTTGACGTTTTCTGCCTTCTTTTATTGTTACAGAATAAGTATTATAGGTTTTTAGCGGCTTTATACAGCAAGGTGCAGTTAAGCCATCGTCTAATTCTATTCCTTCAGAGAATAGTTTTAATTCAGAATCTGATAGTTGTTCCCCAATTATTTTAACTATATATTCTTTTGGAACTTTATAGGAAGGATGCAAAAGACGGTTTGTTAATTCCCCATAATCAGTAACAAGTAGCAAACCAGTAGAATCGTAGTCTAATCGCCCTATTGGGTAAAGCCTTTTATTTTTAGGTAAATAATCTGCAATAGAGCGTCTGCCTTGTTCGTCTTTTAAACTGGTAATTACAAGTTTTGGTTTATTAAACAAAAGAATCGTATAATCTGTATTCTGCGAAGGAATTATTTTTTTCCCATCTAATCGAATAACAGGAAGGTTATCTTCGTCGATTAAAAGACCTTGTTCTGATAAAATACGGTCATCAACAGATATACGACCTTCTGCTATAAAACTCTCTATTTTTCTTCTTGAAGCAACACCCCATGAAGCCAAAAGCTTCTGGATTCTTACCAACGACATCTTAATGCAAATACCATGTATCTACCAATTTCCGGATCTTCCATATATGTACCTCTTTCAAAGAAGGGCTGTCCATTTATACCGGTATCATTATCATAATATGTTTCTCTGGTAAAAATCTTGCTTCTATCAAAATTCTTTTTAGAAGCAAATCTGTCAGCATCGAGATTTTCCTTATCTGCTCCAATAGCGGATATTCTAGGAGTCAGTTTTGTAAAGATAAGATTTGATTTTATTGTCTGACCTTTTATAAGAAAATCTTCACCAAATTGTGTTTCTATTGTTGTTACATAGGCTTCTTTGTTATCAAGAACAGAACCTTTCCAAGGCAATGCTCCAGGCGCAACTAGTTTTTGTAAAACTCTGAAACGTCTTGAAGAATCATTCTGATTTTTTGTAATATCTAGAAAAACAGCAGTAGAATCTCCTATAACCTGCATAACCAAGGCTTTTGGATACCATCCATCAGCTACAACCATAGTCAGCATATTTTCTAATTCATCTCTAGGAATAGAAAGAGTCAGCTTCGTATAAGCACCTTTTTCTGCTACTATAACATTTCCGTATTTCTTCTTGAGCAAATTTGCTGCAGAACAATTGCTGTCTGCTTCAATCATAGTTTCTGCTTCACTAAAATCTGCCGGATTATATTCATCCTGTGAAAAAGCAGGAAAAGAAATCAACATTAAAAAAGCGAGAACAAAAGAAAGCTTATTCTTCTTCATAAAATCTCCTCTTATTTATATAACAATCCAAAGAATACTTAAGCAGCAGCAGGCAATTCTATGGATACCAAAGTGCTTGTGTTAGGAGTACTCTTTACAGTAATTTCTCCTTTTAATGCGTGGAGTAATTTCTGAGCAACAGCTAAACCTAATCCCAAGGAGTTTTTACCCGCATTTCCAAATGGTTTGAACAGATTTTTCTGTTGTTCAACAGGTATTCCGCAGCCATTATCAAAAATAACCAACTCAACTATATTATTCGTTTTAGGTTTCAATCTTGTTACAACTTTTATTTCTCCGCCTTTTGCTCCAAGACCAATCAGTGAGTTTATAAAAACATTAGAAATAATAGTTGAAAATGCTTCCATATCTACATTTATTGGAGGCAGATTGACTGGAAGATTCTTTGAAAGCTTAAGATTTTTACCAATTTCTTTTACACCTGAAAGCAATCTTGCAGTAACAACATGACTCTTTACGTTGCCAAATATTTCTTTTTCTACAAGCTGATTAATCTGAAATTTTCCGATTTTAGGAGCAAATTCAGAAAACTGTGTTATCAGATTTTTAACGTTATGTTCCATCTTCTGACCCTGAGCCTGAATAATCGGCAAAACTTTTGCTGCTTCTGTTGTCTTGGAAGCATAAGTCTTTATGGCATTAAGAGGAGCTGCAATATTACTCTTCAGAATAGCATCACTTACAACAGCATTATTGGATATAGATGTATTAGAAGGAATAGAAGAAACCTTAGCCAAAATAGAATTAAACTCATGCAATTCTTTGGTAAGAGCATCAACATTCGCAACATTTACTGGGGCTCCTGTTGTAATCTGTAAAGGAGCTTGATTTGCTACTTCTTCTTTTTCTTCTTCAATTCTGCGCTTTTCAGCAGCTTCTTTTGCCTTTTGGGAAGCAGCCATCGTTTTATCGTTTGATTCTTCAGCCATTTTCGGCTTTTTGGCTGATGAATCATCTTCTTCACGGCCGCCAGCATCTACTGTTGTACCAACAACTTCACTAACTGTTGTTCTACCAGTAATCAACTTATAAAGAGCAGATTCACGAAGAGAAAGCATACCATCTTTGATAGCTTGACGGCGCATATCTTCAGTTGTTGCATTACATTCAATAAGTTCTCTGAACTTAGGTGTTACTTCAAGAACTTCATAGATACCCTGACGTCCTTTAAGACCAGTATTATCGCATTCTTCACAACCTTTTCCTTTATGGAAAACAATAGTATCTAAGCTATATTGATCATCAAGTCTTAATCTCTTTAATGTCTTTTCATCAATATTTAAAGACTGTAAAAGATCTGGTTCTGGTTTATATTCTTCTGCACAATGCTTGCATATACGCTTAACAAGACGCTGTGCTTGAACAATACGTAAAGAAGAAGACAAAGAGAACGGTTCAATACCCATATTCAACAAACGGGCAACTGTTGCAGGAGCATCGTTTGTATGAAGTGTAGATATAACCAAGTGACCTGTCATTGCAGCTTTAATAGCAATACTAGCTGTTTCAAAGTCACGAATTTCACCCAACATGATTACGTCAGGGTCTTGTCTTAAGAAAGAACGCAGGGCAGCCGAGAAATCCAAACCTATATCAGCATGACACTGAACCTGATTTATCCCCATAAGGTTGTATTCAACAGGGTCTTCTGCTGTCATAATGTTTTCTGTCGGCTTATTTAGCAGGAACAATGAAGAATATAGAGTTGTAGTCTTACCAGAACCCGTAGGACCAGTAACAAGAACAATACCGTTAGGTGCTTGAACACCTTTCATAAACTTTTCTAATACAAAAGGCTCGAAACCTAAATCCTTCAAGTCAACCTTCAAGTTACCCTGGTCGCAGATTCGCATAACGATTTTTTCGCCCCAAACACAAGGAATACAAGAAACACGGAGGTCAATCTTTCTATCCTGCATATTTAGTTTGATACGACCATCTTGAGGTCTTCTAGTTTCTGCAATATCCAGATTAGACATAACTTTAATACGGCTAACCAAACCAGCATGAGCAGCTTTTGCTGGAGTCATAAACAATTTCATTGTGCCGTCCTGTCTAAATCTGATACGGAATTCACTTTCATATATTTCAATGTGAATATCAGAAACATGCAAAACTACAGCCTGAGTTAGAATCAAGTTAACAAGCTTAATAATAGGTGCGTCATTTTCGTTAAGTTCACCTAAGCCTTCATCGTCTTCAGATTTCTTTTCTTCACCACCAATACCCTCTGCTAAAGAATCTACACTTTCACCGAAAAGATTACCTAAAGCAGCCATAATAGATAATTCTGAACTAACAACTGGTGAAACTCTCATACCAGTCATCATTTCAATCTGGTCAATAGTAATAATGTCTGTAGGGTCAGTCATGGCAAGAACAAGTTTGCCATTTTCCTTTTTAACGGGACAAAGAATATGATCTTCACAAAACTTCTGAGTCAAAAGACTGCCAACAACAGGGTCAACCAAACTTTCATCAAGATCTATAAATGGGATATCATACTGCTTTGATAAGGCAATTGAAAGTTGTTTATTGGTTATTACACCGTTTTTAACGAGATAAGCACCAAGACGAAGCTTTTGTTCCTTAGCTTTTTTGAATGCCTCATCAATCTGTTCTGGTTTACAATATTTTGAATCAACAAGAATATCACCAAGACGTTTGCGCTGCTGAGATTTTTTACGAGGTAACTTAGCACCAGTAAGCTGAGCAATTTTAGCTTCTAATAGATCTCCGAGAACCTTTGCCGGCTTAATTGCCATTGAAGGATGTAAACCAACAAAAAGATCTGAATTACCTGGTTCAACGCTTCCAACCATTAATTCAGCACCATTCAGCTTTATAGGAATTACATTTTTACTCTTAATAATCTTAACATCAATTAATTTAAATATTTCATTGTTTATCTGAGTTTCATCAAGCTTTATATATGGAACTTTTAATATTTCTGATTCTGCTTTGGCTAGAATTTCAGGCGTAACACTCTTAAGACCGGCTACTGCTTCAACAAAATCAAGAGGGGTTTGGGATGAACTCTGAAGATTGTTTAATTCATCATCAGTAGAAACCCCATCTTTTACAAGCAATTGCTTTAATTGATTGATAGATTCTTCATCTATTGGGAAAGCCGGAAAAGATTTTTTAAACGCTGCCTGTTCCATTTTTTTAACCTGATTATTAAGACTTATTTTTGTTCATTAAGAAATGATTCTGCTATTTTAGCAAAAGATGGACGAAGATTCAACGATAAAGCTTTTTGGAAATATTCCGCAGCTTTTTTCTTTGCTCTAGACCTTAAAAGAAGACCTAATTGAAAATATGCATCAGCATAATTTGGATTTAATTCTATTGCTTTACTCAAAAGCTCCTTGGCTTTCGTAGTCTTTTTCAATTGAATCAGCGTTAAAGCTGTCCAGTAGCAAGCATCTGGATAAGAACTATTAATACGCATAGCTTCTTCAAAATGTCTCAAAGCATCTGTCCAAAGACAATCTTCAAAATACTTTATACCTAAGTTAATTCTGCTAGAAGCCATATCAATTTCGACAACAGCTATTTTTTTCAATTCAGACAAAGCTTCTTCTACAAAACCCTGTTCTAATAAGTTTTTATAATTAATAAACTCAGAAGTGTTTTCTTTCTTTGCTTTTTCAACAATTTCACAATAACATTCTATAGCTTCATCATAATCTTTATTGATTTCATAAATAGAGCCAAGATAAAACCATGCGGCCAAAAGATTTGAGTTCTTCTTCAGAATACCTCGAAGCACGCTTTTTGCTTCAGAATAAAAACCTCTGAAGAAAAGACTTTTTCCCAAATTCAAACCTATATCAAGATAAGTAGGATGTTTGCGGTATTCTTCTCTAATCTGTTCTATATTCTTTTCCAAAATCTCCATTCGTTTCGCAAGATTATCAAGATTTTTTAATGGAGTTCTCCATTGTGGTCTTAACTTAGATGCTTTTCTAAAAAGGCTTTCTGCGTCATCAAGATTATTTGTCTGCATACGAAGAACGCCTAGATTATTCAAAATTCGTGGGTCTTCATGCAAAGTTCTCATTGCTGTTCTATAAGCTTCTTCTGCTTCGGAATAAACACCTTTGGCCATATAAATATTGCCAAGATTGTTAAGCATTTCGCAGTCTTCAGGGAAAACAAGACGGCCTCGCTTTAGTATCTGTTCAGCATCATCAAGCATACCAAGACGGCGGTAAGTATTCCCCAAAAGCATAATAAGAGGCTTAGAATCTGGAATTATAGATTCAGCAACTTTTAATTCTTTTAAAGCTTCATTATATTTACCCTGCTTTAAAAGAATCTGTATTTTTGGTCCTAAATGAGAAGAATTTTCAAAAGTTAATTCCTCGGAAAGATCCTGAATTTCTTTATCAAAATTTTCTTCAATAAAATTGCTTATCTGTCCAGCAACTTCTTCATTCTTTTTTATAGCTGCCTCAATGATATAATCAATATTTGGATAATCAGGCGCTATTCTTTTTACCTGATAAAATTCATTGAGAGCAGAGGAGTAAAAGCCTGCTCTGAAATAGTTTATGCCACGATCGAAAATTTCTTCAGATTCTTTTGTTTTCATAATCATTTATAGGTATTGCCTTGAAATTGTGTTAGTGATACAATAGCTATACCCTATTAAGAGTTATCTTGTCAATGGGGAAAAATGTACCCCTTTAGGAGGGTTCTCATGGATTCCACAGTAGGAATCAAGATGAAATTTTGTGAATCTCTTGATCGCTTTGTTTCTATCAGAGCTTTTACGCCTGAACAAAAGCAACAGCTTTTTAAAAACGTAAAAATTACTGATAAAAAGTCTTACAAGCGGCTAATTATAAATGCCTCTGTTGTAAATTATCTAGACGAAATTGCTCCTTTGGTATTCGGTAACAATGAATACCCGCTTCTTGGTGAAATCATTGAGCAGGAACTTTACAACCTCTGCGTAAAAGTTAATCCTTCTCTTGATATAAAAGAAGTAACAATTCAGATAGATGAACAGGAAGCCGCAGGTTCATCTATACCGGTAATAGATGCTGAAGGTGCTAAAAACGCCAGTCAAGACCGTTTTCTTGGAATAGAAGACCACTTAAGAAAACGTATTGTCGGGCAGGACGAAGCAGTTTCTGCTGTTGCTCAAGCTATTCGAAAAGCTAAAGTTGGTTTGAAAAACCCAAAAAGACCGGTTGGTAGTTTTATTTTCGTAGGACAAACAGGTGTAGGTAAAACAGAACTTGCAAAAGCTCTTTGTGAATTTATGACTGGAAGCGAAAACGATATAGTCCGCATAGACTGTTCAGAATATGCAATGAGTCATGAATATGCAAAACTTATTGGTGCTCCTCCAGGTTATATTGGACACAGTGAAGGTGGTTATCTTACAGAAGCCGTAAAAAACAAACCTAACGGTGTTGTTGTGTTCGATGAAATCGAAAAAGCTCATGAAAAAGTTCACAACCTTTTACTTCAGCTTTTAGACGAAGGTATCCTTACAGACAGTAAGGGAGAAACAGTAAGTTTTCGTGAAACAATCATCATTCTTACTACTAATATAGGTGTTTCTGATATTACCACCGAAGAAACCAAACCCGGTTTCAGAGTTAATGAAACAGCTAAGAATAGCAGTACAGAAAAACTTGATAACCTTTCTCACGAAAAGAAAGTCAAAATTACTAGAAAGAGCCTTGAAAAAAGTTTCCCACCAGAATTTCTTAATCGTATAGACGATGTTATCGTTTTCAGACAATTAGACAAAAACGATAATCTTCAAATATTAAGTATTCTGTTAAAAGAAGTCTCAACTAGAATTGAAGCTTTGAATATGCATCTCAACTTTACAGACGAGCTTAAGAACTGGCTTGTTGACAAAGGAACCGATTTAAAATACGGTGCCAGACCTTTGAGACGAACAATTCAAAGATATATTGAAAATCCTTTAGCAGAACAGATTCTTAAAGGCGACTTCAATAAAGGCGACGACATTCAGGCAGAAGTTGGTAAAGACGAAGACGGCGATGAATGCACTGTTTTCCGAGTTGTCGGCAAAGTTGAAATAAAAGAAACAAAAGCCGAAGAACCTCTGAAGCTTGAAGCTCCGAAGAAAACAAAGAAAACAAAGAAAAAAGAACCGAATAATCCTACCGAAATGGAATAACTTGATTTTCTAAAAAAAATCGAGTATAATACTTAACGTAAAAAAAGAACGGCTCAAAAAGTTCTTAAGTTCGGCTCTAAAGAACGGCTCAAAGTGCTCTTAAGTTCGGCTCATAAAAGAACGGCTCAAAAGTTCTTAAAGATCGGCTCTAAAGAACGGCTCAAAAAAAAAAGAAAAATAACAAACCTAAAAAAAGCGATGCCCAGAAAAAAGGCATCGCCTTTTTTTTGAAAAGAAACAAACAGAATAATAATTTTAATATGAGCCACAAAAATAAAAAAGGATACAATATCTATGGACATATCGTATTTGCTATACTTACAAAATCTGAGAGAAGCAACTAATCATGTGTTAGACAAGTTTTTTGTTTATGTAACCGGCTACGGCGAAATGGCATATCTGCTTCCAATATTTGCTCTTATTTACTGGTGCATAAATAAAAGAACTGGTGAATTTATGTTTTTATCACTAGGTTTTGCAAGATTAGTTAATGGTTTGATTAAAATAACAGCCTGTGTTTACCGTCCATGGATAAGAGATTTAAGAGTAACTCCTATAAATAATGGAATGAAAACAGCTACTGGCTATTCATTCCCAAGTGGTCACACAGCTAATGCCGTAGCAACTTTCGGAAGTTTTGCAGTAATTCAAGACAAAAAAGAAAAATATCTTAAGATTCTTCTATGGATATTAGCTATTTTAGTAGGTTTTAGCCGTAATTATATAGGAGTCCACACTCCTCAAGACGTAATTATAAGTTTTATTGCTTCAGTTTTAGTAATATTCGGAACAGTTAAACTTTTCGATATTATGGAAAGGAATAAAAAAGCAGACGTTTGGATAGCTTTAAGTGGTTTATTGATTTCTGTCTTTATAACAATATTTGCAGTCTATAAAACCTATCCTGTAAATTTTAAGAATTCCGACAACTCAATTACCCAAACTATTTATGTAACCACCTCTGAAATCAACGAAGAAACACAAAAAAAAGCAATAGTAAATCCAAAAGATATGGTCTTAGATTTATATAAAAATATAGGTTATATCATTGGAATATTCCTTGGCTGGATAATAGAAAGAAAATATATCAACTTTTCTACAGAAGGAACAGCAAATCAAAAGATTCTACGCTTTCTCATATGCTTTGTATTAATGCAGATTATGCTTAACGTACTCTGCCCGATGATAAAAAAAGCTTTTACAGCTGAAACATCAGAACCAATAATATCCTTTTTGAAAACTTTCTATATAATATGTATTGCTCCAGCAATAATAAAGATTATGCAAAGAAATGAAGTAAAGAAAGATTTAATAACAGAATAAAAAAGCATGTTAAAAATTTTATATATTTCATTTTAATATTACCAACAGCGCGGAGTATAAAATTTGAAAGAGAAAGAATTTAAGAAAGATCAATGGATTTTGCTACTCTTCTTTTCTTTTATTATATTTTTATCTTGTATTCTTTCTCCTGCACCTAATACTTCTCAAGATGACAGATTAACTATATTAGGATTTAGAACTCCTATATTGTGTCTGCATAGATTAATCTACAAACGACCATGTGCCGGATGTGGGTTAACAAGAAGTTTTGTAAGTTTTGCTCATGGAGATATTGAAAATTCTTGTAAATATCACATATTAGGAATACCTTTTTTTATTGTGCTATTATTACAAATTCCATTGAGACTCTATCTATTAAGAGTAGGTATTTCAGGCTACACTCCATTTATAAAAAAATTGATATGGATTCCTGTAACTTTTTGTGCCATAGTTTTAATAATACACTGGTTAATATACCAATATCAGACATATTCTAATGGTTTGGTTTAATAATAACAAAGGAAAAGTGCTAAAATGACTATCATGTCCACTACAAACACATGCCGCTGGTGTAATTCTCCTATAAAGGCAGAAGATGAAATTTGCAAACACTGTCATGAATACCAAACAGACAATACCGATACAATATCATTAAAAGACCCAACTTTATCCACTTGTGATTGGATTATAATAATTTGCTCACAATTAATAGGAATGCTTACAGCCATAATCTATTTTAATAAAGGTGAAATTTTAAGAGGAAAAAGATTAATTAAATATTCTTTAATAATATTACTATGTAAACTCTTAGCAAGTTATCCAGTTTACTATATATTCAAAACTTTTTATAAAGTACTTAAATCAGATATATAAAAACATTTTAAAAGGCTTTTTAGAATAATTGACACTGTACATTATTTTAAGTACAATTAAAAGAACACCTTAGTTATTTGGGGGATAAGATGAAAATAAGAAATATAATATTATCAGCAA
>ONIU01000011.1 GCA_900317935.1 uncultured bacterium
AATTTACGCTTTCTTCACTACCAGAGTTAAACTTCGGATATCCAAGTTTATTCATCCATTCTATGTATCTTGACTTCAAAACATCATGTTTTGTAACGTCCACCTTCCAAATGCGAGTTCTAAATTTTCCCAAAGAATTCAAATCCATAGACAATAAATATACTGCCGGATATTCTAGGAAACGCTCCATTATTTGCCGTGTTACTGCTGTAAAATTCCAACGAGGCGCAATTGCGCCTTTTTTATCAAGAGAATCCAAAAAATTTGCACTCTTCACCTCAGAACCATCACAAAGATCATCTCCCTTCCCACGCATACCTTGACCTGAAATTTTAGTTTGTAAAGAAACAAGATGTTGTGCAATATATCCCGTATCTATTTGAGAAGACTGAGCAGTTAAGATACTCCAATGATTTAGTTTTCCTCTTTGTCCAATTACTTGTTCTTCTAAAAGTTGAATAGCTAAAGCCTTTCTTTCTTCTGTATCAAGCAAAGAAAGAATATAAAAGGAAAGAGTTACTTTCTCTTCTACTGAAAATGTATGTATAGGGATACCATTTGTTATTTGCTTCATAATGACACATATGTTTTTATTTGATTGCTTTCCACGTATTAGGGTTTCGTCTATAAACTGATAATAATGATTCATTTTTATGTTGTCTTCCATAATCTTTTCCTCCTAAAATTATTAATTGCCTATTAAATAGCATTTTTTGTTAAATAGTAATTTCTGTAAATAAGAAAAAACGGCTATATTGAGAAAATACAATAAAGCCGTTTTTTTATCAAAAACAATGATGAATGATAAAATAAATATATGCGTTTATCATATATTATTTATTTCATTCAAAAGATTATTACTAAGTTACTTGATTGCTTTTTCAACTGCGACTGCTACAGCAACGGTTGCACCAACCATTGGGTTGTTGCCCATTCCGAGGAAGCCCATCATTTCAACGTGAGCTGGAACGGACAACGTGAGCTGGAACGGAAGAAGAACCTGCGAACTGTGCGTCAGAGTGCATTCTGCCCATAGTGTCGGTCATACCATAAGAAGCAGGACCAGCAGCCATGTTATCTGGATGTAGAGTTCTACCAGTACCACCACCAGAAGCTACAGAGAAGTATTTCTTACCCTGTTCTATACATTCTTTTTTGTATGTACCGGCAACTGGGTGCTGGAATCTTGTTGGGTTAGTTGAGTTACCAGTGATAGAAACGTCAACGCCTTCGTGATGCATGATTGCAACGCCTTCGCGAACATCGTCTGCACCATAGCAGCGAACATTAGCTCTTTCAGTTTCAGAATAGCGGATTTCTTTAACTATGTTGAGTTTGCCAGTGAAATAATCGAACTGAGTCTGAACGTAGGTGAAACCGTTGATTCTAGAAATAATCTGAGCAGCGTCTTTGCCAAGACCGTTAAGGATAACGCGAAGTTCAGTTTTTCTAGATTTATTAGCATTTCTAACGATACCGATAGCACCTTCAGCGGCTGCGAATGATTCGTGACCAGCCAAGAAAGCAAAACATTTGGTTTCGTCTCTAAGAAGCATAGCACCAAGTCTGCCATGACCAAGACCAACTTTTCTGTCTTCTGCAACAGAACCGTCGATACAGAAAGCCTGCAAACCTTCGCCTATTGCTTCAGCAGCGTCAGCAGCATTCTTTTTACCAGCTTTAATAGCTATAGCTGCACCAACGCAGTAAGCCCAGCAAGCGTTTTCAAAGCATATTGGCTGAATTCCCTTAACGATTTCGTATGGATCAAAGCCTTTAGCTTTGCAGATTTCACGGCATTCTTCTACTGACTTGATACCGTATTTAGCGAGGACAGCATTAATTTTGTCAATTCTTCTTTCATAACTTTCAAATAAAGCCATTATTTTGTCCTCCTAATTATTCTTTGCGTGGGTCAATGTATTTGGCAGCGTTATCGAACTGACCATAGTGACCTTTAGCCTTTTTGAGTGCTTCATCAGCAGAATCACCCTTCTTAATGAAATCCATCATCTTACCAAGATTTATAAATTCATAACCGATGATTTCTTCATCTTTATTAAGAGCAACACGAGTTACATAGCCTTCAGCCATTTCAAGGTAGCGGGGGCCTTTGAGTTTGGTAGCAAACATAGTGCCGACCTGGCTGCGTAAACCTTTTCCAAGGTCTTCAAGAGAAGCACCAACAGCAAGACCGTTTTCTGAGAAAGCACTCTGAGAACGACCATAAACAATCTGTAGGAAAAGTTCTCTCATTGCAGTGTTGATAGCATCGCAAACTAAGTCAGTATTGAGAGCTTCAAGAAGAGTCTTACCGATAAGAATTTCAGAAGCCATAGCTGCTGAGTGGGTCATACCGCTGCAGCCTAATGTTTCAACAAGAGCTTCTTCAATGATACCGTCTTTTATATTAAGAGTAAGTTTGCATGCACCCTGCTGTGGAGCACACCAACCGATACCATGTGTAAAACCGCTAACATCTTTGATTTCCTTAACCTGAATCCATTTTCCTTCTTCAGGAATTGGAGCTGGACCATGATATGCGCCTTTTCTTACTGAGCACATATTGTTAACTTCTTGTGTATAAATCATCGCTCATCCTTTCGAGGTAGTAATAAACTTGCTAGATAGTAGCATTTTTTTTCGTTAGTATCAAGAGTTTTTAATACTTAGGATTTGAGGTTATAGATAACGGGTAATAAATGAAGACCCCCTCAGTCACTGCGTGACAGCTCCCCCAGCTATTTTTTTCAAAATACTGGGGGCGCATCGAAGTAAGTGATGGGCAAAACAAGAAAAACTAATAATAACTCTAAATAATGAAGGGCAATCTGCCGATATACCTAGTGGAAAATATAAATTTGACAGAAAGTTTTTAGCATGGAAGCAAACAAATCATTCTCTCTCAACAAAATCGCAATCACCTTTATCATGGCATTCATAATGCTTAACTTTACTCAATCTGTTTTTGCACAAGCAAAAGTCAGAATCAAAGACATCTCCAGAATGAGCGGAGACAGAGAATACCAGGTTATCGGCTATGGTCTTGTCACCGGTTTAAATGCAACTGGAGACAAAGGTGAAATGAGTGTTGAGATGATGAAAGGCATGCTGCAGAATATGGGAATGGAAGTAAATTCATCTCAAATCGTTTCAAAAAACTCTGCAGCAGTAGTTGTTACTGGTATGCTTCCAGCATACGGCAAACCAGGTGAAAGTTTTAATATAACCATCAGTTCAATTGGAGATGCGAAAAGTCTTATGGGAGGAGTTTTGCTCCCCACCCTCTTAAAAGGCGGCGACGGCCAGGTTTATGCAGTAGCTCAAGGAAATGTTTCTATAGGTGGATTTGAAGCAACTACCGGTGGAGCTGGCAACAACAGAAACACCCAGCGAAATCATTTAACTGTTGGATACATTTCTGGCGGTGCAATTATGGAACGAGGAGTAGAAGACCGTTTTGCCCGTTCCGGTAAATTCAGCATTCTATTACAAGAAAAAGACGCTATCCTTACAAGAAAAGTCAAGGAAGCTGTAGACAGACGTTACGGCAACGGTTGGGCAGCAATCACCAATCCTGGTCAGGTTGAAGTAACCGTTCCAAGGAGCATGCAAGACGACCCGGTAAGCTTCGCAGCTAATATTGAAAATCTCACTTTAACAATAGACGAACCCAATAGAGTTGTAATAAACGAAAGAACAGGTACAGTAATAGTTGGCAACAATGTAAGAATCAGCCGTGTTGTTATTTCTCATAACGGAATAAGAATCGCAGTTGACGCCAATAACGAAAATCAAGGCGGTATGGGCGGCGGAAGAAGACGTAGAGATGAAAAGCAAGCGTCTATGGTTGATGTACAGGGTGAAACTACTGTTGATGACTTAGTAAACGCACTTAACGCAGTTGGTGCAACTCCCAAAGACCTGATAGCTATATTTGAAGCAATCAATGCTGCTGGTGCATTGCATGGCGATTTGAAGATAATGTAAATAAATAGCTTGTTCGAATCGTTGGAATTGTTAGAGTTGTTGGAGTTGTTAGAAGAGTGAGAAGAGTTGGAAGTGTTAATTCTCATTTCTCAAATTCCTAACTCCTCATTCCTAATTACTAATTTAACAAAATTCCCTCTTGCAAAATACTAGCTATATATGGTAATAGTAAAAAAAGAGGCTTGAGTTTTTTATCACAAGCGAGTTTTCCCCCACAAGAGGTTCAAGTATATGACCGAAACTAATAGATTTATGGAAGCAGAACAGTATATGGAATCTTGTCTTTCATTATTCTTAATGAACAAGATTGAACAAGCTCTCAAAGTAGTTGATAAAGCTATTGAATGCGATCCTAATTTCGCTGAAGCTTACAATAAAAAGGGTGATTGTTTTATAAGACTTGGCAGAATCCAAGAAGCATTAGAATGCTACTTGAAGTCCCAAGAATTAAATCCAAATATCCAAAACAATTATTATGATTTAGGCCGTACATATTTGCTTCTTGGAGATTACGACAATTCGCTTAAGAATTTTCAAAAAGCATATGAAATGAAACCTCAAGAAGACATTCATGCTTTTATAGGAAAGATTTATTTCGATCAGAATATGATTGAAGAAGCCAAGCAATCTTTTGAAAACATACTTGGCGGAGATTCAAAAGAACCTGATTCAATAAAAAAAGAACTTCAAGCCGGTAGCAGCAATACGATGGCTAACTATTATTATGCTCAGGTCCTTCAGAAATTGGGGAAAGAAGATGAAGCAAAAGGCTTTTTCAACAGAATAGTTGAAAAATACAGCAGAATGGTTAAATCTAAGCCCAATTTAGCTGAAGGTTATTATTACCTTGGAAAATGCTTCTATTTCATGGGTGATTTTGAAAAAGCTGAAGAAAATATGAAATTAGCCATACAGTATGATACCGATGCAATAACTAACCATTATTCGTTCGATATGTTTTATAGCGATGCAGAAGCATTTGCTTCTCTTGCCGAAATACAGGCAAAAATGAACAAAGTTTCAGAAGCAAAAGAAAATATACTCAAAGCACTATCATTAGAACCGGAAAATAAAAAGCTTCAAGAACTCAAATTAAAATTAGGTTTTTAACAATGACTGTTTCATCTCTAAGCAATTCCTTATTATCAAATAAGATAAATGAACTTCCTGAATCAAAGAAACAGGAACTACAAAAGCTTAAGGATGCCTGCTCTGAGTTTGAATCTATATTTATGCATCAAATGCTTAAAGAAATGAGAAAGACTGCCAATCCCAAGAATTCCTTAGTTTATGGCGGTCAGGCAGAAGAAATTTTTTCAGATATGCTTGACCAGGAAAGAGCCAAAGAAATGAAAATAGGTTTAGGAGATATGATGTTCAGGCAGCTTTCTCAATCTATTATTTCCTCTACTCCTAAACCCCGTAAAAAATAGAACATATAAGGTAATCCTCGAAAGGAAGCATAAAAGTGGAAAGTCCTAATCCCACATTTACTTATTTACAGCTTTGTGATGAACCAATTAAGAATTTAAAAGCTGTAGCCAAGGCTATCGGAATAGATGGCTGCGATAAAATGAAGAAAGGCGAATTAATTCGTGGTATTCTTCAGGAACAATATGCACAAGATGGTTTAGCATTATCTGAAGGGGTACTTGATATTATGCCGGAAGGCTATGGATTTCTTAGAACTCATAGCTATGTTCAGAATGATGATGACGTATATGTTTCACCTTCACAGATAAAGCGCTATAATTTGCTTAGCGGTGATACCGTTATTGCTCAGGTTCGCTTGCCAAAAGATGACGAAAGTTACCATTCTCTTTTAAAGATTGAAGCAGTTAATGGGGTTAGTCTTGACAGACTTCGTCAGAGAGTTAATTTTGAAGATGGAATTCCTGTTTTCCCAACAGACAGATTTAAGTTAGAAACAGGTGAAGATGATGTTTCAACTCGTGTTTTTGATTTGGTTTGTCCAATAGGGAAAGGCCAGCGCGGTCTTATCGTCGCTCCGCCAAAAGCAGGTAAAACAGTTCTGTTAAAACAGTTGGCCAATGCGATTACCCGTAATCATCCTGAAGTATTGATGCTAATACTTCTAATAGATGAACGTCCAGAAGAAGTTACAGATATGAAGCGTTCTGTTGATGCAGAAGTTGTAGCTTCAACATTTGACGAACATATAAACAATCATATTAAAGTTTCCGAACTTCTTTTGGAAAAAGCCAAACGTCATGTTGAATTAGGCAGAGATGTTGTTATTCTTCTAGACTCTATCACAAGACTAGCAAGAGCTTATAATATTTCTATGCCTTCAGCTGGTCAGACTCTTTCTGGTGGTGTAAACCCATTTGCACTTTATAAACCGAAAAAGTTCTTAGGCGCAGCTAGAAAAATAGAACATGGTGGAAGTCTTACTGTTATAGCAACAGCTCTTATTGATACCGGTTCAAAAATGGATGAAGTTATTTTTGAAGAATTCAAAGGAACCGGCAATATGGAACTTCATCTCGACAGAAAACTCTTCAATAAACGAATATTCCCATGCATTGATGTTAAGATGTCTGGAACAAGAAAAGAAGAACTTCTTATGGATCCAGAAGATCTCAAAAAGGTTATTATTCTTCGTCGTGCATTTGAAGACAAGAGTTCTCAGGAAATTGTTGAAATGCTTGTTAAAGGTATTTCAAATACAGAAAACAATAAAGAGTTTCTTAGTTTGATAAATCCAAATTACAAGAGCTCTTCAAACAAGAAAGATACAGAAAACTAAACAAGCTTTTAACAAAAATGATTTCCAGCAAACAATCCTTTAATACACCTATTAGGGTTTTATTAATCATTACAGCAATAATACTGATACATCTTTCTGTTCCATCAACAGAAGTTTACAGTTTTTCTATATGCTCTGAAGAAACAAGATTAGTAAAACCCGTAGAAGTGTATAAATCCATAAAAACAATAATGGCTTCTGCGAAAACAGAGTTTGAAGCTTATCAAAAAGCAACAGAAAAACTCATAAAACAAACAGAAGAAGCTGCAAAAACCTGGAAAATTGTTAAAGTAGAAAGTAAGAAAAGTAAAACCAATAGTAATGTTTTATGGCCTTTAAAGGGTGTTATTACTTCTAAATTCGGGATGAGGGTACACCCTGTTACAGGCAACAAATCATTCCACAATGGAATTGATATTAGAGGGAAACTTGGAACTAAGGTTGTTTGTCCAACAGATGGCATTGTAGTTGCGTCAGGCTGGTCAGGAGCTCTTGGACGAATGGTAAAAATAAAAACCTCTACTGGTCATACTCTTTGTTTCGGTCATCTTAGTAAAATAATATGTAAAAAAGGACAAACCCTTTCTAGAGGTCAAACATTAGGAACAGTAGGTTGTTCTGGGAGAGCAACAGGACCACACCTTCATTTTACAGTTTTTTACCATGGCGATTATATCAATCCTATAAAATATTTGGCAAAATAAGCCGCTATTCCCTATTATCTCTTAATATTTTTATTCTGCTTGTCGATATATAGATTGAACTAGTTTTCTTTTTTAGGCAGGCAAAATAATGTATACAAATTCATCAGCCCGTAAGCTTTTCATAAAAAAAGCAATTATTTCGCTTTTATGCATTAACTGTTTCAATTTGCTTTTTACGCCTCACTTTTTGGAGGCTGCAGAAAGAAAGCCTGATTTCATAAAAACAGAAGACAGACTAGATAGAGCTTTAACAGCCTATGAATTAGGTTATAAGTATTATCGTTATGGGGAATTTGAAAAATCTGAAGATTCCTTAAAAGAAGCGTTATATTTTGAACCCAATCTAATAAAAGCACATTATTGGCTTGGAAAACTTTACCGAGAAATGGGACGTTTAGATGACGCCTTATTCCACTGGGAAGAAGTAGAAAGACTAAACAGGCTGATTAAATTTAGAAGAGAAGCTTTAAAAATAGAAAACAACGAATATCCTGACTATATTCAGAGAAAAAAGACCAGTGATAAAATCAAGAAAGCAAAGATCCATTACGACAAAGCTATGACCCTATTGGATGAAGGACATTGGGATGGGGCAGAAATCGAAATGGATGAAGCCATTAAAGCTTATCCTGGAAATCCTCAGTATTTGATAATGATGGCCCGAATTTTATGGGATAAAAAGGAATATCAGGCGAGTGTCAAGTTTTATAGAGATTTATTATCAAGCCGAGAAGTAAGCTATCAACATTTTAAAGAAGGCGCAGAACGTATGCTTAAGGCCAACATGGATTACGTTCTCTCTCCTCTTGTAGCCAAACATAGATTAAGATTTGAAAACCAACCTGGTTTCTTAGAAATAGCAAATCATTTTATTGTTGAAGAAAAATATCTGGCTCCTGTTGCTGCAGGTAAAGTCATAAAGAGAGTTGATGGCCAAGTCATTTTAAATATTGGAATGGAAGAAGGTCTTAATCTTTCCGATGAATTTCGTTTAACAATGAAAGCCTATAGACCTGGTGCAGTATTAAAAGATCCTGACAATGGAAAAGAAATAGGCAGAGAGCCAGATAAAGCAATAGCAGATTTATTGTTAACAAAAGTTTATAAAAATACAAGCTGGGCGCTGATTAGAAAAGAATTCAGCACTGGTCTGAAAGCAGGTGACTTTATTGAGTTCAAAAAAACAAGATAAAAGCGGAATTAAAATAATTGCTGAAAACAGAAAAGCTTATCATGATTACTTTATTCTCGAAAAGCTTGAAACAGGAATTGCACTAGTAGGTTCAGAGCTTCGTCCCTGTCGCGAAGGCCGTGTGACTTTGAAAGATTCTTTCGTAGACGCTATAGACGGACAGTTATGGCTTTGCGATGTACATATAGGTTCCAATGTTTATTCTAACAGATGGGACCACGATCCTGAAAGAAAGCGCCGTTTACTAGCTCATAAGCAGCAGATTTTAAAGCTTTGTCAAAAAGTAAAAACGACAGGAATTACAATTGTTCCCCTTAAATTTTACTTCAAAGAAGGCAAAGTTAAGGTTGAAATAGCGCTGGTTAAAGGCAAGGCAATGTATGATAAAAGAGAAGCTATCGCTAAAAAAGATGCAAAACGAGATATGGAAAGAGAATTAGGTGGACGTTATAAATGAAAAATTCAAAAAGAAATAAAATTATTTATACTTTGATGGGTTTAACCATGTCTGCTGTTATTCCAGCTTTTGCAGCAGAATACATAAATGCAGAAAGTTTTGCAGAAGCCAATGGAATCTCTCATCAGTGGTTCCCTATTCAAAAAATGCTTATTATGCGTAAAGGTCTCAACTCAATAAAATACAGAGTTGGAGAAACTACAGCTATAGCTAATGAGAAAGAAGTTAAACTTAGCGGTTCACCTAAAATACAGAATAATCTTATATACATCCCGGCAGATTCTTTACAAGGTGTCTTTCCAGGAGCCAAATCGGTTCAAACTGTTCAAATGACACCTGTTCAAATGAAGCCAGTTCAGCCAAAGAATAATATAAACTTCGAAAGCCAATATAATAATTCTGGGAATACATCTGCCCAAATTCCGACACCGCCGCCAGTTCAGCCGCAAATTCAGCCCTTTGAATCCCAGAATAATTTTAACCAGCAAATTCAAGATTCTGAATCAATACTTATTGCTCTAAGACATAGTCTTAGAGAAGACCACACAAGAGTAGTCCTTGAATTCAGCAATCCAGTCAGCTTTAAAAGTGATTTTAAAAATGGAGTATACAGACTTACTATTAGTGGCTGTAAAAATCTGATACCAACAAAAAGAACTGACCCGGTAGGCAGAGATATTTCTAAATTAGACATAAACAGCGGTGCCAATAGAGAAGGATTAATTCTTACCTTTACTCTGACACAAAAAGAAAAAACTCCTACAATAGAAACAGTTGCCGACCCATTTAGAATGATTGTTGAACTTCCAATAGGGCAGCCAATTCCAGAAGTAGCATCTACTACAGCATCTATTACCCCACCAATAATAAAAACAGATACTTCCGTTGAAGAAAAACCAGCTGCTCAAGTAAAACCTCAAGAAATGGAAAAACCACCGGAAATCAATATTGAAGTTCCGCTAGAAAACTTACAAAATAAATCATTTTTAGGCAGAACTATAGTTATAGATCCAGGGCATGGCGGCTCTGACAATGGGTTTGAATTCCCAGGCAGACCAGCTGAAAAGCAGATTAATCTAGAAACAGCTAAGCTGTTGAAAGAAGAATTAGAAAAAGCTGGGTTTAAAGCTGTTTTGCTTAGAAGCGATGACAGAACAATGAATTACACCCAAAGAGTAAGTCTAGCCAATAAAAATGGCGGAGATTTACATATATCTATTCATACTGGTGGTTCCAATGATGATTTAAAACATGGAGTAGCCTGCTTTGTTTTTACAGATAAAGGATTATACTACAACAGTGATATTCAGGGGGCTAGTTATGACAGCGTATTTGCTGAATGGCTCAAAAATACAAGATTTGATCTGGCAGAATTTTTAGCTAAAAAAATCAACAATAGACTTACCAAACACCTTCAAATAGACAGCAGAGGAGTATATAAAAGTCCTTTACTACCTCTCAAATTCATTATGAATCCTGCTGTTCTCGTTGAAATTGGAATGCTTTCTGATAAAGTTGAAGGGAAAAACCTTATTAGCGATAAATATAAACAAGCTGTCGCCAAAGCAATAACCAACGGTGTTATAGACTTTTTTAACGGAATAGAACTTAAATAATAAACCAGGAGTAAAATAATGGCCTCAAAGAAATCAAAGAAAAATCAGGAAAACCTTCTATTTCTTTTTATGGGTTTAATTATAATAGGACTATTAATAGCAGGATTCTTTCTGTTTCAAAAGCAGTTCTCGTCTATTTTTGCAGAACAGAAAGCTAACTCAGAAGTAATCACAGCACAGGTTCCGCAAACAACAGCATCTTCTGAAACACAAACAATTACAAAAAAGGAAGAATATATACCTCAGGAAGATGCACAAAATTTGCATATATATTATGGAATAAAAGGAAAAGATAAACTTGAAGGAGAAACCAAAAAGGTTAGAAAAAACTCCATGAGAATAGGTCAAGCCAGACAGATTGTTAATTCTCTGCTTGATGCTCCTTCAAATGAAAGACTTTATAGACTACTACCTGAAAACTTGACCCTTAGAGGATTATTTTATGATTCAGGCCTATTCATAATTGATTTCAGCAGAGAATTTAATAAAATATACACCTACGGCGCTAACGAACAGGTTTTGGCCGTTTACTCAATCGTTAATTCAATCACAGAACTGGACCCCAAAGCTAAAGTTAGATTCCTTATTAACGGCACAGAACCCGAAGGTGACGAAGGGCATTTAGATTTAAGTATGCAATTATCCAGACTTGAATCTATTATAGAAAAATAATAGTTTAAAGACAAAAAAAAGACTCTATATATAAATATAGAGTCTTTTTTTTGTCTTTAATCAAATATAATCAACCACCCCAAGTAGCAGAGGCACAACCATGCTTAGAGCAAAAATATACCATAGCATTACCTGCACCAACACCACTTCCACTAAGTGGACTATACACACCACCAGATGGACATGAAAAATTCTTGTTACCGCTTAAATACCTATTCATATCTTCTATTTTTTCCGGATAACTTGCGTGTTCAGTATGATAAACTTCAGCAGTTCTTGTTAAAAGCGCGGTATATTCAAAACATTTACTCTGACGAGCGCGCTCACGAGCCTGTTGAAAATTCGGAAGAGCCATAGCGGCAAGAATACCAATAATAGCAATAACAATCATTAGTTCAATTAATGTAAAAGCATGTTTATTATTTCTCATATTATTCACCTTTAAAATTATTATACCACAAAAAAAAGTTTTACAAAACATATATTATTGAGTATATTATGTTTTGATAAATAATATAGGAGAATTAGGGGATTATGTTTAACAAGAAACAGGCATGGTTGCCGATTGCTCTTGCACTGCTTGTTTTTACAACAGGTTGTGTTCCCAATAACTTTACTTTTCAAAAAGAATTTGGAAAATCAGGTTCAGGTTCTGCTGAATTTTTAAGTCCGACAGATATGGACATTGATAAAAACGGTAATTTGGTAATAGCAGATGCAGGAAATACAAGATTTCAAGTAATTTCTACTAGCGGTTCTGTAGTTTCAACCGGGGGAGAATTTGGCGTTGACCGAATGAAACTTCAGAGTATAAGTGGATTGGGTGTAGATAAAACAACTAATTCTGTTTGGGTTTGTGATCAAAAAGGTAATAAAATAGTTAAGTTTGACATAGACGGTTCTCCTATGACCAAAGTAACTAAAAACATGAAATACCCTATGGACGTTGCTGTTGATAGCGAAAGCAATATTTACGTCATAATGTCAAGGAATTCAGAAATATATAAATATAACGATTTTGGTCAATATCAAGGCAAAATTGGGGGTCAAGGCAAAGCAGCATTAATATTCCCAACATCAATTACTATTCATAAAAATATTATTTACATAACAGACTTTGGTGGAAAACGTATAGTTAAATTGAATTTAGACGGTACTTTCATAGAAGAAATAAAGAACAAAGGTGAATACGAAGAAATGAAAGGTCCGTCTGGCCTACATATTGATGAATATGGCAATTTATATGTTTTAGATTTAGGTGAAGTTCCAGTCGTAATTTTATCACCTGAAGGCAAACTTATATCTCAAGTTGGTACTTTTGGAAATCATGAAGGAAATTTCTTATATCCAACAGGGGTTATAGCAAAATCCAAAGATGATGTTTACGTTTTAGATAATAGCCGTAATACAATATTAAATTTTGTAAGAAAAGCCAATTAATAAGCTAATAAAAAGAGAACGCCATGATGAAATCTATAAAAATAGCAGTCATCATGGCGTTTTTTTTATTTGCAATGATTGGTGGTTTTTGCTTCAGCGTATGGTCATGGGCAAAAGAAATGTCACAACCTTCTACCAAAGGGAAGACAACTGATGTAACAATAGAACAAGGTTACAACACCAAGAAAATTGCCAGTATATTAAAAGAAAAAAACATAATAAAAAGTGCCTTGTTGTTTCGTATTTACATAAGATTCTTAGCAGTAGACCAAAATCTTAAACCAGGGCAATATTCTTTTAGTGGTAAAGAAAGTTTATCTGAAGTCATCCAACAACTTCTAAAAGGGAACCAGAATACAATATCTGTCACAATACCAGAAGGTACCACATTAAAAGAAGCGGCAGCTATTCTTCAAGATGCATCTATATGTAGTGCAATTGATTTTATGGAAGAAGTAACAGACCCTGGCAGGTTAGGCAAAATATTTTCTAGTTGGGAATTAATACCTCAAGCCGAAGGATTAATATTCCCTGACACTTACTTTTTTGAAAAACATACTCCTGCAGGAAAAGTAGCAGAAAGAATGCTCAAATTAATGAAGCATCAGATAGATAAAGTTTTCTTTGCCAAGCTTCCAATGGACTTAAGTCAGTATGAAGGCTGCATTTTAGCTTCAATAGTAGAAAAAGAAGCTGTTTTGAATAAAGAACGACCAATTATTGCTTCGGTTTTCTATAATAGACTTAAGAAAAAAATGAAGCTTGAATCCTGTGCTACAGTTCTATACGCATTAGGGGTACATAAAAACAGGTTATTAAATGAAGACTTAAAAGTTGATTCTCCTTATAATACCTATTTGAATCAAGGTCTCCCCCCTACTCCTATATCTAATTTTGGCATTGCTTCAATGAAAGCTGTTGCCTGTCCTTCAGAAACCAATTATTTATTCTTTGTAGTTAACGGGAAAGATGGGGGACATAATTTTTCAAAATCTTTAGGTGAACATAATAAAAACAAAAAGGATTATTTTGAAGTTCGCAAACAAAATGAAAAATAAACTAATAGCAATAGTATTCTTGCTGCTTTTCTGTTCTATTATTTCTCCAAACAGTTTAAAAGCAGAGACTTCAAATCGTATTATTTCACTCATCCCTTCCAGCACAGAAATGTTATTTTCAATAGGTTTTGGGAGAGAAATTATTGCTGTCTCCAACTATTGTAATTATCCATCAAAAGAAATAGAAGGACTACCAAGAATAGGTGACCAGAACTTAAATATTGAAAAAATACTCTCACTCAAACCAACTATTTTAGTAGATACAAATGGTATACATAAACGTTACGAAGAATTATTTCAAAAACTTAAATTAAATTACCTAAATCTCTCGATAAAATCCATAGAAGATGTTCCATTAGAAGCCTCAAGATTAGCAGAAATACTAGGTGATAAGACTAAGGCTGATGATTTCATAAAAAAATGGAATCTTGAGATTAGTAAATTAACAACAAACAATGATAAAAAAATCCCTTCAATATATATGGAGATATGGAATAACCCAATTCAGGCAGTTGGCGGCAATAATATAATGAATAGTATTATACTCGCTGCCGGAGGGGAAAATGTCTTAGCAAAACAGAATGACTATCCGGTAATAAACAGCGAAATACTAATGGTTGCCAATCCTGATATAATTATATTAGCATATCCAGATGCAGATATAGAATCTGTAAAAAAAAGGCCTGGCTGGAAGATTATTAATGCAGTAAAAAACAATCGAGTTTTCAGCATTAATCAAGATACAATAGTAAGACCAGGTCCTAGAAACATTGAAGCAATAAGAGAGATAAACAAATTCATAAATAAGGTAGAAGAAAAATGAAAAGAATTAATCAATTATTCATTTTGGTTCTTTTTCTTTCAGCATTTTTGGGGGAAATACCAGCCTATGCTGAAAAAGATTCTGGAAATATGTGGTCGACCATAGAAACAGCGTCTGGAACCTGTGTTTTTACAATTAATCTGCCAATAGACGGTTGTTTAGCAATTATTGCAGAAATTAACGGACGAAATAAAACAGAAAGACTTTGGGGGCCAAGGTTTATGAAAAAAGGTACCTATCGTCTTAGTTTCCCTGAAAAAAAGCTGACAAATAGAAAAGGCCACATTGAATTATATAATATAAAAATGACTCCATTTAAAGAAACAGGCAGCAAAGGAAAAGGAGAACGGCAATTCGATAATCCTACCGGAATTGATTATGATCTGGCCCGCAAAGAAATACTTATTGCAGATAGCGGAAACGACAGAATCATCCGATTAGGAAAAGATGGAAGATTTATAAGTAAACACGGAGGATTCGGATTATCATACACAGGAAGCAAAAGAAGCGACGAAGGTGAAGATAGTCTAAACAGCCCTTATGATGTAGCTGCTGGAGGCTTTTCCAATTTTTATATTTCAGATTACGGCAATGATAGAATAGCTATTTACGATTCATATAAAAGTTATAAAGGAAACCTATTCCCCAAAAAGAATGATAGACGTAATCGTTTGAATAAACCAAAAGGAATAGTTAGTGATTACGAAAACAACATCTGGGTTGTAGATGGTCGTTCTGATTTAGTATATAAGATTTCGCCTCATAGTTCCAAATTACTAGAAATAGGTGGGTTTGGATATTCAGAAAAACAATTGAAAAACCCGACTCAAGTTGATGTTGGAATAGATGGTTCAGTATATGTGGCAGATAGAGGGAAATCTAGAGTAGCTGTTTACGACAGATTGGGCTCATATAAATATGAAATTAAAGACAGTTTGAAATCACCCACTGGAGTAGCTGTTGATAGTGATGGACTACTGGCAATATGTGATGATACATTAAATGAACTTAGTCTTTATACCCCACAAGGGATAAGACTTAGTGTAATTAGTGAAGCCGCAAACGGAACATCTTTCAAGAAGCCCTCAGATATAGCTTTATGTGATGATACAATATTTCTACTTGACAGCGGCAATCATAGAATAATACATATAAAAAGAGAAAAAGAAGGTTATGTTGTTTCTTGGCAAGGACCTTCTGCTGTGTTAGAATAATCAAAACAGATAATAACTGGGAGCAAAACATTGAATAGCAAACAAGTCAAATTTATCTTTTGCTTTTTACTTATAATCTTAGCAGTATCTTTCACTACAGGTTGTAAAAGTAAAAAGTCAAACAATCAAAAAACAACTAAGTCTTCAGTAAAACTTTCTAATTCTACTAAAAATATAACATTAGCGGAATTATTACCTAAAACAGATGTTGTAACCGGCAAATACAAGAAGGAACTGCCAGAAAAAGTTACTGATGAATATATGTATGGTACCCTTGCCGGACAATACGGGAAACTGGATGTGTGCGAAGAACACTTGATAAAAACTCTTAAAATGGAAAAGTTGTTCATTGAAGCCCATCATAATCTTGGTTTGTGTTACTATAAACAAGGCCGTGTTAATGAAGCTGTAAAAGAATGGAAGCAGACATTGGCATTATGTCCAACTTATGCTGAAACCTATTATAATTTGTCAATATTCATGATGGATATGAATAGAGAAAATGATGCAATAGAACTTCTGAACAGATGTGTGAAATATGACCCATTTCATTTGAAAGCAAGATATGCATTGGGCTCAATCTGTAAACAAAAAGGCCAAAACCAGGAAGCAATTATACATTTTAAGGCTTATGAAAGCAAAGATAGAGGCGATCCCAGGGTTTTAATCGCTCTTGGAGAGTTATATCTTCTTGAAGGTCAGCATGATGCTTCTTTAAAAGCCTTTGAATCAGCTTCAAGAATAGACCAGAAAAATGGCAAGGTATTTTATCAACTCGGAATTGCTTATCATAGACGCGGTTTGTTAGATAACGCAATAATGAATTATAAACGTGCTTCTGAATTGATGCCTAACAATGTTGACTGTTACATCAATCTTGGAGACATATACGCTAGCCGTAACGAATTTGCATCAGCCTTAGCTTCGTATAATGCTGCCCTAGGCATTGATCCTTCAAACAGCTATGCCTCACGCAAAGCTAAGGTAGTAGAAGCAAAACTCTTAGAAAAATGAGTAAATCATATACCTTCGGAGATAGCCCTTCAAAAAATCTGTCTCCAAAAGAAAAAGTTCAATATTCTATTCTAGGAAACCGACTTGGTCTTTCAGATGAGAATGCCCGTCTTTTATTAGAATCACTTCATAAAGATACTGCTCATATTTTTTCTATACCAGAATCATTAGTTTCTTCAGAAATTGATTTTTCCGGAAGAGACTTTGACCTGGTATTTACAATCAACAAACAAAATACACCTTCAAGCAAAGTATGAATAATATAATAAATCAAATATCGCATTGGGAACTATTGGACATAGAGAAACCAGCCCGCTATCTAGGCGGTGAAGCTAACCAAGCAAAGATCAAAGCTAATCCAAAGCTTAGAGTTTGCCTGGTTTTTCCAGATTTATATGAACTAGGAATGTCTAATCAAGCCATAAAAATATTTTATGAATCCATAAACAACAGAGATGATGTTATGGCTGAAAGATGTTTTGCTCCTTGGCCTGATTTCGAGGCACTTCTTAGAAGAAAAAACCTACCTCTTTATTCGTTGGAAACCGGAACAGCATTAAATCAATTTGATGCTCTATATATTACTCTTCCATATGAAATGACATTTACCAATGTTCTTTATATTTTAGATCTTGGTGGAATTCCGCTTCTTTGGAAAGATAGAAAAGACGGGCCTGTAATAATCGCTGGCGGTCCTTCAGCAGCTAATCCGATGCCAGTATCAAAATTTATGGATGCGATTTTTATTGGTGACGGCGAAGAATCAATTCTAGAAATGTGTGACGTTCTGATTTCTGCTAAAGAAGCAAAGAGCAGCATATCAGAAAAAAGAAAAGCTTTAAGCAAAATTTCTGGAATGTGGGTTCCTGAATTTCCTGCAAAATCTGTTACACGAAGAGTATTCAAAGGGTTTTCACAAAGCGCTCCTCCACTGCATCCCGTTGTGCCAAATGTTCAGGCAACCCATAACCGTGCTGCTATAGAAATATTCAGAGGATGTATCAGGGGTTGCCGTTTCTGCAATGCAGGTTTTTACTACAGACCCAAAAGGGAACGCCCTGTCGAAAATATTGTTAAATATTCCTGTGAAATGCTGAAAAATACAGGAGAAGAAACATTAGGTCTTCTTTCTTTATCTACTTCAGATTATTCAAATTTTGAAAGCTTAGTAAAAGCTTTACAAGCTTCAAAGCTTTATCCAGAACAAACGATTTCAATTCCTTCGCTGAGAATGAATGATAATACAATAAAACTTTTGGATGAAACCCCTCAGATTAGAAAAGGCGGTTTAACATTCGCTCCTGAAGCAGGTACACAACGTTTAAGAGATGTTATAAATAAAAATATTACAGAAGAAGACATCATAAACGTAATGAAAACAACAGGAGATTCTGAATACCGTACCGTAAAACTATATTTTATGATGGGTCTTCCCTTTGAAAAAGATGAAGATATCGAAGGCATTGTTGCTTTAGTTAAGAGACTTGAAGAAATCGGCCGTTCCACTAAGCCTAAGAAGCAGATCTCCATTAGCTTATCTGGTTTTATCCCCAAACCATTTACTCCTTTTCAATGGGCAGGTCAGAATTCAATAGATGAATTAAAAAGAAAAAGAGTCATGGTTTGCAAAGGCTTAGAAGGAAGTTCTACCAAAATATCATGGAGAGAAGAATACCTTTGCCTGTTAGAATCTGTTTTAGCCCGTGGCGATGAAAAGATATGCGATTTGATTTTAGCCGCTTACCAAAACGGTTGTAAATTGGACGGATGGTTTGAACACTTTAGTCGAGAAGGATGGGAAAAAGCTTTCGAACAGACAGGAATAAAAGCCGAAGACTACACAAGAAGTCATAATATTTCTGAAAAACTGCCGTGGGATTTCATTGATTTCCTTACTCCAAGAGCATTTTTTGAAAAGGAATACAGACGTGCCGCAGAAATAGCAGGAGAAGAAGTAGAATGACGATTCAAATTACAGAAAACATTGAAAATCCAGATGAAATAAAAGCCAAGGTTATTTATACAAAGACTCAACAGGCCAGATATGTCGCTCATCTTGATAATATAGACGTAATGTGCAAAGCATTACGAAGAATTCAACTGCCATATGCTGTTTCTCAAGGCTGTCACCCTCGTCCAAAGCTTTCATTCGCCTCCCCTCTTCCACTTGGACATGCAAGTTACTGTGAATACTTTGTTGTTACACTAACAAGAAACATTGATCCAGAATGGTTGAAAGAAGCCTTAACAAAAGAGCTTCCCAACGGAATGGAAGTAATAGAAGTAATAACACCTTATCACGATAAAAGAACTAAAAACAAAGGTGATTGCGTAAAATATAGACTGACTTTTGATAATGAAGACATCTGCAGTAAGGCATTTGACTTCTTAATAAATCCGGAAACAACCTTTGAAATTGAAAGCAAAGGTAGAGTAAGAACCTATAAATTAGGTTCCGCAGTAAAAAAGCCCACAATGTATCACGAAGACAATAAATACTTTATTACAGCAGATTTTATTCAAGGATTAGCTGAGGTTCCATCTGTATCAAAAATCATTACAGCCCTCGCCAGATTTTTAGGCGATAGCAAAGACAGCCTTAAACTGATTGAACGTCTTTCTTTGCAGGCTTTATAAAATTTTAGGAGTTAAAGATTTGAGTAGAAAAATATTAGTAAACATAGGCCCTTATGAATCAAGAGCCGCGATAATAGAAGACGGCAGACTCTGCGAACTTATGTATGAAGTTGCCGATGATGAAAAAATTGTCGGATGCATTATAAAAGGCAGAGTAGCCAATATAGTTCCAGGCACCCAAAGTGCATTTGTTGATATAGGTATTCATAAAGATGCTTTTTTAACTCTTAATGGAGTTGAGGAATTCAACAATTCCGACGCCCAGGACATTTTTAGAAGTCCTATACAGGATGTCTTAAAAGTAGGTCAGGATGTTATTCTGCAGATTTTAAAAGAACCTACAGCAGCTAAAGGTCCTCGTTCCACCATGGCGATTTCATTCCCAGGCCGTTATCTGGTTTTCATGCCAACTCAAGCAAGTATTGGAGTTTCTAGAAGAATAAGTCAGGAAAAAGAAAGAGAAAGACTTAGAGCAATTGGTCAGAAACTTGCTCCTAAAGGAACTGGCATAGTTTTCAGAACAGCATCTGAAGGATTAGAAGAAGCTGCACTAAAAGCAGACCTTGATTTACTAATAAAAATGTGGAACAAGGTAGAAAAGAAAATGAAGAAAGCTCCACCCAGAACAATTCTTCATAGAGATATGCCTTTACCTTTAAAAGTTGCCCGAGACTATTTTGATGATGAAATAGACGAAATGATAGTAGACAATGAAGAAGCCTATAAATCAATAATAGAAGACTGTGAATTCCTATCACCTCTTCAAAGAGCTAGTTTAGAACTTTATAAAGAAAGCACACCTCTATTTGAAAAATACGGAATAGAAAACGAAATAGAAAAAGCTATGTCTAGAAAAGTATGGCTGGATTCTGGTAGTTATTTATTCTTTGACAAAACCGAAGCTATGTATTGCATAGACGTGAACTCGGGACGTTTTTCTGGCGGTTCAGATCTAGAAGAAACTGTTTTCAAAGTAAATATGGAAGCCGCAAAAGAAATAGCAAAACAAGTCCGTTTGCGCAATCTATCCGGAATGATAATAATAGATTTTATTGATATGGAAACTCCTGCTCATCGCAACCAAGTTCTGAAATGCCTGAAAGAAGGTTTCAAAGGTGATAAGAACAAGCCCAACATTCTTGATTTCTCAGAATTAGGCTTAGTCCAGATGACAAGACGCAGAACCTCTGCAAGCCTTGATGAAATTAGAAAAGAAGTCTGCCCATGCTGCCAAGGATCTGGTAAAGTTTATTCAAATCAGACAATGGCTAATGTAATAAAAACAAATATTCTTGAAGAAGCAAAGAGATATCAGACTCATAAATTAGTAGTTTATGCCCACAAATGTTTATTAGATGTTATCAGAGGACATAAAGATGAAAAACTCAAGGAATTATCAGAAAGATGTGGGCGAGAAATAATACTTCGACCAACAGACAGTTTTGAAACAGAATATTTCAAAATTGAACCAATTCTCGGAGAAACCGACCCTGTTGAAGAAGAAAAAGAACATATAAAAGAACAAATTCTTTTCAAACCTAGCTGGAACGATAATCGTTTTAGAGAAGAATCAATATTGCCTGTTAGTCATTAATTAAAGGAGTAAAATATGAAGGGAAAAATATTGGGATTAATATTTGGATTAGTCATAACAGTATCTACTCCAATGAATGCCGCAGAAATAAAGTATAATTTTTCTAAAGGCGCAATTTATTCGTATACTTACACACAACAGGATGTTTCCGTTGCAGCAGCCCCAATAATAGCCCCTAAAAAAACTTCTGATAGTCAAAAGGTAGATTTTATTATTAAAACAGTAGGTTTTCAGGACAATACCTTTATCTTAGATATAGGAAATCAAAATGCGACATTCAGACGTTATGTTTCTCCAAATGGCTCACTAAAAGGCTCTCCGGCAGAAGACAGAAACCGTTTGCCATTTTTCATTGTTTTTCCTGATGGAGACTGGAAAATAGGAACCTCTATCACCCAAAACAATGAAATAATAGCCTTTGGGAAGAAAATACCCGTTAAATGGAATCTTACTCTAGCAAAAGTAAATAGCATAAGAAATCTTGCTGAAATAACTTTTGAAACAAAATTTGGGGTTTCAGACGACAAATTCTTTTCCAGATTAATCAGCTATAAAGGTAAAATTATATTTAATATGGCTGAAGGGGTAATTCATCAAGCAGATTGGAGTTCTGATTACAAAGCAAAACTTATTTGTAAAGAAATTGCAATATCAAGAAATCTTTGGAGCTTTGAAAAGAAAACAACTTATAGCCTTAAAATGACAGGAGTTGAAAAATGAAAAAATATTACATAGCAATATTATTTACATTTATCTGCTCTATCAGTTTTTCTCAGACATCTGGCAACTATGATATAACAACCCCTTTTAAACTATGGATTCTCAAGAATGAAGCCAAAGCTATGTCAGAATTAGGGCAAGACAGTATGCTCTTAGATGACAGTTCAACTCCTTTTGTAATTCTTCCAAAAATCTCCTTTATTCCTAAAAAAGCTGAAGAAGACCTTTGGAGTATTCATAGAAATATATATTCTTTTCTAAATGAAGTCCAAAAAATATATGAACTTGCAAAACACTTTGGAAATGGAAAACTAGCAGTAACTCTTAAACAAGCCAGACCAGAAATATGGGGATATTCAGCTTTGTATATTCCTTGCTTTTCTCTCCCAAAATCAGTAATTAATTCTACAAGAAGTGCTTTTTTCAATTCTTTATTTATCGCAATAGGTCTTGATTTAAAACGTGATAAAGACTTATCTGCCAGACTAAAAACAGCTATTCGACAGCTAAAAGATGAAGAATTCCGATTAACAAAAGAATATATTTCTACTTTCAAAGCCTTGTATCCATCGGAAAGGTCTGTTGTCCACCTGGAACAGTTTTTAGAACAAGGCGTTCAAAAGCAATTCGCAACAGGCATAACTGAAATTATCAATTCCGCAAAACAAATGGTTCCAGAACTGAAAACTACAGCCAAAACAGTCATCAATATGAATGCTTCAGATGAAGAAGACGACTTGTTAAGTGAATTAGAATCACTTTCAGATACAAAAGCAGAAGAAGAATCCAAACCTGTTGAAAAAATGGAATCACCAGATCCAGATTCAGCAAATATTTACGATATATGGTAAAAAGAAAACCACGCGATTAACGCGTGGCTTTTTTTTATCTATTATAGTAATCTCTCAGTTTTGGAGAAGAATTTACACGAAGTTTTTTAAGCGACTTTTCTTCTATTTGTCTAACTCGTTCTCGTGTAACTCCCATTATTCTACCTATTTCTTCTAAGCTTCTAGGAATACCGTCTTCAAGCCCAAACCTCAATTTAATAACTGTCTGCTCACGTTCACTTAAAGTTTCTAAGACCTTAGATATCTGATCTCTAAGAATGTTGTCGATAACAGCTTCTTCTGGACTGACAGCGCCTTCATTGGAAATATAATTTTCCAAAACAGTGTCATCTTTATCACCAACAGTGACTTCCAAAGAGACTGGTTCCTGAGTTAGTTTTTGAATTTCTTTAATCTTTTCTATAGGCAAATCTGTTTGTTTAGCCAATTCTTCAGTAGTTGGTTCTCTGCCATACTGCTGAACAAAATTGCTGATTTGTCTTCTAACTTTATTCACCAGTTCCATTATATGAACAGGTATTCTGATAACTCTGGATTGTTCTGCTATTGCACGTGTAATAGCCTGTCTTATCCACCAGGTAGAATAAGTAGAAAACTTATACCCCATTGTATAATCAAATTTTTCAATAGAACGAAGTAAGCCTAAATTTCCTTCTTGAATGAGGTCCAAGAATAGCAAACCTCTATTTGTATACTTTTTGGCAATACTTACAACAAGACGTAAATTTGCAGTAACAAGAGCCTCCCTAGCTTCATGATCACCCTCAAGAATGCGTTTCGCAAACTCTCTTTCCTGATCATGAGTTGCTAAAGTAAGCTTTGTCAATTGCTGAAGATAAAGCTTAACAGAGTCGTCAAAAATAGATTCTTCCTTAAGCTTTTCTCGTTCATCCTGAATATCAACTACATCATCAGAATGATTTTGAAAATCATTATCTTCATTATTTATCTCAGAATCAGAGACAGAAGAATTATCTTCTATGCTGACTTTGCTTTCATCAGCATTATTAGTAAGATTTTCTTCAACTTTTGCCTTTTTCCTAGGCATTTACTTCTCCTTGAAGAGCAAATTTACCCATAGCTCTGAATTTTTTATAACGTTGTATTATTAATTCATCGGCAGAAATTTCTTTTAAACAAGGCAAATTATTAAAAATACATTTACGAATTTCTTCCGCTGCCTGACGATAATCTCTATGAGCAGCTCCTAATGGCTCTGGAAGAATACCATCAATTATTCCTGCTTCAAGTAAATTTTTAGCACGAAGCTGCAAACTGCCAGCAGCCACTTCAACTTTTGAAGGGTCATTCCACAAAATTGCCGCACAACCTTCAGCAGAAATAACAGAATAAACAGAATATTCAAACATAAATATTCTATCACCTACTCCTAATGCTAGAGCGCCACCACTACCACCTTCACCGGTAACAAAACATAAAATAGGAACTCTTATTTCGGACATTTCTGCTAAAGACTCGGCAATAGCGTTGCTTTGCCCTCTTTCTTCAGCTCCTATTCCAGGAAAAGCGCCTGGAGTATCTATAAAAGTAATAATCGGCAGATTAAAATGCTCCGCCATATGCATTAATCTTATAGCTTTACGATATCCTTCAGGATGTGCCATACCGAAGTTTCTATTAATGTTTTCTTCAGTGTCATGGCCTTTCTGATGACCAATCAGCATTACACTATATTCGCCTATTTTTCCAATACCGCCAACAATAGCCTTATCATCGCCAAATTCTCTGTCACCATGAAGTTCAAAAAAGTCTTCTCCGCAAAGCAGATTGATGTAATCTATAGTTGAAGGTCTTTCAATGTGCCTTGCCACTTGGATAGCCTGAAATGGTGTAAGATTAGAATATATATCTTTTTTGCGGTTAATAACACGACTTTCAACAGAATCTATCCAATTCTGAAGTTCATCTTTTTCTTCTTTATCAGTATCGTTGCTTTCTTGAGTAGCTTTTAATTCATTCAGATATTGTTCATCGCCAGAAAAGCTTTCAAAATCTAAATATTTTGGCATTTTAATTACTCCCGGCTATCTGTAATAATCTTAAAAGCTTGCTAATAGAAGCTTTCAAATCGGCACGACTGACGATAGCGTCTATCATACCATGTTCCAAAAGAAACTGTGAACGCTGAAATCCTTTTGGAAGCTTCTGTCTTATAGTTTGTTCGATAACTCTAGGCCCGGCAAAACCGATTAAAGCACCTGGTTCAGCAATATTGAAATCGCCTAATGTTGCGAAACTGGCAGAAACCCCACCTGTAGTTGGATCAGCTAACACAGAAATATAGGGCAAACCAGTATGTTTATATCGTTTTACAGCAGCAGAGGTCTTTGCCATCTGCATTAGAGAGAAAATACCTTCCTGCATTCTAGCACCACCACTTGATGTTACTATAATAACAGGCAGTTTGCTTTCTATACCTTCTTCAAATAATCTTGCAACTCTTTCACCAACAACAGAACCCATACTTCCACCCATAAAATCAAAATTCATGACCCCTAGAAGTATAGGAATGCTATCTAATTTAGCTTTGCCAACAATGATTGCTTCATTTATAACCAAAGCATTTTCATCGTTTTCTTTAGAAGCATTTTTTTCTAAAGCTTCAGATACTCTTTGTGGGTATGGTTTTGAATCAACAAAATTAATAGGGTCTACGGGAATAATATTTTGAAAGAGTTCTTCGAATGAGCCTTCATCTACCAAAAGCTTAACTCTATCTCGTATAGGCATTCTCATGTGGTGATTACACTTATCACAGACATAATTATTCTTTGGTATATCTTCTATTCTTAGGTCTTCACCACAGCCAGGACACTTCTTCCAATTTTCAGAATAAGTGCTTCGGCTTCTCCAGAATTTTTCTAATATGCTCATTTATTTGGTTCCATATTCAAAAAAGTTACAAGTGTCAAGTCTTTATATAACAAATTTTAGAATCCTTTTCAACTAAAAACAAAGCTCAGAATTTCTAAGCCTGTAACTTTTCAGGTTCAGAAATTCTGAGTCTAAGTTAGGTCAAATCAATCTTTTTAAGTCACGTTTTATTAATTCTTGAATCTAAACGATCGTATATCGCTCCATTTGACTGTATTTGTGTCATAAAAAGTTACACCTATACGACAATAATATACTTTATTCTTTTCTACAGTGCTTAAAGAATCTGAATTATCAGAATATTTATGAAGGCCATTTGGAAGTATATCATCTTTCCATACAGTTTTCCCGGCAGCCTTCTTTCTTGCTTCTTCCTTACTTGGAAATACATACCACATGAAAAGTCTAGCATTTGGTGTTTCCTGTGTTTCAAAGTCAATAGAAGCCACGTTCATACCATTAGACACTACTTCAAAACGTTTAAAGTAACCATTAGTTTCGTCAAGACTTTCTTCCTGTCCTTGTTCTTCTGTTGTAGGTGTAACGACAGGAACTACAGGTGCTGCAGCAGTAATAAAAGATAAAACACTGGTGAAAGAAGAAGAAGATGTCTTGTTACCGCTTTTATCTACACAACTTAATTCATAATAGTATGTGGTAGACGACTGCAAACCGGTTACAGTTCTTTTATGTGAAGTTGAATAACTGGTACTCACAGGAAATTCCATTCTATCACCTTCAGTTGTTTTTATAACTAGTCTGCTAGTGCAATTTTCATCACTTTTCCATGAAATTGTTACTGAATTATGAGTTGGACTAACAACAACACTAGATAAAACAGGTGGAACAGTATCAGTTATGCCTGCTAATCCATTTGTTCCATGACAAAGATAGCATAAACTATCATCATTATAATTATGGTCTGGATTGTTTGTAGTGTCATTATGACAAGTCAAACAATCAGTCTGAAGCCAGCCAGGATGTTTATTATCTAATAAAGGTGCATTATCGTGCCCGTTAATAGAAGAGGCCTCACCATCAGGAATAGTAATAACAGGGGTGTTAAGAGAGCCTGGAACCATAGTACTGCCGTCACCAATAATAGTGCCTGAATAAGTATTGGTTTCATTAGTAGTAGTATAAGCTGCAAGCGGGTTAGTGGTAGCACCAGAATCTGACCTGCTGGATTTACATCCAACAGAGAATAGTGCAACAACAGCGATTAAGCATATCGTGACCAAGTGGTGCACTCGAAATCGGGCAAACGACTTCATGATTGATTTGTGACCTCCAAATATTGTAATACTTCGCTCATACATCGTCTTTTTTTAATAAAAAACTTAACTATTTCTACTATTTGAATATATGATTAAAAGAATTCAGTTTCTTATAACTAATGAAATTTTATTTTTTTTATTTTTTCATTCAAGAATTATAAACATCTGCCGAATACAATCAAAACCTAACCGTTATTGCTTAAATAACGCTAAATTTAAAAGTTTTTAGGGATTATAAAACCAAATGAAGAAAGCATTAACTTGGCTATCTACCTTACTAAAGACCACGTTGTACACTATTACGGTCTATCCATTGTTTGTGTTAAAGAATATTGGTTATCACTTACGGTCTCCATCTGTTCTTTTGTATGCAGCAGTTTTTTTTATACTAGATAGAATTACTAAGCTTATGATTGTGAATAATTCTCATAATCTACCAGTGTCAGTAATTGATAAGTTTTTTACAATAACATTTGTGAAAAATCCCGGAGTAGCTTTTGGTTGGTTCCCGGATTGGAAACTGCCACCGATACTAATGGCATTAGTTATGATTATAATTATTACCTATTATAGTCTTAAACTGCCAGAAGAAGAAAGAATCACAAGATGGGCACTAGCTCTACTTGTTGGCGGAGCTGTTGGAAATCTCTATGACAGAGTAACATATGGATTTGTAGTAGACTTTTTCCTTTTCCATTTTGGAGCTTTTGATTTTCCTGTATTCAATATAGCCGACATAATTATTGACTTAGGTGTATTCATGCTCTTTATTGATATTTTCTTCTTATCTGAAGATAACGAAGAAGAGGAAGAAGAAATGCTATCAGATGCTACTGTAGCTTAATATATGCATCCAATAATAATTACAACTCCGTGGTTTAATGTATATAGTTACGGCTTTCTACTAGCAATAGGTTATACAATTACAATAGCCCTAACCTGTTACAAAGCCAAAAAAAATAGCCTCGATACTGGGGCTATTTTTGACTTAATGCTGCTTCAATTAATTGTTGGAGTTATAGGATCAAGATTTCTCTTTTTAGCTGAATTTGCTCCAGACAAACTCTTCACAATGAATTTTCTAGCAGTTGAACAAGGGGGGTTAACTTTTTACGGTTCTGTAATTACAGGGTTTTGTTTCGACCTTATTTATTTAAAATTCAAGCAAATACCAGTCTGGAAAGCAATGGATTGTATAGGTTTCGGTTTAGGACCAGGTATAGCTGTGGCAAGAGTTGGATGCTTTTTAAATGGCTGCTGCTATGGATTAGAATGTTCTCCCTCTATCGGCTTTCAATTCAGAAACGCTGGTCAAGGCTATTATCATGCAACACAACTTTATGAAAGTGTTCTTTCGTTAGTTGTTTTTTGTATTATTCTGTGGTTTATAAAGCATAAACAGACTCACCATGGACAAGTAACTCTTGGTTTTATAAGCCTTTATGCTTTCTTCAGATTCTTTATTGAATTCATAAGAGCTGAAAACCCGGTTATTATTATGGGAATGACTCTCTCTCAACTTTTAAGTATAGTATTTATAACTATATCTATAATAATATGGAAAAAAATTAACAAAAACAAAGAACTTGAAATTATGCCTGATACCAACGAAGTATCACTAGAAAAAGCCAAATGAAATCATTATTAGGAATTGATTTGCCCTTTTATAGTTATGGGATTTTAATGGGCATAGCTTTCATATTAAGCATATGGTTATTTAACTATAATTCACGCAATAGTAAAATACCGCGTCCTCCTCTAATAGATATATTATTAGTCATTTCAATTTTTGGAATTCTTGGAGCACGTATCAATTATATATTGTTATTTCCACAATATTACAATTCATTTCGTGATTATATAGCTTTACACGAAGGCGGTCTGGTATTTTATGGAGGCATGCTGACTGCTTTACTTGCTCTTTATATATATTGCAGAATAAAAAAGTATTCTTTTGCTATGGTAGCGGATTATATGGTTCCATCATTAGCATTAGGACATGCTCTAGGGAGAGTAGGATGTCTTATAAATGACTGTTGTTATGGCTGTCAGACCAATATAATAAAGATATACCATCTTAAAACTGATTTTGCCGGAGTTTATCGTCACCCTACCCAACTGTATGAAATATTATATTTATTGATTTTAGCTATTGTTTTTTTCTTCATTCTTCGAAGTGGTTGGCAGGAAAAACAGGAAAACAGAGGCAAAACAGCTAGTTTATACTGTATTTCCTATGCTATTTTAAGATTTTTAAATGAATATTTAAGAGATGATGCCAGAGGTGGATTTTTTACAATCTTAAAACTTTCACCTGCTCAGGTTACTTCACTTATAATAATAATTTGTGGTATTTTATATATGGTAATAAAAAAATTCAAAAACAAAGTTGATTGCGGAGTAAAAAACAATGAATAACATCGAACAATGGAAAATAACAGAGGAATTCTCTGGTATGCGTCTTGATCAGGCAATCAACAAAAAGTTTCCTGACATATCAAGAAATATGGCTCAAGAAATGATTAAAAACGGTGAAATTACAATAGGAGATTCCACTGTTAAAGCCAGTCAAAAATTAAAAACCGGTGATATAGCAGTTATTCATTTTAGAAGCAGTGACTTAGAAACAGATATTCAGGCAACAGAAATGAATTTCCCTATCGTCTATGAAGATGATGATATAATAGTAATTAATAAACCTTTTGGCTTAGTTGTTCATCCAGGAGCAGGACAAGAAAAAGAAACTGTTGTTTCAGCATTATTAAGCCATACAAATCTAAGTCCTATTGGTGCTCCAGACCGTCCTGGTGTAGTTCATAGACTAGATAAAGAAACCAGTGGTATTATGGTTCTTGCAAAAACCAAAGAAGCTCATAAAAACCTTGCAGAACAGTTTGCGAGTCACGACTTAGAAAAAGAATATATTGCACTTATTCAAGGACATATAGTTAACAAAAAAGGCAGAATTCAAGTAGCAATAGAAAGAGACCCTGTTCATCGTCAGAGGATGAAAGCAACTTCTGCTGAAAATGGGAAAATGGCTATTTCTATTTTTGAAGTAATGGAATATCTAAAAAACTCAACTTTGGTAAAGGTTAAAATACTTACAGGAAGGACCCACCAAATAAGAGTTCATATGTCGTTTACAGGTCACCCTTTATTAGGAGATACTACTTATGGTGGGAGAAAATTTGGTAACTCTGAGCATTTTCTCCACAGCAGTAAATTAACTATTACTCACCCTATAACTGGAAAAACAATGACATTCCAAGCTGATATTCCACAACGCTTTAAAGAAGTGATAGAAGAATTAAGAGAGGGAGGACAAAAGAAATTATGAATTATTTAAAATTAGCTATTAACAATAAAAAAGGTGGATTAGGCTTTTATGCCTTATTATTATTGATGCTTGGTCTTGGATTCGCTATTTTTGTTTTTCTCCCTGAATATACAGACGTTCAGAATGGAATTTACTCAGTTTCATGTAGTGATATTAGAACTAAGATAAACAGTGCAATTGATGATTATAATGTCAACAATAGCAACACCTATGCTAAACCAGGTCAAATAGTAGATTTAGATACATTAAAAGAAAAAGGTTACTTAAGAGAAATTAAGTATTGCCCACAAAAAGGCACATTCTTATATGGCAAAGACGGGAAAGTAATCTGTTCTATACATACGAAAGGCCAATAAAATGACAAAATATAAAAGACATACATACTTAATTAAAACAGGTCTTCAACTACGCTACATGGGAATACTTACAGCATGTATGTTAACCGTAGCCATGAGTGTTGGCTGGATAATATATCATACATCCTGGAAACAAATAATCAATACACCTGATTTAAGTATTGATAAACTATATATAATTTTCGAGAACGTAAATAATCAGTTATTGTGGTGGATATTAGGTTTTATTCTTATTATAGCTGTCATTTCTATTTTTGTCTCACATAAAATTGCAGGCCCGGTTTACAGACTAGAAGAAAGCACAAAATTAATAGCTTCCGGAGATCTGACCCATAGAGTTCATTTAAGACAGGGTGATGAATTGGGAGATTTACAGGATGCTTTCAATGACATGTCTGAATCTTTAAGCAAAATGGTCTATAAAGATAGAGAAATAATAGAAAGATTAGCTAAAACCGGTGATAATCTACAAAAAAAGGTTAAAGACGAAAAATTAACCAAAGAATCCTTAGAAGAAATTACCTATGAGCTTAATTCCATAATAGAAGAACTAAAACTAGTTACAAGTGGGTTTAAACTAATAGAAGACCAAAATAAAAACGACGAAGCAAAAGAAGAAAATAAAGAAAATTCTTCTGAAACAACCTTAGAAGAAAAACAAGAAAAAGAACAGCAACAATAATTATTATAAAATTATAGATTACTGCTTTCATTTATTCTTTATAACTAAGTTCAAAGTATAACTCTGCCGATATTTTGACTATGATTTACAATAAACGCCGTAACTATACTATTTTAACCTGCTGTTTCATGGTCTCTGTTTTGTTACTTCTTACAGGTATGACAGTAAGAAAGACTCCAGAGCGCAGAAAAGAAGATACTGCAGCAAAAGGACGTCCTGTTTATGAAGAAATGTTCAGAGACGGGAAATTGAGAATAGTCGTTTTCTGGGGATGGGACCACCCCCGAGACACAATTATGGGGGTTTTCCCTGCATTTGAAACTCTTAACGGAAAAAGATTATATTTTCGCGGCCAACCGGTTCAGATAGAAATCGGCATGATAACCCAAATAAACGATAATCCAAAAAGAATCTTTAAGCAGGCATTAGAAGACCCTACAGTTGATGTTGTCATTTATTCTGGTCATGGCAGATATGGACGCGGAATGGCGTTTACAGATATGGAAGATATTTATCACTGCGGCAATGGAGATATAGTTGAAGATAGACATGTAAAACCTTATAGAAACATTAAAGCTACTTCTGAAGACTTAGACAGCACACATTTTCCGCAAACATATAAAATCATAATGCTTAATACATGTGATTCAAACGGACACTTCAGAAATTCCTGGGGAAGAAGATTTAAGGTTTGCAATTCTCCAGTTGATCTTATAACAGTTGAATATCCTGTATTCAATTATTACGATCACGTCAGAGTATTGAATTTTATGCAGGATTTGCTCTCTTTTTCTGATTGGAAAACAATAAAAAAACATTATGATTCAGAAATACATAAACGCAAAAACAGATTAATTATAGAACCTATTTTCGTGCCAAACGACCAAGAATATGCTAGTGTAAATTAAAGAGATTTGTCGTTTTGAGGAGAGAGAGAAATGAATGAAAATAAAGACTCTTTAACAGGTTTGGTAATACCATTAGTTTTAGCTATTATAGCTTTATTCTTTTGGAATTCTATTTTTATTCTTCCTATTAAACTGATGACGGTTTTCTTTCATGAACTATCACACGGATTGGCAGCAATTCTTACTGGTGGACGAATAATAAGAATAGATCTAAATCTCAATCAAGGTGGTGTTTGTTATCATCAAGGGGGATGGTTTCTCATAGTAGCCAGTGCAGGTTACTTAGGAAGTTTATTATGGGGCTCAGGTATTTTTTTGTCCTCTTTAATAAAGGGAATCAGCATAAGAGTCTCTCAGACAATAGCAATAATTTTGATAATCACTACGGGTCTATGGATTAGAAATATTCAAGCAATAGCGATAACTGTAGCTACAGCAGTAGCATTATTATATATTTCAGCCAATCTAAAAGAGAAATACTGTTCTATGTTTCTGAAATTTGTCAGCTTAGTCTCATGTTTTTATGTAGTTTTCGACATAAAAGACGACTTGCTGGATAGAACTGTTCCAATATCCGATGCTTATCAGATATCCAAAAGGATTTTCCCTTCATTTATGGTGCCTGCAGGCAGTTATATAATAGGATTAATATGGTTAGCGATAGCAATATTCGTATTATGGAAAATCTTTAAGTTCGCATTCAATAAAAAGTAGGAAGTAAAATGCTATGGCTTTAAACTTAAATCAGCTTCAAAATATATGGGATCTCCATCAGAAATTAGACAATCTGTTAGAAGGTTTTCAATTTAGCCAAAAGGATTTAAATGCTTCTTTAAGTGAGTTATTTGAATTTTTAAAAAATATTATAAACATTTCTGCTTTCTATGTTGAAACAAAAGACGAGAAACTAATCAACACTGTTTATGTTTATGGGAATTGCAATAAAAATATAAAACTAAGAGACCCGAAACTGAAGAAAGTTAATGAAATAGTAAATATTAAATCACCCGATATTAGCTGGTTTGCGCTTTCAATAGATGTAGACGGTCACATCATTGGAACAGTAGCTATTGGTTTTAAAGAATCAGATTTAATAGAATCTGAAGAATACTATAAAGAAACAATAATTACTATAAGCGAACTTATAGACACATTTATCTACAATATTCAGAGTTCCTCTATAAAACACAGTCTGATTATGGGATTGCAAGATGCTTTAGCTGAAATAGATATAAGCAATTCATTAGACAGAACATCAAAACTTCTCCATCATAGCATTAAATTTAAAAAAATGCTTATAGTATATATTGATAAAGATATTATTGCTGATAGTAAGAACATAAAATACGTTCTCTACGAAGGCAGCAAACGCATTTACGATAATAATGAAAAGCCATTTGATTCACTGGAAAATTTAATACGTTCCAAAAAAGACTTTTTAGCTTTAACTCCTGTTGAATTACAAAAAAGCTTAGGTATGGGTTCAATAGCTCTATCATACTTAGCTAAAAGTTTTTATGAAGAAGAGCCGATTGGTTTTATCTGCATAGAAACAAAAAATAATCAAAAGCTTAACACCTTAGCCAAAGAATTGCTCCAGATTTTCTCTGAAGAATTGAGACAAAGATTAGTTGATTTAAATAGAGAAAAAAATATTCTAAGAAAATATTTTTCGAATCAAGTAATTACAACACTTATTACCACTCCGAATTATGAAGATCGCTACCTTAAAGCAAGAGAAGAAGAGATAGGCATAATATTTGCTGATCTAGCTGGTTTTACCGAAATGAGTGAGCAAATATTAAAAACCCCTGAAAGAATAACTAACTTTATCAATAGATGGGCTAGAGGAGTAGTCTCCAGAGTATTTCCACTAGGTGCAACCTTAGACAAAATCATCGGCGATTGCGTAATGATTTTATTCGGCCCACCCTTCTATAATTCAAGCAAAGAAGAAATCGTAAAACATATGCTTCAAGCTTCTCAACAGATAGTTGCTTTTACTAAGAGTTTTCTAGAATCACCTCAGAATGCTGATATAAAAAATCATCCAGATTATAATAAATTCGGTGTTTCTATAGGAATTAATTATTGTCACTGCATTGTAGGTCTCATTGGCCCGAATAATGACCTTACTGCTTTCAGTTCTGGAGTAAATATCACCGCTAGACTTCAAGGTTTAGCAGAACCCAATGAAATACTAGTTACAGAATATGTAAAAGAAATTGCCACAAAATCAAATAAAAATTGGCAGTTTTCCGAAAAGAAATCTACTAAGGTAAAAAATGTAAAAGAACCTTTGGGATATTACAACTTTATTTCCGGCCGATAAGCATGATTATCTCTGTAACAGAACCTTTCATAAGGAATCACGAAAAAAAACAATGGTTTGTTTATATAATTGAATGCTGCGACAATTCTCTTTATACCGGCATCACAAACAATTTAGAGAATAGAATAAAAACTCATAATGAGGGGAAAGGCGCCAAATATACTAGAGCCAGACGCCCTGTCACTTTAAGATATTATGAAAGTGCTTCTGACAAAAGCTCTGCATCAAAGAGAGAAATAGCCATTAAAAAGCTTTCCAGAAGTCAAAAAATAAAATTAATCAATAATTAGAGTCATCATCAAAGTATATAAAATCTGATAATTCTCTAATTAAAAACAATCCATTTCTAGGAATCACATTTAATGCAACATCTGCTTTCCCTATAGGCGAAAAATGCTTTACTCCCAACTTCAACAATTCTTCCACACAAAGATTTTTCATTTCATCAGAAAGGAATAAAGATACAGAGCAAATATTTCCTGTTAATGGAACCAGCAATTCCATCAGACTATCCAGATTACTAACTCTTTTTATATATAGAGTTCTGTTTAAGCAGGATAGTTTGAAATTTGAATTATAGTCCAATATTAAAGTAAAAGAAAAATCTTCAGGACAAACTAATCTCCCTTCGCCTTTTACCTGCATCATTCTAGCGGTTTCTCTTATTTTTCTAATTTCTACTTTTTCATCAAAACTTAGATTTCCACAAGGATATTCTTCACAAACAGTTATCATTTCATCAAATAGAGCTTCAATAAGCTGATGAGAAGTTTTTAAATCTTTATCTATTATATAAACAACATGTGGAGAATAAGGAGATTTCTGATTCCATTGACAAATATCCATAGCCAAACCATTTACAATATATGACGGAACGTCAGGTTTTAGATTTTTTCCTTCTATAATAGAAAAAGAGTATTTTAAGCTATTATCAATTAATTTAGTCCCTAGCCTAAATGTTGATTTATAATAATCCAAAAGCTTTTTATTACCCTGAAATAGTATTGTCAGATCATAATTATAAAAAATTTCATTTATTTTATCATCATTATCATTCCAAGATAGCAAAGCTTGATTTGTCCAAATAACACCAGCAGGATCAAACTCTTTAATACTTTCTAAAAAGAATAAAAACAATGGCAATATTTCTAAATCTATTTTTAAAATATTAATATTTTTTGTAATTATACCTGCTATCCAACTTCCAAAAACATCTAAATACAGTTTATTTCCAGAATAAATATGAAGAACTATTCCCTTAGGTTTGACTTTTAAATAATTGCATGAATTATTGCTATCTTCAGTATCTTCATCATCTTTTTCATTAGTGATTATATTTTCACTTCTAAGACAATCTATACTTCCCAGTTCCAAAAGAATCTTTTCATATAAAATATCTACAGCACATCTAGAACTAATATAATCCAAACTCTTTTCAATCATATCAGAACTAAATGAAGTTTTTTGAAGCAGCAATTCTTTTGCCTTTTTCCTTAAATGGTATTCAGGATCAGACCAAGCCTTAGAAATATTTTGCAAAATACTCAACAAATAGTCTATATCGGGTTCAGAATATGTTTTGACTTTTTCATAGGCCTCCTGAAGAATATCTTCGGCAAAATCAGAGCAAATATAGTCATAATTATATTCATGACCAAAAACAACTATTTTTTGTTTGCATTCTTTATTCATTTAAATACCCGAATTTAGTAATTTAAAAGTTCTACTCTTTATTCCGCAATCGCAATCACAATTACCAATAATAGTTTTATAATCTGTTAGAATGGAATTGGCAGGATATCCTGTTAAATACGGAGTTACAAGACAAAGCAGTCCTTTATCACCATCAGATACAGGCAAAAGGGTTTCTGGCTCAAGAGCATAAGCTTTGGAATAAATTGGTAAATGATAGTTTCCGTTCTTACATTCAATATACGGAATACCCTGATTAGGGAAAATCAGAATATTTCTTATATTTTCCACGTTAATACCAAATATGTTTTCTATTCTTTTTTTAAAGCTATTATTTGAAATAATAAACTCAGGCTCATTAAATATGAAAATGCAAGATTTTCTATTTAGTTTTAATTCAATTTTATTATTTTCAAACCAATCGCAGATTTTGTTTAAATAGAAATAAGAACCAATTATTCTAACAGGTTCCGGATGAGTGGAAAAATCAATTATTTTTTTTGAAACCGCTTCTAAATCAAATTTAAACTCGATTTTGTTTTTATTAAATCTTATTCCATAGTAAACGCTTCTGTGAGCAGTTAATGAAGTCAAAATATCATAATAAAAATTTCCATTTAAATCATTTTCATATTTTGAATCATATGTTAAACAAAGGTAATTCACTTTCTGTTTATGTTCAACAAAGCCAAAATAATTAAAAATACTTTCATAAATTTTTAATAAACGCTTGTATGAACGAGCATCAAGAATTAGTTTTCTATCGCTTACATCAGAATTATTCTCTGTTAGAACTGTATATTTGATTTGTTTATCAGGCACAGAAGTCAGCTTATAATTATTTAACACATCGACTAAAATAGGAGGTATCTGTTCTGGCAAATACAAGCTATTATCGCCAATAAATCCATTTTCAGCCATAAAGGCTCTATAATCATCACAATGAGTAAGATGCCAACGCAGAGATTCATTCAATGCCTCAGAAAAAAGAACTGATTTATCAGGATTGTCATCAAAAGGATTCTGACAATCAAAGAGTTGTCCACATTTTATAAAAGGTTTTCCTTCCGGCAAGCTGAAACTCCTGATTATTTCTTTTTATAAGTAGCATAAATAGATGAGGCTGGAATAGTTTGAACAAACCAATCTGTTTCGCCTTTTTCTTCAGATATTTTAGAAATAGCTTCTATAACTTTAGCTTCATCTTCTTTTTTCACGCAGATAATAGCATTTTCGTAATTTGTTATTTCATCTGAATTTTCATCGCTGAGATTAAGGCTTCTCATTGAAGTCATCGTTGCGCCAGCCGCACCGCAGTCCATAGCAGCATGAATATAATCATCACTATGTTCAAACGGGCATACGAAGCATATTTCCCGATGAGTATAACTAGTCTTAGGTGGTAAACTATTACCGCCATTTTCAAAAATACGCTTTCGCCAGGATGTATCTTTTTTGATATCATCAATAGCAGCAATAATCTGTTCTAAACTTGCAGCATGAGCCTGATAACCTACTCGAACCAAAGGGTCTACAGAACCGAACCTGATAGGAGTCTGATACATAAAACCACCTCCAGGTCTATTGAGTTTTCCTTTTTCAATAAGCAGATTCTGAAGCCCATTTGCGTCAAAAGACGGAACTAGCAAATAAGTCAGTTCTTTTTCTGGAGAAATAGTTATTCTTAGCAATCCAAGCCGATCTCTGATACCTGTTCCTTTTCCAAGACTAACTATAGGAACCCCAGCGCCAAGCCTAAGTGCAACTTTTGAAATACTTTCACCGCTGCCAGACTGAGACTGAATTCCGGTTATAAGAGTCAAATCGTGAAGTAAAGTAACTTTATTAAACTTTTCAATATGAACCGGAGCTATTTCTCTGATACTTAATTCCTGAAGATTCTGAGCATAAACAGCCCCTCTGCCAGCTATTCTAAGATCAAGTTTTTCAATAAGATAAGCAACTGTTTTTTCTGCGTCATCAGGATGAACAATTATTCTAATAATATCAGTAGGTGAATCTTCTATCGGATCAGAAAAGCCAAGAAAATCAAGCAAAGTTGTTTTAATTCTAATTCTTGCTGTTCTAGCCGATTCCAGCATAACAGTATTTACGCCTATTTTCTTTAAAACCTCTAAGGCTTCCAGGCACAAACCATGATGGATAACTAAGGTTATTCGGGTAACTTCAGTAAATTCCCTATTTTTCATTCTTAGCCTCCTCATTAGAATTCAAATGTCTATTCTGGCGTCTTCTCACTCTTATTCCAAATACCAGCATTGTTAGAATAGGGAATAATGAAGCCATAGATACAATTCCAAAACCGTCTACGACATTAAGACCGCCGCCAATTCCTAACCCCATTGCCAGAACTAATGGAACAGTAATAGGTCCTGTAGTAACTCCACCTGAATCCCAGGACAATCCCGTAAATTCTTCATCACTATAATAAGTTAGAATCAAAAGAGCTACATAACCAGGAACCAAGAGCCAACAAGCAGGAATATCCAATATCAATCGACAGACACCGACAAGTAGTCCAGTTCCGACACCAATAGAAACAGTTAAGACTACTTTCGAACGTTTTACTGTTCCTACAGTCATTTCTTCAATAGTAATACCAAGTGCATTCAAAGCAGGTTCTGCCATTGTTGAACCGAATCCCATACCAAATGCGAACAAGCCAACCAAAGTTATACCTAGTAGCGACAACTGTGCAGTCCAAAGAACTTCTTTTGTTTTAACATATTCATAGTTGCCTGTCTTACTATCGTAACGGCTTTCATCAAAGGGAACCGCTTTTATGTTATTTGAATCATCAACAACATAAAAATATTTATCTAACTGCCCTCTCTGATTATATGCAGATACCATGGCATCTTTATTAAAATTCTTAAAAACAAAACGTCCAGCTTCCTGAGCCTCAGTTTTATAAACCATTGGTAAAGTTCTTCCAATCTGATCTCCTAACGAAGACAGACCCAATTGAATTCCAGTTGTAAGAACAGCCATACCAATCAAAGAAAGAACAATTCCCAATATAGATTCATCTGCTCTTTTCAATTTATCTTTTAAAAGGAAAACCAAAACCATTAAAAGTAGCAAAACCAAAGGAACAACAGCAAAAATAGATTGTCTTATTTCATTTTTAAAAATAGGAAGAAATTCTACCTTGCCTAAGGCCTTATTTAAAGAATTATTCTCTATGTGGTTTTGAACATCCTTTTTTGATTGAATTTCTTTTTTCTCTGAGTTTAATTCTTCTATCTTTTCAGCAAATCTTTCAGAAAGGAGCTTCTTTTCTTCTTCATTTGCTTTACGGCTAAGCCAATCACTTAAAGAAAGATTCCCCAACAGTTTCTTTGATTGCTCTCGGTTGTCAACCAAAGATAAAATAGCTTTTTTATATTCTTCCTGATTGCCAAAATATGAAATTCTTGCAGCAGAAGAACCACGCTGAAAAGCAAGTATTCTAACTGCTTCTTCACTTCCCAGCATTTTTACGGCATTTGGTCTATAAGCAGCAGAAAAGAATTCTATTTCACTCATTGGTTTTGGAGTAGAAGTATTCAAATATAAAGCAGCTGCAAATACTCCTAATATTGGGAACAAAGAAGCCAGAGTAACAACCCCTAGCCCTGATGCGGCAGAACTGTTTTTCTTTTTACTGGCTTTGCTGATACCAATACCCATTGCCAATACCAAAGGAACAGTAACAGGTCCAGTAGTAACACCACCTGTATCCCAAGCCAGGTTGATTATATATTTCAAATTATCATCAAAACTAAAATAGCAGGAAATAATAAGAAGCAGAGGCACAAGGAAATAAATAAAAGGCTTTAGACCTATTCCGAAATAAAAACGAGCCATACCACAGGCAACGGCTACCCCAACTCCAGCACCTACCGACCAAACCAAAAGATTGGTTTCTAATTCCAAAAACCGGTATAAAAGAGGTGTAGCCCAAGGAGTTACTCCCTCGCCAGCTAATCTTAATGTTGAAATTGAAGGTTCTGCTAAGGTTGCACCAAAACCAAGCAAAAGACCAAACAGCATTATTACAATAATATTTGTTTTTTGAGGAAGCTGAACCCCTACTCTGTCACCTAAAGGCATCAAACCAAGGAACAGACCTTCTAAAAACATTGCAAGCCCCACAACAACCATGCCAACGCCAAAAGCAACCATAACCGCATTTTCTGGCGGGGACTGCAATACAATTAATTTAAAAGCGACAAGATAAATAATAATAAAAGAAACAGCTTTGATTTGTTCTTTTAATTTGTTTTTAATATAATTCCAAACCATTGGCAAAGCCACTTTTAATGGAAAATGCATTTTTTTCCTGACAGCTGCCATTTTATTATCTCCCTAAACGAACTAACTTGCTTCTTTAATAAACAAAAGAAGAGAACAGAATCAGACTGTTATTTCTGTTCTCTTTTTTTCTATTTAATGCTTAGCATTCTTTAAATACTTATATAAATCGGAATCTGTTGAAATTACCAATTTAGAATTGCGATTAATTGCAGTTTTTTCCAAGCTTTCCAAAGACCTGTAGAATGCATAAAATTCCGGGTCTTTGCTGTAAGCTTCGGAATAAATACGAGCTGCTTCTGCATCAGCTTTACCTATAATTTCAGCAGATTTCATTCTAGCTTCTGAATTGATTTTTCTAAGTTCTTTTTCCATTTCGCCTAAGATTTCTGCTTTCTGTCCTTCACCTTCAGAACGGTATTGAGCAGCAACTTTATTTCTTTCAGAAATCATTCGGTCATAAATTGTTTCAAGAACCTTATCGGTGTAATTTATTCTCTTAATCTGAATATCAAGCAATTCTATACCGTAGGTTAAAACGCTGTTTTTTGAATTTTCAAGCATTTCAGCAATAATTTCGCCTCTAGTTTTTCTCTGCCCACTCAATACAGCTTCTTCCCCAGAATCCATATTAGGATCTTTTTTATAGTCACTGCTTCTAACCAGGTCCACCAAATAATTTGAAGAAATTGTATCACGAACAACAGAATCTATAATATCATCCATTTTACTTTGAGCACTGCTGACTGTTCCAACACTTTTGTAAAAAAGTAGCGGGTCTTTAATTCTCCATCGTGCAGTGCAATCAACCCAGATATATCTTTTTTCTTTTGTTGAAATCTGATTTGGAGCTCCATCCCATTTTAATATTCTTGTATCAAAATAGTGAACTTCTTCTATAAAAGGTGTTTTAAAATTCAATCCAGGTTCTCTTACTTCACCTGAAGGAGCACCAAAACGAGTAACAATAGCTTTTTGCCCTTCAGATACAACAAAGTATGAATCGTTAGCAACTATCAATAGACCAAAAAGCAGAAAAATAAAAACAACAGATAAACAGGATTTCATTATTTGCTACCTCCTTCAAAACTTTCTAAGGGCAATAAAGGAGTAATTCCTGACTTTGAAGTTTCACTATCTACTATAATAATATCTTTCATTTTCGGATAAATTCTTTCCATTGTTTCCAAATACATTCTTGTTCTTGTAACTTCTCGATATTTTTTATACTCATTTAAAAGAGCGAGGAAACGATTAGCCTCACCCTGAGCTATATTAACTCTTTCCATTGCATAACCTTCAGCTTTTTGAATAGAACTTTTAGCTTCCCCTCTAGCTTTTGGAACCTGATTATTATACTGTTCCTTAGCATTCTGAATCATACTTTCTTTTTGCTGTTCTGCTTCGTTAACAGCGTTGAAAGCAGCTTTAACCTTCTGAGGCGGGTTAACATCCTGGAATTTAAATGTTTCTATCTTTACGCCAATATCAAGCTTTTTTAAAGTTTTTTGCATTTCCAACTGAATAGCATTAGCAAGACTAGCTCTTTCAGTGGTAAGAACATCTGTAACATTGGCATTTCCTATTATTTTTCTAGTAACTGCTTCAGAAATATCTCTAATAGTAGATACAGGGTCTTTAATGCTAAACAAAAACTTAACCGGGTCTTCTACCTTATATTGAACAATCCATTCTATTTCACTAACATTCAAGTCACCAGTAAGAATCAGAGATTCATCTAATCTGCTTCTATTATCATAAGTTGTTCTGCCGGAAGAAGAATTGCTGGTTTTAAAACCGAATTCTTCTTTAAAAATACGTTCCGTTTTCACTTTTAATATAGTATCTATTCCAAAAGGAATTTTAAAATGAAGTCCTGAACCTTCTATTGCCTGATACTTACCTAATCTCAGAACCACAGCTTTTTCTTCAGGTTCAACAGTATAATAACAAGAAGATAAAGATGCCAAAACGAAAATAAAAACGCCCACAATGCAAATTATAGGTATAACCTTTTTTACGCCAACCTTGATTTCTCCAAGGTCAGGAGTAACTATTTCTGTATTTTTATCAAAATCAACTTTCTTCATAAAAACTCCAAAAGTGCTGTTTCAAATTTCATGAATTATACCAAATACAAAATTCTTTGTAAAAAAAATAATAAGTATTCTTTATATAATACAAAATATAACAAATATTTTTTGGGGTCTTGTACGTCAAAAAACAATATGATATTAATAAAAGGTGCCATCAAAATTATTATAAAAGTGCTTAATCTGCTGAATTAATATTGGAGTCTATCTTGGTTATTAAAGAGCTTATTGAAGAGTATTTAGCTTCCTTGGAAAAAGAACGCAATCTTTCTTTACAAACAATCAGAGGATATAAAAATGACCTCAATTTCTTTGAAAAATGGCTGAGCAATAATAATATCACTGAAATAAGCAAAGCAGAATCCTTAACTCCAACGCAAATAAGAGGTTTTTGGGCTGGCAGAAGAAAAGGTGGCTTATGTTCTTCAAGTATGAGAAGAGGGCAATCAGCATTAAGAGGATTATTTAAGTATGCAATTCGTCATGGTCTAGCCAATAAAAATCCGGTTGATTTAATGGATTCTCCTAAAGTGCAAAGACCTTTACCAAAGGCTTTAAGCCAGGATGATGTGAACATGCTACTCAATTCTCCAGACACATCAAACCTTCTCGGCATGCGTGACAAAGCAATTCTAGAACTATTATACGGCAGCGGATTGCGTGTATCAGAAGTATCTAACCTTACTTCCGAAGACATAAATCTTGAAGCTCAGCTTTTAACAGTTAGAGAAGGGAAAGGCGGGAAAGACAGAGTTGTACCTCTTACCCCCATATCCTGCAATGCAATCTCTTTATATATCAACAATCGTTTTTCTACCAAACCTGAATGGCGTGAAGAAAAACATATTTTTCTAAATCATTTAGGAACTCCTCTAACAACTAGAAGCATTGCAAGATTAGTAGATAAATATGCACGGCGTCTTGCGATGATGATGAACATAACTCCTCATCAATTCAGACACAGCTTCGCAACACACCTGCTCAATAACGGAGCAGACATAAGAGCAGTTCAGGAGATGCTGGGGCACGCAAGTCTTTCTACTACGCAAATTTATACTCGTATCAGTAAAGAAAAATTGATGCAAACTTACAGGAACTGCCACCCAAGAGCAGGAGGTGTAGGGAGAAGGGAGAAGGGAGAAGGGAAGAGCGATAGAGCAATAGAGCGACAGAGCGTAGAGGATGTGCCCTAAAAGCCTCCACTTGAGGGGAGGTGGTTCCGTAGGAACCGGAAGGGTGACCTAGCCACAGAAAACTACATTTAGCGATAGCGTAAAAGATAATTGAGAAATGAGAATTGAAAAATGAGAGATTAGGGTATAGGGAGAAGGGTGCAGGGCTTGAATCTTGTGTCTTATATCTTCAAACTTAAAACTTCAAACTTATATCTTAAATCTTATATCTAAAAATAATTAAAGTATGAACAGAAAACTGCCGATTCTTATAGAAGAAAATAAAACAAGGGAGATAGAAAATGTTTGAAAGACTTACAGGAACTGCAACTTTTAA
>ONIU01000187.1 GCA_900317935.1 uncultured bacterium
AAAGGCTCAAGGCTTGAAATGGCTATTTCCATGAATCTAAAATCTGAAATTTCTAAATTGATAAACGCTAACGAAGTATTTGAGGTTCTCGCTAAAGGTTTTACAAAATTTTCAGATATTCTTTCTCAGTCTCATGTCTCAAGTTCTCCAACATTAGCAGACATTCTCGAAAAACTTATCAAAATGGAAATTGTAAAAAAAGAAGCTCCTATAAATGACGAACATAACAAGAAAAAGGCTGGATACTTTATAAACGATAATCTTTCTTTATTTTATTATAAGTATATTTTCAACCATCTTTCACAGCTTAATATTATGTCTGAAAATGATTTTTATGAAAAGTATATTAACGATGATTTTGAAAAGAAATATGTCCCAAAAATATTTGAGAAAGTATGCAGAGAATACTTAATTAGGCAGAATTTAAAAGGTAAACTAGAAGAACCATTTGAAAAAATAGGAAAGTATTACTTCGATAATCCTGTTGAGAAGACAAATGGTGAGTTTGATATAGTGACATGGAGTCAAAAAGGCTATGTGTTTTACGAAGCTAAGTTTACTAATGAACCTATTTCTGCGAAAGTTATAAATAAAGAAATAGAGCAAGTTAACAATTCTGGTCTAAGTGCTATTAAATATGGTTTCATTTCTAAGTCTGGTTTTAAAACTATTAGAAATAATTCAATTATAAAAATAACTTTGGATGATTTGTTTGATTCAAAAGACTAATGATGGAATAGTTTGTGGTTTTTACCTCACCACCCATCAGAAACCACTCACCACCTACCACATACCACGCCAAGCTTTACTTGGCTGCTTTCTGTTTATTGCTTAAAAAGATTTATTATGCTAATCTTAAAATTGAGGTGGGCAAGATGGGCTTATATGTTAATCCGAATAACGATGGTTTTAAGAAGGCTTTAAATTCCAAGATTTATGTTGATAAATCTGGAATGATTGAAATAACTAATAATCTGTTAGATACAGAGCAAAACTGTATGTGTATTAGTAGACCTAGGCGTTTTGGTAAGTCTATGGGTGTAAATTTATTAGTAGCATACTACAGCAAAGGCTGTGACTCGAAAGAGCTTTTTTCCAACTTAAAAATTGCTAAAAATCCTGATTTTGAAAAACATCTTAATAAGTATAATGTAATCTGGCTGAACCTTCCATATTTCCAAGAATTAGGAAAAGGGATTGAAGCATTATTACCTTTTATGGTAAGCGAATTAAAAAGAGATCTTGTTGAGGAATTCCAAGGTTTAAAAATAAGAGAAGATAAACCTTTGCAGATTATTTTAAACGACATTTATAGACAAACCAATGAAAAGTTTATTGTGTTGATTGATGAATGGGATTTCATTTTTAGAGAGTCAACAAACTCTAAACTACAAGAAGAATATGTTGATTTTCTCAGAGTCTTGTTTAAAGACAGACCTTATATAAAATTAGCATATATAACGGGTATACTGCCTGTTAAGAAATACAATACCCAGTCGGCTTTGAATAATTTTGACGAATATTCTATGGTTATCCCCAGTTCATTAGCTGAATACTTTGGTTTTACAGAAGATGAAGTTAAAACTTTATGTAAAAAATTCAACCGAGATTTTGATGAAATCAAGGCTTGGTATGACGGTTATTTGATGCCTGGCAATGTACATCTTTACAACCCTCGTTCTGTAGTCAAGTCTATGGATGGTGAGCTGGAAAGCTATTGGGTTGCCACATCGTCTTTTGAGACTTTAAGAATACCTATAAATCTGAATCTAGATGGGTTGCGTGAAAGCATTATTGATTTGATGGGTGGTAATAGAGTCAAAATAAATGTTAATTTCTTCCAAAATAATACTTCTGATTTTGAAACTAAGGATGAAGCTCTAACTTTTCTTGTTCACTTAGGTTATCTTGGTTATGACAAAGCAAATAAAGAAGTATTTATTCCTAATCGAGAAATTAAACAGGAATTTGAGCACAGCATAGTTACAAGTAAATGGCAGGAAGTAACCGATGCTTTAAAAAATTCTGAAAGTCTCTTACAAGCTACATGGAACTGTGATGAAGAAACTGTAGCAAAGTATATTGAACAGACCCATCAGAAAATTTCTGCTGTCATCAAGTATAATAACGAAGAATCGCTTAGAAGTGTTGTTTCTATAGCATATTATTCCGCAATTAATTATTATTCTGTTAAAAGTGAGTTCCCAACTGGTAAAGGCTTTGCCGATATGGTCTTTTTGCCCTATAAACATGTTAATAAGCCTTTGATCGTTATTGAATTAAAAAAGAACAATACTGCTGAATCAGCTATTGCTCAAATAAAAGAAAAGAAATATTCTGAATCTCTTGAAAAATATTCAGGTGACATACTGTTAGTTGGTATTACTTATGATAACGATAAAAAGCATTATTGCAAGATTGAAAAGATAATAAAACTGTAAGTTAAACGTCAATTACATTCATACGAAGGAGTATTATATGAAATATTATCTAGTAGATTATGATATACAAAAAAAGAAGGTCTTATTGGAATTTCAAGCTTATCTAAAGATGATGTTATATGTGTTTTCTGTAAAAAAGAGATAGATATTGCATCGGTCAGATTGAATTATTTTTTTGTTCAGACAAATGCGAAAACTATTGATCAAAAAGCTGAAATTGAAACTAAAAGTGCTTTATATTGCGAATTATCCTCTTATTTAGGTTATCTAATAAAAGAAAATTCTGATAAACAATATGATTATTATATAGTTTCAAATTATAAAGGATTTGAAACTTTATCCTTATATTGGAAGAAAAAGAATGTTAATGTTTCTGTAATTAGCGATATTGGTTCTAATTATATTATAAAAGACGTTAATAAAGATATTTTCTATTTAACTAGAGAAGCTATAGAAAATCTAAAAGATTTTGAAAAAACGAAGGATCATTATGGGCGTTATGTTTTTATAAGAGAAGATTCTAATATAGACAAAAATACAGGAAATCAAGATTTGTCTACAAATAATGTCGATTCGAATAAAGTATATAATGATGAGTTAATCTATAAAACTGTATTTAAAATATTAGAAAATGAATGGTTAACAGCTTCAATATTAGAAATAGTCCATTCTCAATCTGATAAACACCGTATTAATAATTCCATTAATAGATTTTTATTTGACCAAAATAAAAAAGATAAAGTGAGAGGATTTTTTAAAGCAATAAAACCTTATTTGTAAGTAACATTTAGTGGATATATATAATAAAAAAGAAAAACAAAAATAAATTTAAATAACTCTGTAAAATAATTATAGATTTTTAAACCGCATAACTTTTTTAGTTTTGAGGTTTTAATAAAATGTTAAGGCTCATTCAGATGCTTACAAACAAGTTGATTTGTATTCTAATTAGTGACTGCTCAATAGTATTTTTTTACCTAAAATGCCCTCTTTTTTAAAGGGGGATGTCAGGTTTTACCCTGACAGGAGGATTTTTAATAATTATTAATAAAAATCTCTCTGCTTGTTCTGTAATGGCGAGCCATCTTTAGATGGCGTGGCAATCCAGAAAATTCTCATCTCTCATCTTTCATCTCTTTTGCTCTTGTCTGGTTTAGAACTTTTAGCTTAAAGCTTATAGCTTTCTCAACTTTGCAGCTTTTTTTTGACGATAAAAAACAAAAATTTATTTATAATAATATTTGAACGAGAACTTAACTGAAAACTTAATTCTATAAAACTCTTATGTTCGTTGGTAATTTATACTTTTATTTGGCTGTGAAATCAAATTATTAACAGGGTAGTAATAAATGAGCGAATCAAAATAATAAACAAGTGATAATGGATAATTTTGCAAAAACCGACCCTTATTTATTTTTAGATATATTAAAAAAGTATGAATAAAGTAAAATCTTACAGATTGTCAAATAATTCCAAAAACTGCTCTGGGGAGATGTTTTCGGGTCTGGCTTTTTCATCGATTCCTATCTTAGAGAATCTTTCTGTCCAATCTGTTTCTGGGAATGTTCTTTTTAGAGTGGAAAGCGCTATTTTTCTTCGCTGATTGAACAAGGCTGAAATAAATTTTAAAGCTTCAATACGCTTCTGACGTTCTTCATCAGACATCTGTATGGGTTCTAATATTAAAATGCTACTATCTATTTTTGGCTGTGGAACAAAAGAGGCAGGTCCATATTTATTTCCAACTCTTGCCTTAGCAAAAAGAGCAGTGTGTACGCTTAGATAAGAATATTCTTTGTGATTTACTGGAACACTGGCTTTTACTGCAACTTCATGTTGAAGCAGAAAAACTAGGCGGGTTGGGGTAGGGCCTTTTTCTAAGAATCGTTTAATTATAGGGGTCCCACAGTAATATGGCAAATTGCCGCAAACTAGAAGAGGTTTGGTGGGGGTTGGCAGTTTATCTTGAGATAATTCCAAAAAATCACCCCAGGTTATTTGATCTTTTGCGCAGAGTCCTTCAAGAATTTCTTCCATTCTTTGGTCTATTTCAAACAAATGAATATCTGCACCGGTTTCTATAAGACGCTTTGTTAAAGCTCCTTTGCCCGGGCCTATTTCCCAAACGCAAAAATCTTTACTTGGAGCTAATTCTTGTATTATTTCATTTGGAATTCTTTCGTCTATACAAAAATTCTGACCTAATGACTTTTTGGCTTTTATGAAGTTGTTATTATTTCTAAAGTGTTTATTCATCTTTATCTGATTCCCAAAAACTTTCTGTTTCTGCTGGTTTTCTTTCTTTGTCTATTAAAATAGTGAAGTATTCATCTCTGATGCTCTTTTTTATAGAATTACCTGTAACTAATTGCAAAACCTTAATCTGTATTTCTCTTTTAGCTAGTTTTATATCAATAATATCACCTACAGCTATTTCTTTTGTAGGTTTTGCTTTTATAGAGTTGACACTAACGAGTCCTAGTTTGCAGGCTTCATT
>ONIU01000257.1 GCA_900317935.1 uncultured bacterium
AAGAGGCCTGCAAATACAGTTTTTGCGCTTCCGACCGAAGAACAATGGGAATATGCCTGCCGTTCCGGTTATTCTACTTCACTTAATAATGGCAAAAATCTTGTTAAAGCAGATTCTTCAGATAGTGAACTGAACAAACTGGGCTGGTATAATGCCAATGCTTGCGGAATAGCTCAAACAGTAGGTAAAAAGACAGCTAATGCATGGGGTATTCACGATATGCTTGGTAATGTTTGGGAATGGTGTTTCAATCCAGTAGATTCTTCGTCTACTGAAGAATTTAAAACCAGAATTCTCAGAGGTGGCGGTTTTAAGTCAAAAGCTGCTTCCTGCCGATCTGCCAAGCGTTATGAAGCTAAAGAAAATCTTACAAGTGAAGATTTTGGTTTCAGAATCATTTTGAAAATGAGAGAATAATCTTATCTCTGCTCTCTAAATTGAGATGTCTCACGTCCAACTGTCCGGAACAATATACCACAAGCGACTTCAGTCGCTGTCCCACAACGAAGTGTACCACAGCGAAGCTTTCTACTATTAAATTAACAATTCGAACGATTGCAACAATTCTAACAACTCTACCAATTATGAAAAATTGTAGTAAAGAGTGGTAATCCTTTGCTATAACTGATATACTTATCTCACTTTTTTACGAGATAAGTCTGATGAATAATATTTACAAGCATTTATTTAAAGCATTATTTCTAATACTATTGTTATTTTTGAATAACTCATTCATATATGCTCAGAATATTGCTTCAGATAGCTTAGAAAATAAGCAGTTATACTGGAAGCCAAAGCTGGAATACGCTTTCATGAAAACTTTTTCATCCTCTCATGAATTCGCAGCCTGTCAGGTATTTCAATGCCTTGATTATGATTTGGCTGAAATAGCTCAAATAAGGCGTATCACTCCTTTCCCAGCTTCTTTAACAGTAGAGTTTGACGGAATTGAAGAAGCTTATTTGCCGGTAAAAGCAGATGAAAACTCTATTGCAAGTCCGACAAGGGTATTAAAGTTCAAAAAGCTTGATGTAATCTGCGATAAAGTTCATTATTTCGATATGGAAATAGAAAGAATGACTTTTGGATTTCCAGATTCTGTAATTGAATTTGATTATTTGGAAAAGGGCAGACTGAAATTTGCTGCTGCTTCTAAAATTGATCTTATTGTCAAAGTTTCTGAAAAGGATTTATTGTCTGTTTTAAATCTTTATCCAAAAGCAAAAGCTCTTTCAAATGTTAAAATTACTTTGACTCCGAATCAGTGTCAAAGCAGGGGTAGGGTGAAACTGGGCATACTTGTTGCCGAGTTTAAGATGAAAGGTTTTATTAAACAGGTTTCCTCAAAAAGAGTAGACTTTAGTTGTTCAAAGCTTAGTATAAATGGTATTCCGCAGCCTAGAGCCTTTATAGGAACAATTATGAGCTATATAAACCCCGTATTTGACTCTTCAAAAGTCTGGATAAATCTTAATATCAGTAGTATGAACATCATAAATGGCTACGTTCTGACAAATGCCGTTATTAATAAAAAGGAAATTAAAAATGCCAACTGAAAGACGATTATACAAAATTTCTCAGGTTATTCATCAAAGACAATTAGACATAGTTATTGGCTTGGACCACATTCATGACCAGCATAATCTTTCTGCTGTAATTCGCTCTGCTGATGCGGCAGGCTTTGGCCGAATCATATGGACACCTGATTTTAAAATGACCGAAAAAGTTAACCCTGAAATCTCAAGAGGTGCCGAAAGATGGGTTGATTTGAATTTATATGATGATTTAAAGCCAGAATTATTAAAACTGAAATCTCAAGGTTATAAAATCGCTGCTACCCATATGGCTCGCAAGGCGGTTGATTTCAGAACAATAGACTGGACAAAGCCTTGGGTTGTTGTTTTCGGAAATGAGCATCGTGGTGTTTCTGATGATATAGTTGAGATAGCTGATGAGAATATATTTTTACCTATGCTAGGCTTTGTTCAGAGTCTTAATATTTCTGTAGCTGCTGCAGTAACTTTATATGAAATACAAAGACAGCGTCAGGAAGCAGGAATGTATGATTTAAATGCGTCTGCAGAACAGGTCAAAGATTTATATAATAAATGGAATCTTTCTGAAGATCATATTCAGCTTAATAGCTTAATCACAAGGATGACTGGCCCTATGCCTGAAAGCGATCATCAGGACGGAAGAGAAAACTCAAAGTTCTTCTTGAAGATGAAGGAAAAGTTCCTCAAGAATAAGTAGGCTTGTATTCTGGGGGCGCATCTAGAGAAAATCTGCCCCTACATAGGAGACTGTGCTAATACTCGTAATTTGATGAAAAATTAGTATTTATTTGTTTGTATAGCCTACTCATTGTCATAAACGTATAGCTTTCAGGGCTAAAGCCCATACGCTCTACTTTTTATGACAAATGTGTAGGCAAATAGCACAATCTAATTTGGACTTAAAAATTAGTTTTAGGACAACACTTATAACCCTTCCAACACTTATAACCCTTCCAACACTTCTAACAATTCTCACAGATTGCGACAGCAATCCGTATCACAACGAAGTGTCTCACAGCGAAGCGTATCACTTAAATAAGGCTGAGTAAGCTACTGTCCGATATTCTTAGATAACAAAACTGCCTTAGGACTTTTAACTCTTCTGGGACTTGATTTCTAATACAAAAGAATCTATTTCAGTAGCTTTTTTCTGGGCTTCCTCTAATAGTGGCTTTTCGTCAATGGTTTGGAGCTTTCTGTCTCTCATAAGCCATTTCCCATTGCACATTACATCAGTAACATCTGTAGATTTAGCTGCATAAACTAACTGACCATATAATCCGTCTGGATTATGTCTGAATCTTGGCATATTATGAAGAGTATTAATATCTACGAGAATTAAATCTGCTTGTTTCCCTGATTCAAGTGAGCCAATCTTGTCGTCTAAGAAAACAGATTTTGCACCGCCTAAGGTAGCCATATATATTACTTCTTTTGCTGTCAAGGCTACAGGACTGTTTGCCTGAATCTTAGCCAAGAATGAAGCTGAGCGGATTTCACTGAACATATCAAGGTCGTTATTGGAAGAATTGCCGTCTGTTCCTATACCGACATTTACACCTTCTGAAAGCATAGCTGTAACTGGTGCGCATCCAGAAGAAAGTTTCATATTTGATTCTGGATTATGAGCAACACCAACATTATGTTTGGCGAAGGCTTTTATATCTTCATTAGATAGATATACACAA
>ONIU01000093.1 GCA_900317935.1 uncultured bacterium
TTTCACAATTTGGCAAATGAATCTTGCAATTATAATTGCTTTTTATATATAAAAAACATTGAAAAAAAAGCTTAAAATAATTGGTATTATATTTCTTATATTTTTGATTGCATCAATAATAGGTATTGGTTATCTATTATTTAATGAGTTTTCTGTACCAAAACAGTTAAAAGAAAAAGTAACCCAACTGACGAAAAGCTACTATGGTCTTGATTTTGACTATGATTATTTCTCTATAAATATTCCATCTAATAAAGTAAGTGTAAGTAGTTTTTCTCTGTCTGTAGCAGATAAGCCTCCCTTTGTATCTATAGGTTCCACAACTGTTGAACTAGCTTCATCTACTGAAGTGATAGGGATGATAAACGATAAAATTGTTGTTAATAAAATTGTTATAAATGATTTAAAATATGATATGCTTGCACCGCAATTAGAAGAAGCATCAGGTGCATTTAAACTGCCTTCTGTTCCAGCTAAGGAAATTATAGTAAATGGTTTTAGTATTAATACTCTTTATGGAAACTTCGATTTATCAAGTAATACAGTAATCATAAAAAAGGGAAACTTCGATTTATCAAGTAATACAGTAATCATAAAAAAGGATGGAAGCATAGTAGATGCCATCCTTGATATTCCTAACGGGCCTTTTGGAATAAGTTCTAATCTCGTATTTAAAGCAAATTTAGACAATGGCAGTTCAACCATTGATGTTAAAATAAAGCATAATAGTATAGCCGATTGTCTTCCTTTGAGTGTTTTTGCATCAGAAAAGAATATTAGAATTGATGACGGCAGCTTTGATTTAAATATTTCTTATAACGGAAATATTGAAAAACGAATAAATGAACCTGCTAAGGATTGGGTAAATCTTCTGAATAATGAACTTCAGGGTAATATTAGCATAAAAAATACTAAAATTGGTTGGAATGGGCTTACATACGAGGGTTCTGTTAATTTAAATAAAATAGCTTCTCAAAGTTGGATGTGTTCTCTTAATGGGAAATTTGCCAGCGGAACTCTTGACATAAAAGGTAAATGGCTTGGCGACGAAAATCAGTTATCAAAGTTTGAAACAGATTTCAATCTTAATCAGATTAAGTTTACTAAGACTAATTTATCTAATTTTGGACTGACTGATTTCGGCTATAAACCCGGCAGTATAAGTGTTTCCGGACAGGTAAAAGGTGATATCGCCAGCTTTTCAGGTTCAGGCAAAGCACTTGCTGGTAATTGGTATTTCCTTGACAAAAAACTTGAAAAAGCTGACTTAGATTGGAATCTTTCCGAAGATTTAACAATTAAAACTGATGGATTTGTTGACACCTATCTTGGGCATTTAAAAGCCAGTTCTACTATTTGGTTAACAGGTCCGAACAAGAATAAAGGTGTTGTTGAAGGAAGCTTGAAAGACATTGGTTTGAAACAGATAGGTACAATGGTTGATGTTCCTTTAGATGGTATGTGTAGTGGGCCGTTTGTCATTGAAATAGACTTTCTTGAACCTTTAAAAAGCATTTATAGTTTTAAAGCTTCTTTAGAAAATGGTTCCTTTTATACTTTTAATTCAAAACATATTGATGCTTTAATTTCTGGTTCTGGCACAGACTGGAAATTGATTAATCCTCACGCTATGCTGAAAGACGGAGGCGAAATATGGGTAGAAGGTTTCATAAGCTCTTCTACTCTTGATACTAAGGTAAAAGTAAAAGATACAAATCTCGTAAATTTTGGCTTAACTCAGGAGATTGCTTCTGGATGTGCAAATCTTGAAGCTACTGCAAAGGGGCCTTTATTGAAGCCTGAAGTAAAAGGGACTCTATGGGGCGATAATATTGTTGTAATGAATATGCCTCTTAAATCTTTAAAATCGGAAGTAAGAATAAAAGATTCTGTGCTTAGGCTTGTTCCAATAGTTGTTAAGCCAATAGACGGTTCTTTTATTGATGGTTACATCACGATAGATTTGGCTGATGGAAAAATTATTAATGCTGGAGTAAATTTTCAACAGTTCTGTTTGGAACTATTGAGACCATATCTTCCTTTGAAAATCTCATCTAAAGAACTTGACGGCGTTTTTAGCGGGTATGCCAACTATAGCAGACGACAGGATAATAATTATTTTAAGGTTTTGGTCGATGGCAGAGACCTTTTGATTGCTGGTGAAGAAATAGATTCTGTTTATTTGGAAGGCGAATCCTTAGGTAAACAGGCAGATTTAAAGAGTCTCTTTATTAGAGCATTTGGCGGTAAAGTAAATCTTACTGGTCAGTTTAAAAATCTTCAGAAATTTTCTGGTTCAATTGAAGGCGAAAACTTAAAATTTGACAGAATGGAATTTTTAAAAAGTTTTCTGCCTAGTATAACAGGTAGTCTGGATTTTCAGGGTAACATAGATTGGGATGATAAAAACAGAAACGGTCATTTCATTGTTTTTGGACGAAATATCATGACCGATGAAAGAGAATTAGGCAATTATGGCGGAGAAGTAGTCATAAACAATGAAAAGTTAGAAATAAAAAATGGTGAGTTTGATAAGCTTGGTATAAAGCTCAGCGGTGATTTGAAGTGGGGTGGAAGGCAACCATATAATTTCAAACTGGATTTAAACAAAGTTGATTTTTCTTTTATTCCTCAGTCTCATGACTTTACTTTATTTGAAAATGGTTCAATTCTTGTAAATGGTAATTGTGTTGTCCAGGGAGACTTAGCTTCATTAACTCCTAATTTAGTAGACTTAAATTTTGATAATATTCAGATTAAGAAAGACGACGATGTCATCGTTACAAATAAACCAATTCATATTAAATGTCAGAACGGAAACGTAGATATACAATCCTTTGAACTAAAATACAAACTTGGTATTTTATCTGTTGGCGGTTTGATATCTGCTGCAAAGAACGTTGGTATAAATATTAAGGGAGAGAATTTTTCTGCTAAAGCTCTTGGGCATCTTTTTGGTTTGAAAAACATTAATTATGATGGTGCCGTTTCTTTAAATGGAAAGATTTACGGTTCAACAGATGATATAAAATATAATTCACAAGCTGAAATAAACAATCTGATAATTGAAGGCAAAGAAATACCTCTTGTTCAAGCTAAAATTGAGGGGGATAGCAAGTTATTAAAAATTGAAGAAACCTTTGTTAAGCTAAAGAATAATTCATTTGATTTAAAAGGGACTATTAGCTTGGATAATTTTGTGCCAAATAATCTGGATTTAAAAATTTCAATTCCAAATGGGCCTATAAGCGATTTAAGTGTATATTTGCCAAAAGTCATTAAAGAAGCTGAAGGTTTAATAAAGGGCGAACTAAATATAACTGGTTCTCCTTCTAATCCAGAAATTATTGGTGATTTGCATCTTAATGGTAAAAAGATACAGCTTACCAGTATGAAAAAGCCTTTTACCAATGTCGAATTTGATATGACGACTGATGATAAGATTACTACCGTAAATACTTTGAAAGCATCTATGGGAAAAGGAATAATAGAGGGTTACGGGAAAGTTGATTTTAAAAATGCCCTGGGCGCTCTTGATGTTCATTTAAGAACAGAAAAACTTGATTTGCCTTTTATGTCTCTGGAAATATTTAATGCCAGCGCTGCAGTTGATTTGACAGGTGATATTTATAATCCTGTAATTTTTAGTAACATATATATTCCAAGAGGCAGACTAGGATTAAATATGAATCTAATTCCTGAATCTTCTAAGTCTGAACCTATATTTAATTCTTTAAAATATCGAGTTAATGTGGAAATACCGCGTAATTTCTGGGTTAAAAATGCTTTCTTGAATGCTGAAATGAAAGGGAAGTGTTCTGTAAGTGGTGACTTGGAAAACTTTAAGGTTGAGGGCGGTATAAGTACTATTCAGGGTAAAATTTTCTTTAAACAGAGACAGTTTAAGATTCAAAATGGTGAAATAAGATTTGGTGGTGTAGATAATTCTTTGGATCCATATATTTTTGTTAAATCTGAAGGTCAGGTTCAGAGTACAAAAATCTATTTAACTTTAACTGGAAATATTTCTAATTTTAAACCTCAGGTATATTCAACTCCGCCTATGTCTGAAGGCGATATCATTGCAATGCTTACTCTTGGAAGAGATTTAAATGCTGTTTCCAACAGTGATACCAAAGATTTATTCGAAGATGAAGTATTGGAAGGCTTAAAGAATTCCTATATTTCTGCTCTTATTGGTAACCAATTATCTTCGGCTTTAAATTTGGATGAACTCTATCTTACTTCTGCTTTTGACAAGAAAACAGGAAAAACACAATCTTACGTCAGAATAGGTAAGTATCTGAGTGATAAAGTTTTTATGGCCTATGAAGGCAATATGTCTGATGATAGAGATGAAAGTTATATTTTTGAATATAGACTTCCTAAGGGCTTTATTTTCTCTATTGAGTTTGAGCAGCCTGAAAATAATCAAAATTATGGAATTCGCTACGATTGGAAATTTTAGGATTTCTTTCCTTTTTTGTAAAGTTGTGATAGATTAGTAAACCTATAATTGTCAAAAATAGGGTTAGGAAGCTTAGACTTTCAAAAAGGAGATAATTACAATGGCTGCAGAAGATAATAATAAAACTCCTGCCAAAGCTGATGACAATGCTGATGTTCCAGTTACAAAAATAACTGAGACTTATCCGGTTTTGCCTCTTAGGGATATAGTAGTATTCCCATATATGGTAGTTCCTCTGTTTGTTGGCCGTAAAAAATCTGTTAGAGCAATAGAAGAAGCTATGCTTAAAAACAGAAAAATCGTTGTTTGCGCCCAGAAGAACGCTAAGACTGATGATCCGAAAAAGGATGAACTCTTCACTACTGCTACTGTTGCTGAAATTCTGCAACTTTTAAAAATGCCTGATGGTATTCTTAAAATACTTGTTGAAGGCACTAAAAGAATCAATATAACTAACTTTACAAAAGAAGATGAGTTCTTTGAAGTAGAAGGCGAAGTTATTGAAATTGAAGATAAAAAGTCTATTCAACTTCAGGCTTTGATGCGAAATGTTGTCGCCTTATTCGAACAGTATGTAAAACTGAATAAAAAGATTCCTCTTGAAATAATCATGGTTGCTACTAATGTTGAGGAACCCGGCCGTTTGGCTGATATCATCACTGCTCATCTCAATATTAAGTTAGAAGAAAAACAGGATGCATTAGAAACATTTGATCCTTCTGAAAGACTAGATAAGATAGCTTCTATTCTCAATCGCGAATTAGAAATTATGATGGTTGAAAAGAAAATTCGCGGTCAGGTTCGTAAACAGATGGAACAGATTCAGAAGGAATATTACCTTCGTGAACAGATGAAAGCCATCCAAAAAGAACTTGGCGATGATGAAAATCGTATAGAAGAAACAGAAGAACTCAAAGAAGCCATTATAAAAGCAGGAATGACTGATGATGCCAGAGAAAAGGCTCAGAAAGAACTTGCTAAGCTGATGCGCACTCCTTCTCAGTCTCCTGAAGCTCAGGTTTCTAGAAATTATTTAGATGCTCTTCTTGCTTTGCCTTGGTCTAAAGAAACCAAAGATAGAATTGATTTAAAGAAGTGTCAGGCTATGCTTGATGAAGACCATTACGGCTTAGAAAAAGTTAAAGAAAGAATCTTAGAATATCTTGCTGTTTGTCATCTTAAAAAATCTATCAAAGGTCCTATTCTTTGTTTGATTGGGCCTCCAGGTGTTGGTAAAACATCTCTTGGCCGTTCTATTGCTAAGGCCTTGAATAGAAAATTTGCTAGAATTTCTTTGGGCGGAGTTCGCGATGAAGCTGAAATCAGAGGCCATAGAAGAACTTATATCGGAGCTATGCCTGGTAGAATTATTCAGGCTTTGCAGGATGCCGGTTCCAAGAATCCAGTAATTTTGTTAGATGAAATTGATAAACTTGGAGCAGATTATAAAGGTGACCCAAGTTCAGCTTTGCTCGAAGCTTTAGATCCTGAACAAAATGTAAACTTCTCTGACCATTACATTTCAACACCTTTCGATTTGTCTAAGGTACTTTTCCTTACTACAGCCAATGTACCTCATACAATTCCTGGTCCATTGAGAGACCGTCTTGAAATCGTTTATCTTTCTGGCTATACAGAAGAAGAAAAGCTTAATATAGCCATGAAATACCTTGTTCCAAAACAGCTTGAAGCAAATGGTATTGCTAAGGAAAACATAAAAATAGACGAGTCTGCTATTATTGAAATTATCAGAAAACATACTAGAGAAGCCGGTGTACGTAACCTTGACCGTGAATTGGCTTCTGTATGCAGAAAGATAGCAAAAGATGTTGTTATGGGCATGATTAATCCTAAAGAAAGCAAAACAAAAGCCAAGTCTTCAAAAGCAGCAAAATCTGCCAAAAAGACTAAGAAAGTAGAAAAACCAGGGCTTGTTGTTACTGCTAAAGACATTGAACGCTATCTTGGTATACCTAAGTTCCATCTTGATAAAGTCGAAAATCATGACGAAATTGGCTTGGTTAACGGATTAGCTTGGACTGAAGTAGGCGGTACAACATTGCCTATCGAAGCTGTTGTTATGCCTGGCCGTGGAAAAGTAATTCTTACCGGTTCTCTTGGTGATGTCATGAAAGAATCTGCTCAGGCCGCTATTTCTTATTTAAGAAGTCACGCAAAACAGGTTCATATGAGACCTATTGATTACGATACAATAGATTTGCATCTGCATTTCCCAGAAGGTGCTGTTCCAAAAGATGGTCCTTCTGCTGGTATTGCCATAACTACAGCTATATATTCTGCCTTGAATGAAGTTCCTGTCAGAAGTGATTTCGCTATGACTGGTGAAATTACTCTTAGAGGTAAAGTCCTTCCCGTTGGTGGAATAAAAGAAAAGCTCTTAGCTGCTCACAGACAGGGAATTAACAACATTATTCTTTCTGCTGATAACGAGAAGGAACTTGAAGAATTGCCGGAACAAGTTCGCAAAGTTATGAAAATAACTCAGATTGAATATGCTGATGAAGCTTTAAAGCTGGCTTTAAATGGAAAGCCGAAAACTACTCTTCTTTCCTTTAAAAAGCCTAAATCAAACAGCTTAAGAACTGAAGCTAGCTTTGATTCAAAAAAGAAAAGCAGTAAAGCGAGAAAGAAATGAATATTACAAGTAGAATAACTTCCGCTGTATTTAGCGCCTGTATAACTAACAAAGATGATTTGCCAAAAGATGATTTGCCTATTATTGCCTTGGTTGGAAGAAGTAATGTTGGAAAATCTTCTTTGATCAATAGTTTAACAGGTCGTAAAGAACTGGCAAGAACCAGTTCTATGCCTGGTAAAACATTGACTATGAATTTTTATTGCATCAATGATGCTTTTTATCTGGTTGATTTACCAGGCTATGGTTTCGCTAAGGCTTCTAAGGCCACAAGAAATAAAATTCAGGCAATGATGGACGATTTCTTTAATTTCTGTTCTAACCTCAAAGGTGTGGTTCAGATTGTAGATATTCGTCATAAACCATCACCATTGGATATTCAGATGCATAACTGGTTGAAGGAACAACATCTTAACGGTTTTGTTGTTTTGACTAAGTCAGATAAACTCAGCAATCAACAAAATATAAAAATGCGTTCTCAAATACTTAAAGATATTAGAGGAACCTATACAATGGTTTATTCCTCTAAGACTTTAGTTGGTAGAGATGAATTTTTAGATGCTGTTGAAAAGATTATTGCTGGTTTTGAATTTAAGGTTGTAGAACCTAAAAGACCTGCTGCAGTTAATGATAACTTAGATGAAGATGATAATTCTTCTGAAAGGCAGTCTTCTCAGCAAAAAACTTTGAGACCAAAGATGAATGCTGAATCCCAAACTAGAACAAAACCAGAAAAGCAGGAAAAATCTGAAAATCAACAATCTAATGGCTTTATTCGTAGAGCCAAAGGTAATAAAGAACGTTTCAATCGTCGGGATTTTCCAGAAAAAGGAAAATCAAATGGTCCAAGACATGGAAAAAGATTGCCTAGACCAGAAGGCAATGGTTTTAGAAAAGAATAAAGATAGGAATGTAACTATGAAAAGCTTAAATTTAAAAAAATCAGCATTACTTTTAGGGGTTCTTTCTTCTGTTTTCTTTTTAACTGCCGAATCTAAGGCTTATGAAAGATATACTTGGTCAGAATTAGTTACAGGTGCCAGAAATGGCTCTTCTGCTACAGAAGATAAGATGGCTGTAGTCTGTGAATGGTGCGGCTTAAAAAGAATCGTTAAATCTCAGGTTTCAGATTTAGCAAAGATGAAAAAAGCCTATTCTGTTATTCAGAATAAGAATAAATATTCTATTGATGATTATTTTAAAGCTGTTATGGATCTGCGTTATACATATAAATACAGCTTTAAAGATTTAAAAAAAGCTGATGAAGTTCTTTCTTATCTTGATGCAGTTCCCGAATTAAAAAATAAAGCAGAATTAGAAAGATTGCTTTCTGGTATGACAGAACATACTGTTCTTCAAGATGACTTTTATTCTAAGCTTTATAATTTAAGAAATGCAAAAAACCTATTCCCTTATGATAATGGTTACATGCCAGTAATTACAAATAACAGAGCCTTGTTCATGCTTTCTGTTAAAGAAATGGTTGATGGTAAGGGAAAACTATCAGAAGGTATAAAAATAAAATCATGGAAAGATATTCCTTCTGATATTCTCTATCTGATTGCAACCGATAAACGTGAAAATGCTTATCAGACTTATACGCATATTAAAGCTGAATTAACTCCTCAGTGCCGCAAGTTGATTGATGATTTCCTTTATCCGTTGTATATGCCAGTTAAACCTGCTAATAGAAAGTTTCTTGCTGGCATTTATTGTGTAGAACTTTTCCCAAACCTTGGAATAGATTTGATTAATGAATCTTTAACTTCTGACCCTAGAGTTTTGAAACCAGAACATGCTCTAGCTTGTTTGTCTGACGTTTATATTAGACATAATGCTCATAATGAAGCACAAAAGGTTTTAAAATTATTATCAGATTATTATCCTGATTCCCTTTGGTTAAAATGAGAAATAAACTTTTCTTTTCAGCTTTTCTGTTTGCAGCTTTGAATGCTGCAACCTGTTTTGCAGCATTTGAGTATAATGGGGTTTTTTCTGCAAACAGAAAGTCTGGAGAAATGCAGTCTTATTATATTCTCTTGAATGAGAATACTAATGTCACTTTTTCAGTTAAAAGTAACGGAAAAGACTGTAAAGAAGTTTTTGTTAATTCTATAAAATTCTCATCAGATGAAAGTATTTCATTAAATTCTAAAACTGGAATTACTAAATACACAATTCCCGCAACAGGAATATATGAAGTTTCTGTTACTACATCAGCCCCTAATAATATAGCTATTAGCTATGATTTAACTGTTAACGAGTCTGTTGCAGATATAAAAACTACTTCTTCTGAAACTCATGATAAAAAGCCTGTTCAGCCTGAAGTTAAGACTTCTGATAAAGAAATAAAAAAAGCAGATGTTGAACCTGCTAATACTCAAAATTCAGTTTCAAATTCTTTCTCTTTAATTGGTGGTGCAAGAATTATTGATGATTCTGAACCTGAATTAAAGAATAATCCCCTTAATAATATTTCTGAAAATAATAATTTAAACAGCTCTTTGCCTACTAATAAAACAGAAGAAAAACAAATAGATGTTTCTCTTTCTGAAGAAAAAAAAGAAAATGTAATGCAGAAGACTCTTTCTTCTGAAAACTTGCCTAATAAAGATGAAATAGCTACTAATAGCGTTAAAGAAGGTAATGTAGCACAAATATCTCAAGATGCTGTTGGTATTGAAACTTCTACCGAAAAGCAGCAGGAAACAGTAATTGCTGCTGTAGCGCAACCATTAGATCCTGATTCACAGGCTGTTGAAAATGACGATTATAGTGAATTAGATCCAGATGCTCCAGCAGTTGAAGATGATGAACAGGAAGTAGTACAGACACCAGTAGAGCCTGCTAAGCAAATATCATATAATGGAAGTCTAAAGCTTATTGCTTCATATGATGCTTATAGATTTTTAGGCGATAAGAATAAATGCTGGCCTAAGTCTATCTGTTTCGATGATAAGAATAATTTGTGGTTGTTAGATGGTCAGATTTGTCAGATTATATGCTACAGTCCAAAAGGTACCGAACTCACCTGTTTTGGTAAAAAGGGCAAAGCCAGAAATGAATTAGGTATCCCAGTTTCTTTGGCTGTTTTTATGGATTATATTCTTGTAGGTGACAGGCAAAAGAATTGCATTCATATTTTTAACAAGAATGGCAATTGGTTAAACGCAATTATGAATGACCCAAAAGTCGGTTTAAAGATTTCTAATCCGGTTTCTATTTGTATTAGAGGCGAAGAAATCTGGGTTGGTGACGGCAGCTCGAATAGAGTTCTCTGCTTTGATAAGAATTTCTCATTTCTAGGTAGTTTCGGTTCTACAAAAGAATCCAAAATCAATTCTATATCATCTATTTCTACGGATAATGAATTTATTTATATTCTTGAAGAAGATGGCATTTTAAAGAAATTTGGTACAATGGGTAATTTTTTATCTGCTGTTCCAACAGATTGTAAATCAGCTACAAGTTTATTTGTTGATTCCAGGAAGAATTTTTGGATTTCTGATTTGGAACAGGGTGGGGCTTATTGTTTCTCTGCTGAAGGGAAGAACCTGTTTTCTATTGATAAAAAATCTATATCTGCTTTATTTAATGATTCTAATAAGTTTTCTCCTTCTGCCATATCTATCAGTTCTTCAGCGAAAATAGCTGTGGCAGATACTTATTCTAAACAGATAAAGATTTTTGAAATTGTTTCTAAATAAAGATCGTTGTAGATAAAAAAGTTATTTTAGGGAAAAATTTTATGAATCCTAAGTCGTTTTTCATAGTTATTGCTTTAATATATTTGCTTCTTATTAATTCATATGTTTATGCCGCAAAAAATAGTTTTGATGAATATAAAATTCTGGTGAAAACTGGTAGTTGTAAATGTGAATCAGGCTCATTTGAAACAGATAACGACGGCCAATTATATGTTCAAAAGAAAGATGATTTTGAATTAAGATTAAAACAGAATTCATTAGTTTGTGTTTTGGATAATCCATTGGCTTTAACCGATGAACTTGCTTTGAAAAAAGGAATTATTGGACTAAGAGTTGCTTCTGACACATTACTTATTAAAACAACTTATGGAGACATAAGACTTAGAAATGCAACAGTTACAATTAAGCTTTCTGAACATATGGTCAGATTATGTGTAAATGAAGGTACCGCAATTTTTATCAAAAAGGCTAATTTTGTACCTGTTAAAGCCGGTAATGAAATAGCTGCTTCGAAGGATAAACTTTCAACTATTTATAAGTATCTAGATGATTTGCATTACGTCTGGTATTGGAAATCTCCTGAAGAAGAACCCTCTTTGAGAATTGAGAATTGAGAATTGAGATAAGTAATTCAAATTTTATAGCAAATTTCAAGTTTTCGGACAATCTTATTGAGGAGAGTCAGGGGTTATATGAAAAGTGTTCCCCTTCATAAAACAAAATTTTCTCTATTTGTCCACCTTGATGTAATTCTGCGACTAAGATTGGAACTAAATCATAATTCCTGGTAGCTTTACGAAGACTATATGAAATAACTCCAGCACTGCTTGAAGATGAACTCTGTCCAAATAAAGTAGAAGAACTGTTTCTGTTTACATACACTTTAACTCTGTATCGAACAGAATAATTCGATAAAGCAGGATTATTTGTTATTCCTGAATGAGTTACTGTAATCTGATGTCCAGAATTATTTACTGAGGAAACATCAAAAATAGGGGTTCTCTGCCAGTTAGGAAAATCTTCCCATTTCATGTGTTTTTCTTTATAGTAATCAAAGGATTTAACTGTGAATCTTAAGGTGTATGTACCGATTCCATAACGTTTATTAATATCTCTGTAAAAACCATCAGCAACCCAGCTTCCGTTATTGTCATCAGAAATATTTATAGGACTGTTAAATGCAGAACCACTTATTGAGTTTTTATTAGTGTCATAAACTGCAGAACCTTGTATTTCTGACTGATTAACAGCATAATAAAACATATTATCTGCTTCCTCAACACTTGCAGTTGTATAATACTTTCCTGTACAGAATTCATATCTGATTACGGTTTCGTCACCTTTGCCGTGGGTGCTGCAGCCAAGCACAA
>ONIU01000209.1 GCA_900317935.1 uncultured bacterium
GATTGAATAACAGCATTTCTAATGATGGTATTGGTTTTGTCACTAGATCTCACTCCGGCGGTTAAGCAATTTCTAGCATCAAAATCGCTTAAAGTAAAATCGCTATTATTAATTAGAATTACTCCATTTTCACAGCCTGTAATTTCAAAATCAGAAATAGAGCAATTAAAAGTGCTTTCTGCTCTGATTCCATTTTCGCAATCTTCAGCAGATATACCTGAAATAACAGTTCCGCTGGCGGTCAGTAAAGCTAAGCCAGTCTTACAATACCTTGCCTTGTAATTGCTGACATTTACATTATTTCCATATATTTCCAAACCAGTTTCAGCACCAGAAATAATTACATTACTGATTTCACTTTTATTCTTTTCATCAGTCGACAAGAACCTGATTCCATCCCAATCATCTTTTAAAGGAACAGAAGACTGCGAAAGTAATTTAATTGGTTCATTTTCTGTACCACGAGCAATTAAAGTTCCTTCAACAATAAATTCGCACATATTCTTTTTAAAACCGGTTGAATTATCTGTTTCAGCCAAGAATCTTATAGAAGTACCAGGTTCAATAGTAAGTGTATATAAAGGCGGAACTCTTATATCTCCTTCTATATCAATGGGGCTCCATTCCTTCTTCCAAACCAGGTTTTCACTGATAGAACCAGTAGGAACAAAACTCTTTTTTGCAGGTATTTCAGAAAGATTACCTTCAAAATCTACAGCATAAACATTATAAGTGTAGTATCTTCCGCCAAAAACACAATCATCTATAATAGAAGTCTGACTTGGAAAAACATCTTTTTCATCACGTAAAAGAATCATTTTTCCGCCATTTTCGCTGCGGTAGATTCTAAAACCCTGAATCGGATCTTTACCATTATATTCCCAAGAAAGATTGGGTCCATTAAAAGATTGAGTAATTTTAAAGTTTTCAGGACTTTCTGGAGCCCCATCTACATCATATAAATAAACAGTCTTGAAACTTGTATTTTCTGTTGTAAAAGTGCGACCGTCAGCAGTTTTACCAGTAACGGTATAATAGTATTCTGCACCTGGATAAAGATTATTAAGAGTAATTCTATGCTGCAAAGCCATTTCAGTCGTGGGCTCAGTTACGCTCGGCATTCTGGCCATTTCTCTATAGGAAACAGAAACACTCATTTTTTCGTAGCACTTAATATTGAGAACTACGCTAGTCTTTTCCTTTACGTCAACAGTTGCAGAAATCATCTTTTCCATTCCTTCAACCATTATATTCACATCATATAAAGTCTGACCATAACCTAATTCTACTGTTGAAGACCCGAGAAAATATCCGTCTCGTTCAACAGTCAGATAATGATGACCGGTATCAAGGGATGTGAACATATATCGGCCCATTTCGTCAGTTTCCGCTTTGTACAAAGAACGATTTGAGGTTACTATGGCACCTTTTACTGCTTTATTATTGGAATCAAGAACCAGTCCTGAAATACTACCTCGTTGGGTTTGCAATACGGGGTCATCATCAGTTGAGCAACCAACTGTCATAAAAACAAACATAGAGATTGCCAAAACCAATGTATACCTGACTATAGCCCAAAATACTTTCTTTTTCATAATCTGGTATCTCCGTATCTTCCTAGTTCTAACCTGAACTCATCATTGATTCGTAATAAAGAAGTTTCACTTAATTCATAACTAAATGGACTTCCTCCAACAAAACAAGGATCTAATTCTATTGAATCTGTTCCGACGAAACAGCCTTGACTAGCTTTCCAGAAGCCGTAAATATCGTTGTAATTATAGGATGGATAATATAAATCATCTTTATAAGTGATACCTATATTTCCAGATGAAGTAGTGTTAACAAAAATGTTATTTCTTACATTCAAATTACCTGTATCAATAATTAAAGCATTATTTGCATCTACAGTGCAGTGGTCAACAATGTTGCCACCGTCTGGCTTCAGGATATTCTTATAATTAATGCCATTAGGACTTACAATCAAAGTATTTACAATAGTACTATTGCCAAATACGCCTCTAATACCAGTATCATTGGTATATATATCTGTTCTGCGAACAAAAGTCTGATCGAAAGCGCTGTCAGTATAGTTTTCTACCCCAATGCCCGTATTTGTTATTTTCGAATCAACTAGCACTGCATGGAAACATTTATTAATGGAAACAGCTACAGAAGCGATATCGTCAAAGATACAATCAGAAATATCTATTCTTTCTTTTACATTTTCTAATCTGACACCGCTGACAGAATGTTTAATAGTCAAACCACTAACATAAGCTTTTTCTGAATTGATGCTCACTGCATAGCCACTGCATCCGAATATATTTGCATTTCTCACAGAAGAAATACCTGTAATAGACGAAAGAATATTAATACCTGCCCAATGGTCTCTTCTTCCAGAGCCATCAAGAGGACTAAAAACAACTGGCTCATTTGACGTTCCGTCAACTGTTAATGAGCCATGAACAAGTATTTCAACTCTATTTTCATCAAAACCGGCTTTAAAAGAATCTTTTTCACTAATCTGAAACTCACTGCCTGCTTCGACTTTCATATTTACACCCATAGGAATAATCAAGTCTGCGAAAAGCTTTACTGGTGAATCTGATTTTTTAATCGTAATATCGTTCTTTACAACGCCAGGAACAAAAGTCAAATCGCCTATAATTTTTTCTGATTCTGCACCCTGATTATTTACTGCTGTTACAGCATAACGGCAGAAAACACCGGTTTGGGCTTCTATATCATTATAAGAGGTTACTCCGCCTGTAATTACATTTCCATTAACTTTTACCCATTCCCCACCCTTTACCTGTCTATAAACGTTATAACCAACAACAGATAAAGCCGGAACAGGTGCTGTCCATTTTACATTAACAACACCCAACTCAGTCATATCAGTTAAGGCAACTGTTAAAGGCTTGCTAGGAGCATCTCCGCTTGTAGTTCTGAATGAATAATCATAAGAAGAATAGCTGTTAGCATATTCATCAAGATATTGGACTTTGAAATGATAAACTGTTTCAGGCTTAAGGCCTGTCAAAAGATAATAATGAGTCTGAGAAGGACGTTCTTCAGAAACATAACTTCCATAGCCTGAAGTAGTTCCGTAATGAATATTGCAGCAAAGATCTTTATAGGTTTTCCAAGTTATTTCAACAGTAGTAGAAGAAACTGTACCAACTTTAATCTTAGAAATACGACTGCTGGCATCAAGTTTATCCAATTTAATAAAATCTATAACTGTTTCCTGATCAGATTTTACTTCCGCCTGATACTGTTCTAATGCATATTCATCATGCTGTATGATAATATTATTAAGTCCTGCAGGCAGTTCTGAAAGTCGAAAGGAACCATCTAAGCCTGAATAAACGACTTCATCTTCTGCAAAAAGAGAAAAACATTTTGCATTTACAATTGCATCGCCTTTTTCATCTATTAAACGGCTTCTAAAACTACCTGTATTTGAATCCCTGGAGCCACAGCCTGTTAAAAGAGCCGTTAGAACCAATACAAGCAGTAAAATACATGGAATTAAAATATGTTTCTCAGTTCGGAACATCTTCTGCACCCATATCTTCATTTGATTCAAAACCAGCATGTTTAAGAATGCTGCCAGAAGATGGAATATAACTGAAATTCATATTTGTAATAGAACCAGTGAAGGGATCACCCCCCTGAAAAGCTGGCCCTGAAGTTGAGGTAAAGCTTAAATCACCAGTTACGTTAACAGCATCACCGAAGGAATTTCCATATTTCTTTCCAGCCAGAGTCTGATTCCAAACCCCATTATTCTGAACAATCAGATTCGGGGAATTAATCAAAGAACTGGAAAAAAGCAACCCCATACCATTTCTATCTTTGTCAGCTACCATCAGATTACTTCTGACAACAGCTTTTGCTGTTTCCATAACCTGGATACAAAGATTTGCCTGAATAGTGTTGCGGCGGATTTCATCCATACCCTTGCAAATAATACCAACACCGCCTGTTCCCCAACCAATAGTATTTCTAAATACTGAAGAAGCAGGATTAGTGCCACTAACTTCTATCGCTGTTGCAAGATTTGTTTTTATCTTATTTCCAACAATAGCATTGTAAGTATTATTTAAAGCGGTAATACCATATGAACAGTTAGTAATAGTATTGTCTGTAATATTTACTGTGCAACTGCCATTATTAATTGAAATACCAGTATTACATGCAGAAACCAGACAATTAGCTATGTTAATATCCTTTACAGAACTATTGCACAAAATACCAGCCTGAGAACAATTAATAAATTCACTTTCA
>ONIU01000163.1 GCA_900317935.1 uncultured bacterium
ACGTTCAGTAGAAATCTTAATTACTGGATTAGTAGCTTTTTCAAGTTGTACATCAGCAGGAAGATTTGTAGCTGGGGTCTGAGCCATAGCCATTGGTGCCAAAGCTAATAAAGTAGCGACAAAAACAGTTTTAATCATATTTTGTTTGTCTCCATATAAATTTTTGTAATAGTATTTTACAACATTATACAGAAATTTTCCATAGCTTAAGAAGGTTGATTTTTAATAATTGCAATATTGACCTTATATAATGAAAATTGTATTATATGCAAACTATGTATGAAAAATTACTTTTCCCAACTAAGATAAAAGATAGAACTATAAAAAATAAGGTTGTTGCAGCACCTCCTCCTTCTTTTCTATGCGAAAAAGACGGAAGTTTAACACCTCAGTATTTTAATTATTACAAAAACCTTATAAAAAGTGAACCTGGTATTCTTATACTAGAAAGTTCTGCAATTTCTCAGAATGGAAAAGCTTGGCCAAATCAATGTGTAATTTCTGATGAAATTAATTTTTTAGCCATTTCTGAATTGGTTATTAAAATTAGGAATCAGGAAATACTGCCCATGATACAATTATATCATGGTGGAATAAATGCAGTGCCCGGCAAAGAACACAAAGTTTTCGGTCCTTCTCAAATTACAAATAAAAATATCTCAGCCCATATACAAGAGTTAACAACAGCTCAAATAGATTTATTAGTTGAAGAATATAAAAAAGCTGCAAGTCATATCTGGAACGTTGGTTTTTCAGGAGTAGAACTTAACGCGGCAGAAGGAACGATAATTCATCAATTCCTTTCACCCATTACCAATAAAAGGAAAGATGAATATGCATTTGGATACGATAACGGCATTCTTCTCTTACGAAAAATCATACAAGAGATAAAATCAATTGCTCCAGACCTCGTGTTTTCTTTAAAAATATCTTTAAGAGATTTAATTCCTGGCGGTTCTGGGTTAAATAATGCAATCGAAATTGCTAATGATCTATCAGAACAAGGAGTAGATTTATTCCATGTTACAGAGGGAATTTCTTTTGGCAATCCGGCCTGCCTGCATCCATTCTTGAGAAATAATATCTCCCCTGCTCCATTTGCAGATGATGCAATTATATTTAAGAATGAAACAAAAGCAAAAGTGATATTATCAACAGGCTTTTTTACTCCAGTAATAGCAGAAAAAGTGCTTAACAAGGAGTGCTGTGATTTTATTTCTTTAAGTAGGGAATTAAACTCTGAACCAGAATGGGTAACAATGGCTATGACAAATCAGCCTGTTGAATTTTATAAAAAGTGCAAGTATTGTATGCTTTGTAAAGCAGCGAAAGAAGGCTGCTTAGAAAATAAACGCAACGAAATAAAAATATGAATACAATAAATAATTAAGGAGTTACGGATGAAAAAACTTTTAATTACATTAGCTTTCTGTATGTTAACCATTAACCTTTCAGCCCAAGGTTTATTAAGTGGTTTATTAGGTTCTTCCGAACCCAAAGGACCAAGAATTAAATTTGTAGAAGGCGATACTAACGCTAAAGAAGAAATACTTTATTTAAAAATTAATGGTGTAATTCAGGAAAAAGACGATGATGACAGCCCAATGACTGCATTTAAACAAAAGAAAAGTATTTTAGATTCAATGAAAGAAGACCTTTCATTAGCAGCTAAACGAGATGCTGTTAAAGCTGTTTACCTTGAAATCAATTCTCCTGGTGGTGAAGTAACTGCTAGTGACTTGTTGTATCATATGCTTAAAAAGTTTTATGAAGAAACAAAAAAGCCAGTTATAGCTCATATTGGAGCAATGGGTGCTTCAGGTGCATATTATACCGCTTGTGGCTGCAAAAAGATTTATGCTCTTCCTACTTCAATGATAGGAAGTATTGGCGTTCTTCTTCAAACAATGAATGTAGAAGAATTAGCAACTAAGCTAGGTATCAAAGCCGTAACAATAAAATCTGATAAAACTCCTATGAAGGATGTTCTCTCTCCATTCAGACAAGCTACAGACGAAGAAAAAGCCATGTTATTGGAACTTGTAGAAACCAGCTATCAGCGATTTGTTGATATAGTTGCTGAAAACAGAAAAATGAATAGAGAAGATGTTATAAAAGCAGCCAATGGATCTGTTTACACCGCTCAGAAAGCTCAGAAGCTTGGTCTTATAGATGGAATTGGTTATAGAGAAGAAATTATAGACGAAATCTGTAAAATCTTAGAAATCAAATCTGCTGCATTAGTTAAGAAAGCTGAAGAAAAGAATCCTTTATCTGAATTATTAGGAGCTTTATCTGAACAATCATCAGATATTCGCCCAATAGTAAACTCTTTTGTAAAACAGCTTATGGTTGGTAATCAGCCAGTTCTAATGTTCAGATGAACTTCCCTCACCCCCCTAAAAAAAATTCTAAGATACTTATCGCGAAAGAAATTAAGTTAAGTTAGAATTGTCCTAAAGCCCTCACTTGAGGGAGGGAATTAAAGGGAGGGTGACCTAATCATAGAATCTTATAATCATTGGAAAAATTTCATTATAATTTAAGTTTAAGTAAATTAACGTTATTCTTCACCTCCTTTTTAAAGAAGAATTAGGTGAATTTATAAAAAAGACAACATAAAAAGGAACAAACATGAAAGTTATAGTTACAGGTGGTGCAGGTTTTATAGGTTCAGCCATGGTTTGGGCTTTAAATCAGCGTGGAATCACAGACATTCTTGTTGTTGATCATTTAGGCGATAACCCAGATAAATGGAAAAATCTTCGCAAACTTAAATATACAGACTATATGGAACGCGAAGAATTCATAGAACAAATAGAAGACGGTGCATTTGATGAATGTGGCTTTGATGTAATAATTCATCTTGGAGCTTGTTCCAGCACAACTCAGACTGACTGCAGCTATCTGGTTCATAATAATTATGAATTCAGCAAATCTCTGGCAATCTATGCTGACGAAAACAACGTAAGATTCATATATGCCAGCAGTGCCGCTACATATGGCGATGGTGAAAAAGGCTTCGATGATGATAACATAGCCAGCGAAAGCCTTATTCCATTAAATATGTATGGCTATTCAAAACAGATGTTTGATAATTGGATGCGCCAGACAGGTCTGTTAGACAAAGCCGTAGCCTGCAAATTCTTCAATGTTTTCGGACCTAATGAATATCATAAAGGTTCAATGAGAAGTTTCATTCTTAAATCTTATGAACAGATTAAAGAAACTGGCAAAGTAAAGCTTTTCAAGTCCTATAATCCTGACTATAAAGACGGAGAAATGCTTAGAGATTTTGTTTATGTAAAAGACATAGTTCAGATGATTATGCATTTCGTCGATAACAATGAACTTCACGGTATTTATAATATGGGAACAGGCAAAGCCAGAAATTGGAATGACCTTGTTAAAGCCACTTTTAAAGCTATGGGCTTAGAACCCAACATTGAATATATAGAAATGCCTATGTCTATTCGCAATCAGTATCAATATTTCACTGAAGCAAAAATGGATAAACTAAAAGCCGCAGGTTATGACAAACCCACTTACACTCTTGAAGAAGCTATTACTGACTATGTTCAGAATTATCTGATGAAGAACGAAAGATTGTAAATGGTGATAAGTGGTAAGTATTTGGGTAAGATAGCTTACTAAAAGTTCTCACTGTATAGACTTTTAACAACAATTAAATGAATTATAAAAAGTTTCCCCATTTCGGGAAACTTTTTAATTTTTTATAAATATTTCCCCATTTTGAGAAAAGTTTTAGTTTTTTATAAATATTTCTCCATTTCGGGAAACTTTTTAGATTTTTATAAGTATTTCCCCATTTCGAGAAATATCATGACAAAATCCATTTTTTTTATTATACTCATATTAAGGAGTAGTTATGATACAAAGATTAGGTTACCTTGAAAAATTACTAAATTGGAAAGATAAAGATGTAATAAAAGTCATCACGGGAATGAGACGCTGTGGTAAATCTACGCTTCTGAAGCAATTTCAACAGTTATTAATAGAACAAAAAATTGAACCTGGTTGTATATTGTTTATAAACTTTGAAGAATTAGAAAACCAAGATCTATTAGATTATAAAAATCTATATAAATATATCATAAAAAGCTGTAATACTAAGAAACGATATTATATATTCTTAGATGAAATACAAAATGTTATAAACTATGAAAAAGCAATAGACAGCCTTTATGTTAAAGGCAATTTCGATATTTATATAACTGGCTCAAATTCCTATTTATTATCAGGAGAACTCGCTACTCTATTATCAGGCAGATATATAGAAATTTCTATCCTTCCTTTTTCTTTTAAAGAATATATTGATGCAAAAAAAATTCAAAACATTGATGAGGCATTTTCTTCCTATATAAGTTATGGAGGCTTGCCTTACAGCACTTCTCTTTCAGATTTAAACTATTTAGACGACTATCTTGAAGGAATATACAATACCGTAATTATAAAGGATATAGAAGAACGAAGAATAAGAAAAATTGAATCAAACCGAAATGACAGAAATGTAAACGATATATCGTTATTGCAAAAAATATCTCAATATCTAGCTTCTTCTATTGGTAATATTATTTCAATTAAAAGCATTACTGATTATCTTACTTCTTCAGGTAGAAAAACTTCGAATACAACTGTAGATTCTTATATAAGTTCTCTCACGGAAGCTTATATCTTTTATAAAGTAGAAAGATATGATTTACAAGGCAAAGCATTATTAAAACAAAATTCAAAATATTATATTATTGATACAGGTCTTAGAAGACATCTAATAAAGAAAAAAGAAATAGATTTAGGTTTCTTGCTCGAAAATATAGTTTACTTTGAACTAGTTAGAAGAGGCTATAAAGTATATATTGGAAAATCAGGAACAAGCAAAATAGACTTTGTAGCCCTAAAGAATGATATAACTGAATACTATCAGATTTCAGCCTCATTATTAGATCAAACAACATTTAATAGAGAAATGAAACCTTTAAAGCAAATTAAAGATAATTACAAAAAAACTATCTTAACTCTGGACAGATTTACTTTAGGCAATTACGAAGGCATCGAAGTTATTAATATTATAGACTGGCTTTTAAAATAAGTATTATTTTTTAGATTTAATAATTTATCTTGTATTGGAATTATTTTATTTTGATTATTCATTGGTTAATTTCTTATAAATAAGCATATAGTCTATATTACAGGATTTAATAGCATTAGAATTATTTGAACAAATTATTGTTAATAAATACTTATTGCGATATTATAAAAAAAGAAGAATTATTATTAAATTACATTGGACAAATATGAAAAACCTTTCAAGATACAGACAATATATTGACGAACATAAATCTTTACTTACAGTTTTCGTTGTTACCTATAACAGATGTGATTATTTAAAATTAACTATACAAAGTATTTTAGAACAAACTTACAAAGATTTTTGTCTTGTTGTGTTGGATAATGCTTCTACAGATAATACCCAAGAAATTGTTAATAATTTTAACGACAAACGCCTGATATATCTAAGACATGAAAAAAATATTGGCGGACCAGAAAATGGTAATACAGCCTTAAAAATAGCTTTGACCAAATATTTTGTTGTTTTTCATGACGATGATTTAATGATGCCACAATTTATAGAAAAAGAATTAGAGATAATACAAAAATATAATTATGATATATTAAGCTGTTTAGGAAAACA
>ONIU01000361.1 GCA_900317935.1 uncultured bacterium
AATTAACAATAAAAACATACGGTAGTATCAGGGCAAACGCAAATTATATGATTTAAGCACAAAGCCTTATCAATAAAAGAAATAGTTCGTGTTTGCTTTGTTCGTTCTAATAGTTAAACTTCGAGTTTGAATAGTTATATGTTATAATTAATTTGAAATGGTGAGGTTTAATATGGCTATTGATTGGGACGGATGGATAATAACTGGAATATTTACAGGTATAACTATATTAGCGCTATTAGCTGGATACAATCTTGATAAAGAACGAAAAAACAAAATAATAAAATATTGTGATGAAAATGGTTTTGCTTTTAATGACTGTCCGAAGCCTATTTCTCAAAACTACCAATCTTACCAGTTAAAAAAAGATGAAAAATATGGGCCAAAGACCCTTAAAGAGCTATATTTTAATACAGGTTATAAATTTGATATTTTTCACTGTGGAAATGAACAAAAATATTCAGTAGGAATGTATAAGAATCTTGGTGATTTTGAAGTCGATATTTTAAATTTTAGCTGGGAATATAGATATGATGCACCCTTGTTTTCTTCCCATCCTGGTGAACATATTATTGGAAACATGTTTATTCTATGTCAGATAAAATGTAAATATTATTCTTTCCCTGATTTCTATATAAGGGAAGTGGGATTCATGGATAATTTTAAGTCAGAAGGAGCAAGTGAAACAAATATTATTATCGAAAAAGATAAGGCATTTTCGGATAAGTTTATTCTAAATAGCTCTGAACCTGACAGTGCGATCGAATTTTTTAACAATGATATTGTTAGAAATGCTTTTCAAAAATATAGTAAAAGAGGCTTTTCTTATAAGGCAAATGGAGAGTATCTGCTTATATATAGAGAAGATAACAATGACTTTAGTGTAAAAAAAAGAGTAGAACTGATGGAAAGCGGTTTATCTATAATCAAAGAAATTACTCATTATAAAGAACAATGGAAAGAAAAAACTCTTTCCAAGTCCCAACAGAAAAAGAAAGCTAAACATAAAAAACGATAGCTATCTATCGTCAGTTTCCCTAAAATTTGACTTTTATTCTAGTTATGATAGAATCTAGGCAAATTATTTTCCCAAGGGATGAATATGAAAGTGTCTCGTAATATTAGATTTAGTGTCTCGTAATATTAGATTTATAGCGATTTTGTTCTTTTTGATAGGAATTAGCAATTTAAGTTTTGCTAAAACTTTGAGAGTGGGTATTGTTTTTGACGGTCCATCAGATAACACATTGAATTTTGTGCATGATATAGAAGAAGAATTACCCAATACTCTTCTTGCTAACGATAAGGTTATTTTCCCAAGTGATGGCAGAGTAGCCGGTAAATTTGATGTTAATATAATCAAAGCCGGAATGACACAGCTAATGATTAACAAGAATGTTGACGCTATTCTTGCTATTGGCCCTGTTGCTTCACATATTGCTGCAAATATGGATAATTATCCAAAACCTGTTATAGCAGCTCACATTTATAATGCAGCAATGCAAAAAATCAGACAAAAAAATGGAACTTCCGGCTGCAAGAACCTTTCTTATATAGATATGAATCTTGATATTGGCCAGCATATCGACAAATATCAGGAAATAAAAACTTTTAAAAAGTTACATCTTTTGATAAGCCCTTATATGCTAAAAGGTATTCCACAATTGGCTGACAGCTTAAAAATTCAAACTCAGAAAGCGGGCGTTGATTTAAAAATATTGCCATCAAATATTAAAGCTGGTGAAATAGCAAACAATTTAAAGGATGCTGAAGCAGTTTATGTTGCTCCATTGCCTGATTTGCCTGATGATCATCAGTGTATGCTGATTGCACGTATCAACGAAATGAAGATACCTACTATGGCTATGTTCGGCAAAGAAACCTTGAAATGCGGTGTTTTATGCACTATAGCTACAGGTATTGATACAGAAAAACTTTCTAGACGCCTGGCAAATAATCTTTCCAGAGTATTATACAAAGAAGATTTATCTACTTTCCCAACAGCTTTTTCTCATAATCAGAGACTTACCATTAACATGGAAACCTGCCGCAAAGTTGGTATATATCCAAACTTCAGTGCTATGACTACTGCAGATATAGTTAACGAAGAAGAACAGGTTGCTAGAAAAATCTCTATTACTCAGGCAATTGAAACAGCTCTTGTTAAGAACCTTTCTAAAATTGCTAAAAGATTAGAAATAGAAGCAAATATACATGCTATAGATAAAGCAAGAGCAGCACTTGTTCCAAGAGGAAATATCTATTTCAGACAGGTTGAAATAGATGATGACCGTGCTCAATCAATATTTACTCCTGCTGAACATGCAACTCATTTGGGAACAAATCTTAGATATTTGATTGTTAGTGAAGACGCAAAAGCAAATATTGACGTTCAAAAATTCTTCTTAGCTGCTAAAAAAGATGAAGAACGTGGTTTGATGCTTGATATTATTCAAAAAGCTGCTGTTTCTTATCTGAATGTTTTAAAAGCTAAGACCTTAAAGAATATTCAGGAAGACAACCTCGCAGTTACTAGAGCCAATCTTGAACTTGCTAAACAGCGTGAAA
>ONIU01000242.1 GCA_900317935.1 uncultured bacterium
TCAGCGGGAAGTGGTTCCCTCAACAATACTCCTGTAATCTACAATGTTACGCCGAGTGACAGCAGTAGTATCGCGAACTCTGTAGATTCTAACGGGAATGTCACTGTTACGTTGACTGGTACTAATTTTGGTTCTAGAAACGAAAACAGTAGAGTTTACTACAATGGTTATACCAATGAAAGCAGTATCAATCCACAAAGAACAGCTCTCAGCTTTGTTAACGGAGGAACATGGACTGAGAACCAGGTTTCTGTTATCCTTTATCAGGATACAAGAGAACGATTCCCTTACGGTACCTTTTCTATAGTTGCTAATGGGCAGGAATCCCCGGCAACTTCAAGATACAATTTTGGTGGGGGAAATTTAAGTAGTTCATCTGTAACTGATTGGTCACCCAAAACTGTTTATGGTTACAATACAGATCAGAACTATATGACTATTGAAGGAAGCGGTTTTGGCACTGTACCTCAAGATTTGCTTATTTACAATTATAATGGTTTTAACAAAACCATTTTAAAGACAGAAATTTATAACTGGACCAATACAAGAATTGTATTGCCTTTACCTGTAAACGAAATGGCTAATAGTATTACTGCAAATACTACTTTGTTTATCAGGTCAGCAGGTTCTGGCAATATAATTAATAATCTGGCATCTTTTGAATTCAGAACTTCACAGATTACAAATATAACCCCATTAGAAGGTAGTATTGGTAAGCTTTTGACTGTTTCAGGACAAGGCTTTGGTACTACTCAATCAAATACCTATATCTATATTGGTGATTCATACGCTAGTGTTGTTTCTGGAAGTTGGACAGAAAACTCTTTTCAGATAAGAGTGCCTAGTTTTAATTCTGTTGGTTCTAAGAATATTAAATTGAGAATTAATGGCAATGAATTACCAAGTAATTTTAATTATGAAGTAAAAGCGCCGATGATGTATTCTATTAGTAAGTCTGTAGACCTTTCTGAAGGCGATAATGTAACAATATACGGTAATTATTTTGGTAATAAAGAAGATTTACAGGCTATATATCAGACGGGACGTATTGAAATAACAGATACTAATAGTAATTCAACAAATGTTATAAGTATGTCTGATGCTAATGTAACCTGGACTGACAATAACATAAACTTCTCATGGCCTAAGATCAGTTCAAATTTATTAACGACCAAAACCTTCAATATAAAAATAATAGTTGGAAACATTGTTTCTAGCACAAGTATAAATGTAACTGACTAAATAGATTGTGTATGACTCCCCAAAGCATAGCTTTGGGGAGTTTTTTTGTTTCTCATCCATCACCATATTCTCAACTCTCAGCTCTCTATACGCTCTCTATTTTAAAAGCAGACAGCCTGCGGCTCTTGTGCAGATAGTGGGACACTTCGTTGTGGGACGTTTCACTGTGGTAATTGTAGAACAATTCTCACAGGCAGCGTCAGCTGCCGTCTCACAAGTTGCGTCAGCAACTGTCCCACAGAGGCTTTAGCCTTGTATCACTTTACTTCTCAACTCTCAACTCTAATCTCTCAATTCTCAACTCTCATCTCTCATCTCTTATCTCTAAAAAAATTTCTTGATTTTTAAAAAGAAGATGACATATTTATAAAGCTATGTTAAAATTCGGAACCCTTAGAATAAATGGCAAATAAAAACAAGAACAGTGTACATAGCATCATATAAAATATAGGAAAAAGCATGGAAAAAAAGATATTTCACTATATCTCACCTATTAAAAAGATTCTTTTTCTATTGGTGGATATTATTTGTATAACCTTCTCTATGTTGGCTGCAATTTGGGTTAGATTTGGAACCCTAGAACCAGAATTGGTTCATAAATTCTTGGTTTTTATTCCTTCAATCACTCCCTTTGGCCTTTTGGTATTCTGGATGCTGGGTTTATACAACAGAACTCTTCGTTTTACTTCCCTATTGGATGCTTTTGCTATATTTGTTGCAGTAACTGGCTTTTCAGCTATAAAAGTTCTTGCTTCTTTTTACGTTACTAATTTCGCTGCCGTTAAGCCTGTTTTAATTATAGACTGGATGCAGCTTGTTATGCTGATAGGGGCTTCAAGAATAGCTCCTAGAGCTATAATAAATGTTATTGAAATTAGCCCTTTGAGAAATCTGCTGTTCAGCAAAAACAGCAGCAAGACAAAGCGTGTAATGATTATTGGAGCTGGTCAGGGCGGTGAAAGTATTGCCAGAGAAATTAAACGCAATATGAATCTGCCTATAGAAGTTGTCGGTTTTCTTGATGATGCTGATGAAAAGCAGGGCCAGATTATCCATGGAATAAAGGTAGTTGGTAAAACCGAAAAACTTGATGAACTCTGTAAATCTTATGAAGTTGACGAAATCATTATTGCTATTCCATCTGCTTCTGGTAAGGAATTGCGCAGAATAGTAAAGCTTTGTCAGAATACTAACATCAGATTCAAGACTCTTCCCGGTTTGCAGGATCTTATTGCGGGCAAACTTGTCAGCTTGCAGCTTAAAGATATTGCGATTGAAGACCTTTTGCGCAGAGCTCCATCTGAAATTAACTTAGCAGAAATTGCCGCCTATATTACTGGTAAAACTTTATTGGTAACTGGTGCTGGCGGAAGTATCGGAAGTGAAATCTGCCGTCAGATTCTTCCATTCCAACCGGAAAAACTGCTTTTATTGGGTCACGGTGAAAACTCTATCTATACGATTCATCAGGAATTGTTGAGAAGCCCGAATCTTGGAAACACTGTTTTAATTCCAATTATTACGGATGTACAGGATAAAGAAAAAATCGACTTCATTTTTAATGGTTTCAGACCTGATATAGTTTTCCATGCTGCTGCTCACAAGCATGTTCCTATGATGGAATTGAATCCTGAAGAATCCGTTAAAAACAATGTCTGTGGTACTTATAATGTTGCTGAAGCTGCTCATAAATACCATGTAGAACGCTTCGTCATGATATCTACAGATAAGGCTGTTAATCCGACATCTGTTATGGGTGCCAGCAAAAGAACGGCTGAAAAAATCGTTAAGTGTTTCGCTAAACGAAGTTCAACAAGATTTGTTGCCGTCAGATTTGGTAATGTTTTGGGAAGCCGCGGTAGCGTCATTCCTATGTTCAAATCTCAGATTGAACGTGGCGGGCCAATTACCATAACCCACCCCAACATGATTCGTTACTTTATGACTATTCCTGAAGCTAGCAAGCTTGTTATTCAGGCAGGTGCTTACGGAAAAGGCGGCGAAGTATTCATTCTTGATATGGGCGAACCTGTTAAGATTCTTGATTTGGCTGAAGACCTTATCAGACTTGCTGGTCTTGAAGTTGGCAAGGATATTGAAATTAAGTTTACCGGTATCAGACCAGGCGAAAAGCTTTATGAAGAACTTCTTACTGCTTCTGAAGGCATTACAGCTACAAAGAACAAGAAGATTTTT
>ONIU01000212.1 GCA_900317935.1 uncultured bacterium
TATGAAATTCAGTGAAAAATTAAAGGAATTAATGCAAGCAAAGGGCTTAAGCCAGATGGATGTTGCAAACCTTTCTGGAATATCTCAAACTATCGTTTCAAGATGGCTTAGAACTGATTTAGAGCCTAGAATTTCAAATTTAAAACCTTTAGCAAAAGCTCTTAATGTTAGAATCATTGACTTATTAGAAGATTATAGCGATGAAGATTTAACCGAAAACGAGAAAAAATTCTTAGCTCTTCCAGACTATAAAAAACAGATGCTACTAGAGATTTTGCAGACAATTGAAAATAGCTTAGACAGATAAAGCACAGTAGTAATAAAATTTTAGTTAAGTTAATGCAACAAAAAAATCTTAAAATCTTCGATGACGAAGACGCTTACGTAGTCAGAAAATTCGTTATTGCCTGCTATAAGAAACGCTGCCGAGTAGCAGTAAAATAATCTTCCTTAATTCAGCACCCCTCAAAATTACTAATAAAGCTTGAAAAGTATAGAAAAAAACTATATATTTCTATTTCATAAAATTAATATATAAGTTTACAAGTCATAGAACAAAGCTCCCGTTAGAGAGTGAGTTACAGCAATATTTTATTCAAAGCATAAGAAAAAGGAAGAAATTGAAGATGAGTAAAGGTGTTAAATGGGATTTAACTTCCGTTTTCAAGAAGTTTAACGGTCCTGACATGATTAAATTCAAAAAAGATATGAAAAATGGTTTTGCTTCATTTCAGAAAGAAGCTTCTACTACCCCAGCTTTAAATGCCAAGAATCAAGCGAAATGGGAAAAACTTTTTCTTGAAGCTCAGGAGCTTTTTGCAGGAATGAGCCATTACAGACTCTATATTGAATGTCTTTGTTCTGCCGATGCAACAAATGGCGAATATACAAAAGAAGAAGCTACATTAAATCTGTATCAGGCAGAAGTTGCAAAAAATGAAATGTATTTGAAAATGGCTTTTAAAGATGCAAAAGTTGAAGATTTCAATGCTTTCGTTTCCAGACCAAAGCTTAAAGCCAATAAATTCTTTTTAACCGAACTTAGGGAAACTGGCAAACGAACTATGGCAAGTGATTTGGAAGCTCTTGCTTCTGATTTAAGCGTAGACGGGTTTCATTCTTGGGGCAGACTCTACAACACAATATCAGGTAAATTGAATTTCGATATGCATTATCCTGATGGCAAGGTTATTAATACCCCAATAGCCCAATGCCGCTCATTAATGGGCAATGCAGACAGAAAAATCAGAAAAGCGGCATTCGATTGTGGCAATAAAGCCTGGGATTCTGTTGCGGATTCTTGCGCAGCCTGCATCAATGGTTTAGCTGGAAATCGTTTGATTCTTGCTAATAAACGCGGATACAAGAATTTCTTAGACGTAGCTCTAGAGCAGGCAAGAATTTCTCGCAAAACTTTAAATGCAATATTTGAAGCATTAGATGAATGTAGACCTTTTATATTAAAGATTGCCAAAGCCAAAGCAAAAGCCGTAGGCTTGAAGAAACTGGCTTTTTACGATTGGGAAGCTCCTATCGATCTGCCAAACGCAGATAATTTCACTTGGGAAGAAGGAGTTAAGGTTCTTGACAATGCATTCGGTATCGCTTATCCGAAACTTCAAGACTTCTTAAGATTTGAACTCAAGAACAAATGGGTTGATTCTGAACCCAAAGCAGGAAAAAGACCTGGTGCCTGGTGTGAAACCTCTTTTAGAATTGGCGAATCAAGAGTTTTCATGAGCTTTACAGGAAGTTTGAATGATATTTCTACTCTTGCTCACGAAACTGGTCACGCTTTTCACAGTGAAATGATGAAAGATATGGTGCCCTACAGCCAGAAATACCCGATGACATTGGCCGAAACCGCTTCAACATTCGCAGAAAAGATTCTTGCCGATGGCATCTTAAAAGACCCAAAAGCCTCTGATATTCTCAAATTAAGCGTTTTAACAAATTCTATCAACGATGTAATTTCTTATATGCTTGATATTCCGATTCGCTTCAAATTTGAAAAGGCTTTCCACGAAGAAAGACAAAATGGCGAAGTCAGCGTTGCCAGATTAAAAGAAATTATGTCTCAGACTATGCGTGACACTTTTGGCGAAATGATGGAAAAAGGCGGCGAAAACCCATATTACTGGGCATCAAAGCTTCATTTCTATGCAACTGACGTTACTTTCTATAACTTCCCCTACACTTTCGGCTATCTGCTTAGCTGCGGCTTAATGAGCATGTTCAAGGAAGAAGGTGCCAAGTTCCTACCTAAATACGAAGCTTTTCTGAAGTTTACCGGCGATGAAATGGCTCACAAAGTAGCCAAGAAAACTTTGAAGGTCGACCTTGAAAACAAAGATTTCTGGGTAAAAGCTATTATGGGCCACGAAAGCGATTTGAAGGAATTCGAAAAACTTGTTAAAAAAGTTTTGAAATAAAAGGAAAAGTATGGCAAATAACTTAACAATCGCGCCTGGAACCATAATCAATAATAACATGATTATTGAAGAAATTGGCTCTGGCGGAATGGGTGCAGTATATAAAGCCTTCGATGAAGCGCTTTCCAGATATACTGCTATCAAGATTATGCATCAGGCTTCTGATAAAACCAACGAACTTGGAATTGCCAGATTCCAACGTGAAGCCTCAGCTATTGCTAATCTTGACCATTCCGGAATTGTTAAGATTTATTCTTACGGAGAATACGAAGACCGCCCATATTTTGTTATGGAATATGTTAAAGGCTGGTCAATAAAAGATTTTGTGACACGCTGTCATTATATAAGAGAATGCGGTGAAACCTTCGAAGACCTGAAAATGTCAGGTTATGTAAAAGAAGGCGATGAAGACACCCCATATTTCCTTTGTGACCACGCCAAAGACCCAATTAAAGATAAGGAATATCCTAAAAAAGTTCGCAAACTGATGCAGTCTGCAGCTTCGGCTCTTGCTGCTGCTCATCAGCAGGGCATTATTCACAGAGACATTAAATCTTCTAATTTGCTGATTGCCGATGATACTCACTTAAAGCTTATTGACTTCGGCTTGGTTAAGCAAGATGGAGACGGAGAAAATGAACTAACTCAGACTGATTTATTTATGGGCACTTTAAAATATGCTGCTCCAGAACAGTTAATGGGAAAAAGAGGCGCAGTTTCTTTCGAATCTGATGTTTACAGTCTTGGCGTTGTAATGTATGAATTAGCCACACTTTCTCACCCCATTCAGGCTGAAGACCCAGCAGCTATAGTTACTGCTATTACACAAAATAAAATCAAACGCCCAAGGCTAGTTAACCCTAATATCAGCACTGACTTTGAAAAGATAATAATGAAGTGCCTTGCAAAAGAACCTTCTAAGCGTTATACAAATGCAGGTGAACTTGCAATTGCACTTCAGCAGGAAAGTGAATCTCAGTCATGGTTTGCTGGCTTTACAGAAATACTCAAAGGCTGGTTTTTCAGCGAACCAAAATCTAATACGGTTAACAAACCAAAAATCAGACCAAAAGCTAAAACGCCAAGACTTTCAACTAACCCAAGCGAATTAACAGGCAATCTTCCTCTTACTCCTTCCCAGCTTTTCTTGAAATCTGCGAGAAAAAATCTATATCGTAATTTCGCTATTGCTGATGCTATGGAAGATTTGAAACAGTCTTATGAAATAGACCCAGCAAATGTTGACACTCTGTTCTTAATATCATTCGCTCTGCTTACCGCTTCAGACATTTCAAGAATCAAGCATTACATTGATACAACCGAGCCTCTGTTAGACGTTAACGATGAATACGTTATCAGCAAATTCAATTTAATAAAAACTGTTTTTTTAAACAGAGATTATGAGGAAGGTCTGCAGCAATCCAAGCGCCTGCACGTTGTTTATCCTGACGATTATGATATTTTCTTCATGATTTTCTTCTGTTTGGAATCATTAGGCGATTACAAGGAAGCAATCGCTGTTTCCACAGAGATAAAGAAACTAGGCAAGAAAAACAACATTATAGCTGTTGCTCAAAGCGAATGCTATTTTTCTATAATGGATTTTGACAACGCGATAAAGGTCCTTCAAGACAGAATTGCGGAATTTCCTAGACTTTACAATCTACAAGTTAAGGTTTTCCAGGCATTGATGCTGAGCGGCCGCTATAAGGAAGCCCTCGCAAAAACAAGTGATATTATAAAAAAAGACCCTTCTAACATGCTTATGAACGTTAATCACGCCAGAGCGCAGATTTTTAACGATGATTT
>ONIU01000010.1 GCA_900317935.1 uncultured bacterium
AACAGTTATTGAACCACCGTTCTGATCAAAATTGTATTGCCCGTAGAATTGAATAATTCCGCCCAACTCTGGTTTAAAAGTTTCTGAGGCGGCAATATTGTAAACGAAATCAAATTCTCTTGTTCCGCTAAGATTTTGAAGTCTGAGTTTTACACTCTCTGTAGCGGTTTGTTGGTAAACTTTCATGATTCTACCGCCATCTCTGACGTTTATTCCGTTGAGTTTACCTTCAAAAGCATCTTCTACAGAAGCATCCTGACTGAGGTAATTTGTTAATAACATTATAACCAATACTACTATTGGAAGTGATATAAGTATTGCTTTATCTTGAACGCTTAGTTCTGGCGGTCTTTTCATTGCCAATTACTCCAAAAAAATTCTTTTAAAGAACTTTAACACAAATTGCTCTTTACTTTCAAGTCTAGCTAATTCTTTGAATAAAACGAAAAACTAATTACTAAAGTTTAGAAACAATTATGCCGATATTTTTCACAGTAATAAAACCCTATAAGGACAGGGTGCGTTTAGCTTTTTCTAAAAACTCTAAGGAGCAAAAAAGTGTGGAATAATTTAAGAGCAAGACATTATTCGGTCTTGATATTGCTTGCAATTGTGGCTCTTGAAACCTCTGCAATAGCAATTGACAGACTAGTATTCGCAGAAAGTGAAGAAGCTTTTGCTATAGAAAGCTCTTTTCAGAACAACTCATTCATTCAGAGTTTCCGTATGGCAGATGCCAACTGTGCAGTCCTTCCAGTAAGAATAAATAATTTCGTTTCTGCTCAAGACAATAATATTTCACACTCTGATAACAATTTAGTTTCAGACAAGGTTCCTTCAGAAAAAGCTGCTCCTGCCATATCGAAAGTTGCTAAAAGTATTTCTGCTGACTTTGTTGCTGCCGCAAGCAATAAAGATAATTATACAAATATTGTTGAATATGATGTTCAGCCTGGTGATTCTCTTTCAAATATAGCTGAATTATTCGGCACTAAGACAGAAAAAATCAAACAGGTTAATAAATTAGATAACAAGAGTGTTATTAAAGCTGGTCAGACTATTAAGGTTCCAACCAAGTCTAATTCAATGGTTTATACTGTTAAAAAAGGCGATTCTCTTTCTAAGATTGCTAGCCGTTTTAACGTAAGTATAGAAAACCTTGTTAATGAAAACAACCTTAAATCACATGTTTTAATGGCTGAACAGAAAATTAAGATACCTGTTGATAACCGTGCTAATCTGAAAATGGCTAAAACAGAAGAAAAAGCTGTTGCTAGCCTTCCTATAGTAAAAACAAACCAGATTAAAAAAGCAGAAGACCCTAAAAAGCTTCAACTGGTAAAGCTTGATACCAAGCTGCCTACAGCTCCTGCTGTTGCTCCGGCTAAAAAAGTTGAAATTGATTTTACAAAAGACGATTTCTTGAAAAAACCTGCTCCAGTTGTTGCTAAGGCTAAGACTCAGAAGAAAAATGATGTTGAAACTGTTGAATTGAATCTCAGCAAGACAATGATGAGAGCTTCTGCTGCAGCTGTTTCAGAACCAAAGAATGAAAATGAAGCTATTCTTATTCCTGCAATACCGGCTTTTGCAAAATCAGAAGAATTAGATTCTGATGATTCTGTTGAATATATTGTTTATAAAGTTGCTAAGGGCGATAATCTTTCTAAAATCGCTAGTAAGCATAATACTACTGTTGCTCAGATCCAAAATGACAACGGTATTAGCGGCGATAAGCTTAAAGTTGGCCAAAGTTTAAAGATTCAGCCAAACCAGAAGCTTTATCGCGTCATTAAAAAAGAAAACGTAGCCAAAGCTGATGTTGAACCAGAAGCCAAGACTATCGTTAATCATAAAGTTCAGAACGGTGAATCTCTTTCTATCATAGCCAAAAAATACAATACTACTGTTAGAGATATTGTTAACGAAAATAATATGACTAACACTGTATTAATGGCTGGTCAGACAATAAAAGTTCCTGAAAAGAAGAAAAAGAATTATAAGATTACAACCGTTTCTAGTAAGAATAAAGAAAAATACGCATGGAAAGCTCCAACTAAAGGTTGGGTAAGCAGTCCATACGGCTGGAGAAATCATCCTGTTCGCAAAAAACGCATTTTCCATGCTGGTCTTGATCTCGCTGCTCCTAAGGGAACCGCAATTTATTCGGTTGCACCTGGCAGAGTAATATTTGCAGGAACCAGAGGCGGTTATGGCAAACTTGTTATTATTAGTCACGAAAATGGTTTGTCTACTCGCTACGGTCACTGCAGCAAGATTCTTGTTAAGAATGGCCAGTTCGTAAAAGAAGGTCAGCTTATTGCTAAAGTTGGCGCTACTGGCGTAGCAACAGGCAATCACCTGCATTTTGAAGTTCGCAAGAACGGTAAAACTCAAAACCCAATTAACTATATCAAGTTGAAAAACTAAGATGTGGTTTAAATGTTGGAATTGTTGAAGAGTTTGTTTTGACAATTCCAACTTACTATTAAGATTAATAATTCTTTCTGCTGCTTTTGGATAAAATCATTGAAAAAAGTTAAGAATAAAAAATATATCAGTATGAAAAAGCCCGCCAGAAGTTCAATCGCAATTCTGGCGGTTTTTATGATTGTATTTTGCAGTGGTTTTACAATGTCTGGCAGATTGTTTCACGGCAAAAAAAGTAATAAAAAGGTTCAAAAAGTTCAAAAAGCAGAAGTAAAAGAACAGAAAGCAAATTCAGACATTTTTATTCCCGAAATCAATCCTTTGGATATTCCTGAAATTGCTATGGCCCCTAATATAGTATTAGAGTCTTCTTCTGAAGAAGCTCAGTCTTTTGATCTGGCTAATCAGATTCCTACTGCTCAAGATCCAAGATTTGAATATACTGAAAGTTCTCATAGAGTGCCTTTTATACCGGCTTCAGAAAATACTCCTCCTGCTCCTTCAATCAGTATTCCAGTAGTAGACAAGCGTGAACCTATGCATTACGATCTTAATGAATGGGAAGAAGACCGCTTTTTCAGCTCAAACCTATATACTGATACTGCTTTTTATACAACTAATGTCAGCGGCAAGAAAAATATTGCCCCTAACAGAGAAGGCGAGTTCTACGAAGAAAACTACAGATATGAACTTTTTTCTTCAGGGAAAAAAGGCGATACCATGTCTTTGCTTGTAGATGGAACTTTTACCAACGATGACAGTTATTATAATCATCACTTTATGTTTAACCAGTTTACTTTTGACGTTGCCAACCAGCGCTCTAGATTAGTGCTTGGTCATGCTTTTCCTGAAATGTCTGAACTTTCAATTACTCAGAATATTTTAGGTATTTATGGTTCTCATAAATTTGATGAAACAGGTATTTCTGCTTTTGGTGGCTACTACGAAACAGAAAAGGAAGATTTGGATAATCCTCGCTATGTTGGCGGTTTTAGGGTTGAACACAACAAAGATGACTCTGTAAAGATAGGTCTTAACTATGTCGGAACAGAAGACGAACGTGATAATGCTGCTTCTAATCTTGACCAACCGACACTTTCCAATAGAGTTGTATCAATGGATGTTAAAATGAAGCCTACTGAAAACATTTTCCTTAATGCAGAAGTGGCTAGAAGTGACACTGATTTTGATAAACGCGATAATACCGGTGGTCAGGAAGGAACGGCCTATGTTTTTAAAGGCGGTTACGAAAGAGAAAATTTCAGAACAGAAGCTGGAATTGAATATGCAGATACAGAGTTTGCTACTCCGCTTGGCGAGTCGCCTAGAGATGACAAAAGCTATTACGCAAGGTTTTATTATGAATTAAATAAATATGTCAGCACTAGAATTGGCTATAAGGAATCAAGAGACAATATAGCCAATTATTTGCGTTCAACAGTTGTTAGAAAACAAGACGAATTTCAGATGACTGTTAAACCAAGTGAATACTACAAGAATCTGAAAATTGATTTTTATTATCAACCTATTCATGAATATTCCAGAAATACTGGTTTTATGGATAGATATATTGATCTTCTCTGGATTGAAATGAACCAGAAAGCTGGAGAAATGCTTTATTATGCTGGTTTTAGCAAAACAATTGATAGAGACGACATTGATAACATTAATGACCGCGATATCAACCGCATGGATTTGAACCTAACTTGGGAATGCGACGACCAGCACAAGCTTTATGGTTCTTATACAATTGAAAATATCAAATATAGAAGAGCAGATAATACTGAAAGAACTATATGGAGCGGTTTGGGCGGCAGTACAAAGATTAACGAAAATCTTTCTTTGGGAATTGATTATCTGCGTGAAAACATCAATGCTGCTGGAGTTTTATCAATTCACGATAAGCTGAATCTTTCTCTTACAAGAGAATATAATCCAACAACAAGATTAATTATAGACCTTTCCGGTAGTCGAACAGATTTTGAAAATTCTGAAAACGATTACGATGACTATACTGCTAAACTTCGCTTGTTAAAGACATTCTGATGATTAAAAAACTATTAAAAACTTTATTTATTCTTTTAATGCCGCTGTTATGCTGCAGCGAAGTCTTTGCTTTGGCAAAAACAGCTCTGCCTGATTATCACGACGATGATTATTATGTTCCTGGTCATCTTATTGTTGCTATGTGCGACGGCCCTGTATATTTCTGCCCTTCAGGGGAACGTTCATGGCAGCAGGTCAAAAATGGTCAGACAATTATGCATGGCGATAGTTTAAGAACTCTGCAGAATGGATATATTGCCCTGACTTGGGATGCAAAAAACATGGTTTTGGTTAAACCTAACTCTGGTTTAAGGGTTATGATTTTCCCGGAATCTAAGGGCTATAAACTGCAATTACAGCTTTTTACTGCTGAAATAATGGTTTCAGCCCGTGATTCTGCACAAATAGTTACAGAAAGCCGTTTTGGAACAAGCCTTGTTACGCTTGGCGATAGTTCAATTATTTCAAATGATAATTATGAAATAATCAGGTCTGCAAAAGGTCAGACTTTGTTTAAGCAGGCTTTGAATGGTAATGAAACGACAATTCCTGAAGGTTATGTTCTTGAGATGGAACCTAGCGGCGCTGCAAAACCTCTTTGTCAGTTCAATATTGCTACAGAATATGAAAACTACAAACGTTTTGAAAATTGGTTAAAACGCTTTGAAAGACAGCATCAGAAAAGATTGCCGTCTGAAATCTTCTATAAAATTGATTCTGTAAAGATAAACGGCGAATTTTTAAGCAATATGCAGCATGAGAATGGTTTATATCAGATTGAAACAGCCGATAAGCGTATTCCTAAAAATATATTGTTTCAATTTAAGCTTACTCCATTGCCTCCACCAGAACAGCGCTTTGAAATCAGTCTTGGCAAAGATCTTGTTTATGCTGTTAGAGAGGGTAGAGATGATTATTATGAAGTTAACTTTGCTTTGCCGTCTATTCCTGAATTTTTTGTAACAATTAGTCAGATAGATAATATTAATCGCAGAGTTAGATTATTTAATGCCGGCTTCTCTGTTTTCAATAAGCGTTTAGCGGAATTGAAGGCAAGAGAGTTTTGTAAGCAGATGAGCGAAGCAGTTACCAAACGTGATCAGCTTTGGTTTAGAAAGTATGTTGCAAAAGATTTCAGAGATTTTCAGGGCAATACCTGGACTGATTTTTCGTTGGTTTGTCAGACTATAATGAGAAATTATAGAGATATCAGGCTTATGATCCATCCTTTCAGATTTGAATTCAGGAAGGGTGAAACCCTTGTTCACGTTAATTACAGACTTACTGCGCTTACAGGAAACTGGCGATACCGATATGATGATAAGGGTAGCGATATTTATACTTTAAAAGCTGAAGAAGGTGTTTGGAAGCTTAGGTCTAAAGTATCAGGAATGTTCTTTAACCGAATGAAAACTACTATTGACCTTAGAAAAGCTGTTCTTCGTGGTCGTGTAGTTGATGAACGCACTGGTTCTCCAATAGAAGGAGTAAAAGTTACTATAGCTGGAACTGATTTGAAAGCTGTTACAGATTCGATGGGCGAATACATTATCTATAGTGTGGAACCTGGCAAATACAACATTCTGTTCTCTAAAAACGGTTATGGTAATCTTACAGCCGCATCTGTAACCTTAGGTCCTGCGGGTGAATACAACATCCAACGCTAACTTTCCTGACCCCCTTTTTTAAAGGGGGATAAAGGGGGATTTTTAAATATGAAGAAAAACATTGCTATTGCAATTATATTGTTATTTGTAGCAGTAATAAATCTTGTCGGCTGTTCTAGCTCTTCAGATAATTCTTTGAATGTTGAATCTGGCACCGTAACAGGTTCTTTGCTTGATGCAGCAAACTCAAACATTGTAGCAACGAGTGATTCTGGCGAATATCTAATTCCCGTTGATGCTGATGGTCGCTTTTCTGCAAATCTACCAGTTGGTGTTTATTCCTTAAGCTATAGATCTGCATCAGCTAATAATAAACTTGTTTTGACAGAAAAAAAACTTGTTGTTGCTAATAATGTGACTATTTCTGTTGTAGATGCTGAATTAGTGCCTATACCCCAGGTATTGTCTGTTACCATTCCTGTTATAAATGCAAATTCTGCTATTATTGAATGGGAAACAGATATTGAGTCTGATGGCTACTTAGAATATGGGACAAATGAACTCTATGGGGTTTCTACTTACGTTTCAACAGATTTAACTACTCATCATAGGGTTCAGCTTGGTTCATTATCTGCGAATACAACTTATCATTTCAGAATTGTTGCCAGTCGCCACAATCTTGAATCCTCCAGATTCTATTCTCAGGATTATACTTTCACTACCCCTAATTATTGAGCAATCCCAAACTTTTTTTGTTGTTAATGTCTTAAATTATCCCCTTTTTCAAAGGGGAAAGATTGCATTAGCAATCTAGGGGATTTTTGAGAAGTATATTTAAGTAGTAGAAAGCTTAGTCCGAAGATTGGTTTTCTTACTTTGCCGGACAGCAGCTTGCTCAACCTTATTCTCCTCCGCGGTCTCTTATGATTTCTGCCTTCGGATAATCTTTGAGGGAACGAGCCTTGTGCGGAGAATAGAAGGTTTCGCGTCAGCTGTCCGTCGGGAATAGTGAAGATCTGCCCCCACGCAGGTGGGGGAAGTGTCAGCTTGCTGACGAAAGGGGTCTTCTCCCTTTCCCCTAATCCCTTCTTCGAAAATTGCCGATAAAAGGAATATATCTAAACTTAATTCGGGGGCATATTAATGAACGCATTTTTTATTGGAATCGGCGGAATGGGCATGAGTGGTCTCGCTAAAATTTTACATTCAGCAGGCTTTAAAGTTGCCGGTTCAGATAGAAACCTGGAAGGCGATTACTGTAAACGTCTGATTGCTATGGGGGTTAAAATTTACCCGCAAGATGGCAAAGGCCCAGAACTTTTTATGCAGGAAACAGGTTTAAAAGCTTCAGATTTTAAAATTGTAAAATCTACCGCTGTCGAAAATACAGTTCCTGACGTTGTAACAGCCGAAAGACTAGGTATTGAACAGATTATGCGTTCAGATTTGCTTGCTCAGATGTTTAACGCCAAAAAGGGTATTGCTATTGGCGGAACAGCCGGCAAAACAACTACAACCGGATTAGTTGCCTGGGTTTTAGATTATTGCGGATTACAGCCTTCCTGCGCAGTTGGTGGTATTATTTCTGGACTTGATACCAATGCTTTTCAGGGTGCTGGAGAACATTTTGTAATCGAAGCTGATGAATCAGACGGTTCAATAGTAAAATACAGACCTCATATTTCCGTTGTAACCAATATTTCTCACGATCATAAAACCATCGACGAGCTTGAAGACCTCTTTTTACAGTTCTTTGAACATACTGATGATGACGGTTTGAGATTGGTGTGTGCTGATGATGCGCATGCTATGGAGCTTTGCCAAAAGTGTTCCAAAAAGGTTAAAACATATGGATTAGCTAAAAATGCAGATTACAGAGCAGAAAACATTGTTTATGACCATGTTTCTGTAAGTTTTGATATATCTGGTGTTCATTTTGATGTGAAGTTGCCTGGCGAACACAATATGAAGAATATTCTGGCGGCCGTTGCTATTGGTCAGGAATGTGGCTTATCTCTTGAAGCTATTTCAGATTCTATGAAGGCTTTTGGTGGAATGAAGCGTCGTTTTGAAAAAGTGGGTATAGCTAAGGGAATCACCGTAATAGATGATTTTGCTCATAATCCCGCAGAAATAGAAGCTGCTATGAGAGCAGCAAGAAAAGCTTCTTCAAGATGTTTCTTTGTCTATCAGCCTCATGGTTTTGGTCCGACAAACTTTACGAAAGACCAGCTTGTAGAAGTCTTTTCATCCGTAAAAGACAACGAATATTTATACTTAGATGAAATTTATTACGGCGGCGGAACTGTTGATAAGAATATTAGTTCAAAAGATTTGATTGATGCTGTTGGAACAAAGGTTAAGAATATTTTCTGCCCTGGCAGCCGTGACAAAATTGTTGATAACATTGTGGAAAAAGCCAAAACCGGCGATATGGTTTTGGTAATGGGCGCTCGTGACGTTAACAAGATTTGCCCTGTCATTCTGAATAAGATAGAAGCTAAAAGATAAGAGATAGAAAAACAAAAAAAACTGGCGAAAGCCAGTTTTTTTGTTTTTCTAAAGCATAGAGTATAGATTCAAAGGCTCCTTTTTGAGGAATCTCTCAGAAGATGCTCCTCACTCGCTGGCGGACAGCAGCTTGCTCAACCTTATTCTTCTCCGCGGTCTCTTATAATTACTACCTTCGGAGAATCTTTGAGGGAACGAGCCTTGTGCGGAGAATAGAAGGTTTCGCGTCTAACTGTCCGTCGTTGGAACTGGCTTTTAATATCCCTTTTATCAAAGAGGGTAATTTATAAAGTAAAGCAACGCAATTTTATGCTATAGCTTATATCGAATTTGTATAGTAAAATACTTTTGTTTATAGTTATTTTTTTAGGGGTGTTAAGGAAAAGACCACATGAAAATCATACAGGTTTTAAATTCGCCAAATTGGAGCGCTGCTTCTGCTTATTGCATAAATGTTTCCTATGAATTGATGAAACTTGGTCATGAAGTTCTTATTATGACCGAACCAGGTAAGCCTTTGGAACAGGCTAAAAGTCTTGGTATTCCCTGTGATGATAAATTAAGATTGAACGAACACAGTCTTTCTGCTTATGTCCATGGGCTTAAGCATTTGAAGCAAACCTATAAGCGATTTAAACCTGATATTGTCTCGGCGCATATGAATGAATGCTCATGGATGCCTGGTTTTGTTGCAAAAATGTCTTTCCCAACTGCTAAAGTTGTCAGAGTCAGAGCAGATATTGCTGCACCGAATAAAAATATTTTCAATTTGTATGTTAACCATAAGTGGACAGACCATATTATTTGCAGTTCTCAGCTCCACAAAGATGTCTGCTGCAAGAATCTTTTTCTTTCACCAGATAAATTAAGTGTTGTTTATGGAAGCGTGGATGCTGAAAAATTCAATACATCTGCTTATGACAGTAGTATTCGCAAACAACTTGGTTTGTTGGATGATGATTTTGTTGTTTGTCTCTTAGGCAGATTATCTCCGGTTAAAGGGCATGAATATGCCATAAAAGCTGTTTCTCTGCTGAAAGATTTGCCGGTAAAAGTTAAGCTTCTCTGTATCGGTTATGAATCAGAAAGAAAATATGATTGGCTTAATGGGGAAGCAGAACGCCTAGGAGTTACAGATAGATTGGTTACTGTAGAGCGCTGCGATAATATTCCTGCTGTCTTAAATTCTGTTGATGTTGGAATAATCACTTCATTAGGTTCAGAAGCAAATTCCAGGGCTACTTTGGAATATATGGCCTGTGGTAAGCCTGTTGTTGTAACAAACGTTGGGGTTTTGCCAGAACTGGTTGCTGAAGGTAAGAATGGTTTTGTTATTGAAAAAGGTAATTCAGAAAAGTTGGCAGAAACTTTGAAGAAGCTGGTTTTAAATAAAGATCTGTGCTCGGAAATGGGTAAAGCTTCACGTCAGAGAATTGAAGATAATTTTACATTAAAACAATTCGGTTTGAAAATGGAAGCGGTCTACAAGACTGTTTTAGGGAGTAGGGCGTAGAGCGGACGAAACTTCGCTAGCAAAGACCCCTTTCGATTGCTTACGCAATTACTTCCCCCAGCAATGCTATCGCATTCTGGGGGCAGATCTTCAAGATGCCCCCCTCAAGTGGAGCCTTTAGGTCCACCCACCACCTACCACTAATTTTCTCTTTTTCCTAAAAAATATAGTTGATTTTAAAAGTGTTTCGTGGTAATCTAAAGGGTACATCCCTGCTTTTGTCTGGAAAAATGACAAAGGCTGAAATTTATCCGAAGGGAGGTTTTATATTAGTGAAACCTTACGAAACATTGTTTTTTACCGAACCCGGTATCGAAAACGAAGCTCTCGATGCCTTAATTGGTAAAGTAGAAAATGCTATTACCAAAAATGGCGGTCAGGTCGAAAAAATCGACAAATGGGGTCGCCGTCCTCTGGCTTATCCAGTAGAAAAACACACTGAAGGTAACTATGTTCTCATTAACTTCCAGGCTACTGGCGAAGCTTTAAAAGAACTCGAAAGAACATATCTGATCAATCAGACTATTCTTCGCTTCATGACTACCGTTCGCGGTCAGTAAAAGAAAATCTACTATGGCTGGCAATCTTAATAAAGTATTTTTGCTCGGTAATTTAACTAGAGATCCTGAATTAAGGCATACTGCTCAAGGCACTTCTGTTGCTAATTTCAGTATAGCTGTTAATCGTACTTATAAGGGAAATGACGGTGACTTCAAAAAAGAAACCAGTTATTTCAATATTATAGTATGGGGTAAAACTGGTGAAAACTGTGCAAAATTCCTTAGTAAAGGTAGACCTGTTCTGGTAGAAGGCAGATTGCAGAATCGCAGTTACGAAACTCAGGATGGACAAAAGCGCACTATTACTGAAATCGTTGCAGATAACGTTCAGTTCTTAGGCTCTGCTTCTGGTCGTGACGCTATGGATGAAGGAACTGCAGGCGGCGATGATGTTGGATTCGCAGCAGATTTTTCACCCGCAGACGATGATGACGCTGTTCCATTCTAATGTATAATTAATTGCATGTTATTTACGATTTATCGGAGGAAATAAAATGACCGAATTTAAAAGACATAGACATAGAAAAGTATGTCATTTCTGTAAAGACAAAGTTACATTTATCGATTATAAAGACGTTGCTCGCCTAAAAAGATATATCAATGACCGTGGTAAGATCACCAGCCGCAGATCAACTGGTACTTGCACTGCTCATCAGAAACATCTTACTACAGCCATTAAGCGCGCTCGCAACATGGCTCTTCTTCCTTTCGCTAACGTCTAATTACGAAATTAAACCCGTAGTATGTTTCTCATGCTTATAGCATTATTAATAATGCCTGTAGCATTTTTATACTTTGCTGTTAAGATGAGATTAACTCCTCTTAACACGGTATGCCTGGCACTGTTATCATCAACGGCTTTTTCCTGTGGTTGCTGGACAGTAATAAATACACCGGAAAAACAAAAGCAGGCTATTCAGCTTTTTAAAGAAGAGTTCGAAAAGCAGTTAGTCGTTGTTGAAGAACGAATGAAAGCTCAGAAAATAGAAAGTTCTGAGTATGCAGAGTCTATTGAAACCCTTAGAGAAAATTTCAATAGAGTTGCAGATAAAGCTTTCTTGCTGATTCCAAGTACTTCAATATTCTTATGGCACTTGGTAACTCTAGGAATCCTTTATTCTCTAACGGCTTGGTTGGGACCGAAATTCGGTTATAAGGTCGAGCCGTTTCCAGCTTTTAAGGATTGGACCTTTGACTGGAATCTAGTATGGTTATATATCATCGGTTGGGTTCTATATTTCCTGATTGGTGGAATAGAAGGATTGCCTGGGGCAAAAATAATACAGATATTGGGTGCTAATTGCTTCATAATGAGCAATATTCTTTATCTGATTATAGGTTTTTCATTATTGTTCTTCATGTATGATAAATACAAGATTGGGTTCGTGCCGAGAGTAGGTTTATCGATTATAGCGTTGATGTTCTCTCAGTTTATGATTTGGCTTGGGCTGATTGATGTCTGGGCTGAGTTCAGATTGAAGAAATCAACTCCAGAAGTCTCAGATAATTCTGATGACGATGACTTTTTTGATTTTTGATTATTACTCAGGAGAAAAAAATGGAAGTATTAATGATAGATACCGTTCCCCGAGTCGGTAGAAAAGGCGAATTAAAGAACGTAGCAGAAGGTTTTGCACGCAATTATCTCTTCCCAAGAAATAAAGCTATTCTTGCTACTGAAGGTGCTAAGAAGCATCTCCAGCTTATGAAGACTTCTTGGGAAAAACAGGCTGCTAAAGAAAAAGCTATGTATACTGATATGGCTCAGAAGATCGAAGGTCTTACTGTTACTATCACTAAGAGAGCTGGTGACAAAGGCCGCTTGTTCGGTTCTGTTACTAGTGCAGAACTTGCTGAAGAAATCAGCAAACTTGCTAAGGTTGATGTCGATAAGAAGCTTATCGTTGCAGACCATATTAAAGAAACTGGTGAACACTCTGTTACTATCCGCTTCACTGGCGATGTAAGAGCTCACCTCAAAGTTGTTGTTGTAGCTGAAGAAGTTAAAGTTGACTAATTTAGTTTAAACACAAGCTTAAAAGAATCCCTCACTTATTAATGATAAGTGAGGGATTTTTTTATATATTCCCTTTTAAGAGCTTGTCTAAAAACTAGGTTATGAGTATTTTAAAATCCCCATTAATCCCCCTTTAATAAAGGGGGTAAAGACAATGTGTAGACGACAAAATTTAACAAATTCTTAGTTTTTTTGCTAGCCTCTAACAAAGAGGGTTATCTAACCCAAGTTCTTCGAGAAAACTTCTACCAGAAACAGGTTCTGATTTAATTCTAAGAACATTTAAATTCATTTTTTCAGCCATTTCTGGTTTTATTTTTATTGCATCTTTTTCTGTGCAGACTAGAGTTAGGTTGTTTTTTGAAGCTTCTTTAAGCAATTCTTCCAATTCAGAATCTAAAAATCTGTGGTGGTCACGAAATTCTCTTTTAGAAGCTATTTTGTAACTGCATTGTTCTAACTGAGCATAGAAACTTTCCGGTCTGCCTATAGCAGAAAAAGCCATTAGTTTTGTGCCATCGTCAAGCTTAGACAATTGGCCGTCAGGCTTGAATAATCCTTCACAGAGAGTATGAGTTTTCGTAATAGGAATGCCAGGCGCTTTTTCATTAAGCCATTTTAGCCAGAAATCTATTTGTTCTTTAGAAGCAGATTCACATCTGGTTAGTAAAATAGCATTAGCTTGTTTTAAGCGTTCTATTGGTTCTCTTAGTCTTCCTGATGGTATTAATTGTGCTTCTTCCGGCTTAGACATTGAATCCCAGAGCAGAATATCAAAATCTTTGTATAGTCGTCGGTATTGAAAACCATCATCTAAGAGTATTAAATCTGGTTGATAATGCATTTCGCCTATTTTTGCTGCGTGATGTCTGTTTTTCCCTACTAGAACAGGGATATTGGGAAAACGTTTATTTAGCATTAAAGCTTCATCTGTTAGTTCAAATGGGTGTTCACCATTTCCATATAATTCATAAAAAGAGTTTTCCCAGGGGCATCTGTAGCCTCTGGTTAATACGAGAAGCTTTTTTTGAGGCTGCTGGGTTTGCAATTCTTTTAAAATTTCGAATAATACAGGGGTTTTTCCTGTTCCACCCATGCTTAAATTGCCAACAGATATTACTTTGGCTTTGGTTCTGTATTTTAAGAAATCAAAGGTTTCGAAAAATTCTCTTTCCAGCGTTGTCAGTGTGGAATATATGTCAGAAAGTATATTCATGATTATTAAATTATATCATATTTTTGATTTATGACTTCTATAAATGATTTTTTCATTTCTTCGAATAATTCTTCGTTTTTTGTGAAAAAACTGCAGGGTGGGGTGTTAAAATCTAAAGAAATGCCATTTTTGTCTAGGATAATTTCTGCTTGCTGGGCTAAATCTTTTACTTTATCGTCATAACAAATTAATTTGGTTTTCAAACCTGTTCTTAACATTGCTAAAGCGGCATGATACCTCATTGCAATACCATAACCATGTTTATCGCTGTATTTTGAAAAATCTATAAAGCTGCTTGGGCACAGAGTTTCAGATATGTTGTTGATATTCTTGAATAGTTTTATATCGCTTTTTCTAGCTGCTAATCCCACTTTGATCCCATTAAAATCATTAATCTCTTTTATTGCATTGTTTAAAAGGCTACTGTCTTTCCATGCTCTTAAATTTATTGCAAGGCTATTTGAATCAAGGTTATTCTGTTTGTCTATTGGAAAATGCCAAGTCCAGTCGGTACCTAGTTTTACCTTTGCATTTGGAAGCAGACTTTTATATAAATCGTATGATGTTTTATCTCTGACATAGGCTATTTTTACGAAGGATAGAGCTTTTTTAACAAGTTTTCTGCTCTTTTCTGAACGTAAAGGACCAATTCCTGCTCCAAACAAAACAGGAGTCGAGCCCATTTTCGCAGCAGCAATAATTCTATAGGCAAAAAAGGTCACTCCTTCCCAAGACCAATCCTGGAGAATGCCCCCTGCAAAAACGGTTAATGGCGAGTTATAAGCTGCCTTTATAAAACTAGGCCATGAAAAAATGCCTCGTCTGCATATGCTTAAACCAAATTCTTGCTTAGAACCACTAGTTATTATAGGAGTAATGTCGTTCGGTAGGTTTTCGCAAATAGCTTTTAATATGGACTCATCGCCCATATTCCCTTCACCGAAAAAACCCGTTAATAGTATATTTTTCATCTTTTTAACCAAATACCAAAAACAATAACAACGCTTGCGTTAGCAAGCAAATTACATATATGGCAGAATCATTTCCACTCTTTCACTCCAGGTTGGGACTTTTTCTATGTCTTCATTAAATCCTGTATCTTTCAGCTTTTCAATAGCTTCTTTTGCTTGTTCAGCATCTTTTATAAATGAATCTATATATTTATTTGAATAAAGCGATTCTATGTCAGGTGCCCATATTTTTAGTCCGGTAGCTCTGTAATCGTAAGCTTTAATAGGGTCAACACCTTTTATAAGTTCAATATTTTTAAATGGAATAAGGCCAACATCACATTCTTTCATTAGTTTCAAAAGTTGATCTGTATTTAATTCTCCATGAAATACTACGTTTTGATTTTTTAATAATTGATTGAATGCTTTGCCTCTGCCTTTCCCTGCAATATGTAGTTCGATATTATCAATACTGGTCAGCATTTCCAGCCAGTCTATATCGACCCATTCATAATGAGCCCCAGATGATAATATTTTTATTTTGTTGCTATAATCTTTGTTTTGTTCATTTTTATAATAATTGAAAAAAGTGGCGTTTGGAATTAATAAACATTTTTTCTGAATGCTCTCAGAAAAATGCTCTTTTATAAAAGGATGCGAAATTGTTATTAAATCTGAATTTGCTGCTGCTATTGATTCATAGCTTTGCCATGTTTCATATTTTTGCTTAGGAAAATTACCATGAAGGTCGCAACAGTCATAGATTATTTTTCGCCACTTTCTATTGGTCATTTCAGCATAACAAGGCTCTGCCAACCATAGAATACAGTCTGAGGGGTTTATATGAAGTTTCTTTATTATTAGTTTAAGAGCTATTTTAATTGAAATGTTTTGAATTATCGGGTAAGAAGCGGCTTTAAATGGTATTTTTATATCAAGAATAGTAAAATTCTTGGCTTTTTTTAAAGTTTTGCAAGAAAAACCGTTCGAGCAAAGAGGATTTACAAAGAATATTTCATAGTTGTTTTTTGCTAATTCCAAAGCTAAGCCTTGATGTCGCTGCTTTAGAGCTTCGAAATTTACAGGGGAAACAAAAATAATTTTAATCATGTTTTTTACTTGTCTATCAAGTCTAACACTGCGTTTTCGAAGTCATCAATCATTTTATCCTGATTATTAACTTTTTTGAAGCGCTCAAAGGCATTTTTACTGAATTTTTCATAGTTTTCTTTTTGAGAAAGACTATTTATGGCATCAACTAAGGCTTTGCCATCATTAGGTTCTATAAGAATTCCACTTTCATTGTTTATTATTATTTCTGGAATTCCGCCCACATTTGTTGCAATGCAGGGTATTCCAAGTCTCATGACTTCAAGTAGACTTAATGGTATACCTTCTCCTAATGAAGGGAGCAGAGCTATATCTATATCGTCATAGTATTGTGATGGGTCATTTACAAAACCATGAAAAACTACTTTATCTTTTATATTATTTAAATTATTGCATAGATTTTCAAGATTCTGACGTTCCGGACCCTCTCCAAAAATATGTATTTTATTGATTTTAATTTGTGAGATCTTTTCAGAAATAGCTTTTAATGCCCATTCATGTCCTTTGTTGGCATGCAGTTTTGCTGTTATGGAAATGTTTAATGGTCTGTTTGGAAAACTTCTTGTTCCTACTGCTGGTTTATCTATGCAATTGTTTATTGTTATAAGAGATGATTCATCTGCTTTTTGTTCCAATAAATGCTGTTTGACGGCATTTGAGACAGCTACCTGCCTGTCGCTAAATTGATAATAAATCTTTTTGTTTAATCCGTGTATGTGTGAAATGCATTTTGTTTTGGTAATTTTACCTAAAATACCCGAAAACAGACTTGCTTTGTTTAGATGAGAACTTATTATGTCTGGTTTAAAAGTTTTTATATCTTTCAAAAGTTTGGCAGCAAACATAATTCCGCCCAAATTCATAGATGCAACAGAACACTTAATATTCATTGAAAGCAGTTTTGAATAGAGCGGGTTTCCTGCACAGGTTGCAGTAACAATCCAGCCTCGCTTTTGAAGGTTCTGCATTAGATTGATTGCAAGACGCTCTCCGCCGCCAAGTTCTCTTGAAGAAATTGCAAAATGTATTTTTTTTGTTCTTATTAAACTTTCATATAATTCTAAATGTTCTCTCATTGCTTCTTCCCTGTTAAAAAGTTTTTCTACTCTTTTTCTGCCATTTTCGCCTAATTTTTTTCGTTTTTCAAAGTCTTTTATTAGTAATTCAAGGCTTTGTGCTAACGATTCCGGGTTGTCTGGCTTAGATAAAATACCAGTAACATTATCTTCTATGACCTCTGGAATCCCACCTACTTTTGTTGCTGCGACAGGCAGGCTTCTTTCCATAGCCTCGCAGATATTTATTCCAAAGGCTTCTTTGCGTGAAGGCGCAGCAAAGATGCTTAAGCTTTCAAGATATTTTGCTTTACTGGGGATATCATCAATAAAATTGCAGATTTCTTCAATACCTAGCTCTTTTACTTGTTTGAAAAGTTTTTCTTTGCCTTTCCCGCCACCGCCTATGTTAATTTTAAATTCCAGATTTTTTTTATATAGAATTTTTGCGGCTTTTAGTAGGTTATCAAGCCCTTTAACTTCATGAAGTCGTGATAGGGTTCCAATAATAACTTTTTCCTGTTTTTCATATTCTCTAGCTTTATTTATTACTACTCCAGGATAAATAATCTTAAATCTGTCTGAGCTAAGTTGCTCGATTGTATTGATGTACCAGTCCGATAAGCTTTTGCTCGGAAAAACTATATAGTCGGAAAGTGTCTGCATATATTTTTCTACGAAATGATAAGCTTCACTTTCTGTTCCATGAATAGTTGTAATAAGCTTTGAATCATATTTTGATAATTGCTTTGCAAAACGAGCCCAGGCTGTTGCTCTGAAAAGATGAGTGTGGATTATGTCTGGTTTGAAAGAATTTATAAGTTCTATTAAACGATAACAGGCTACAAAATCGAATAATTCTTCCCCAAGTATTTTTATTTCTATATTTTCTTTTTGAAATTTTTGTGTTAAAGGCCCATCTCTAAATGCTGCAACTATGATTTTGTTAGAGTCTCTGTTCAAATATTTTGCCAGGTCTAGAAGCAGTATCTGGGCACCGCCTACAGTTAAGGCGTTTATGACATAGAGTATTTTCATTTTAATGTATTTCTGTAGTTGAAGTAGCTAAATTGGCTGATAATTCTTCATTGAGTTTTATTAAATCGTTTTCTAGAAAATTAATTAAAACACTTATAGCAAAACCATCTAGTTTTTTGCCTGGTTCAGAGTATTCTGTTAAGAAATCTAATCTGCCTTCAATATTTTTTATATGTCCTGAACTATCTCTTTCTTTAAATGTTTCATTCAATAAGGCATATTTGGAATTGAGTCTCTCTACTACTTTTCTAATTCCATCTAAATCTTCTTTATCAAAACTTACCCATAAATCGTCGACCCCATAAGTAAAATCTAATAATAAAGACGATTCAGAAGTATTCGGCATTTGCTCATATAATCTTGAAAGTCTTCGTGAAAACTTCATAATAGCTTTATGAGTTTTTGGGTAATCTTTGCCTAAATATTTTCTAATTTCACCCAAAGTTTGAGCTAAATCATCAAATTTATCTTTCCATTTTTCGTCTGTTTTGCCCCATTCTGGCGGAAAAACAAGATAAGTATTTGTAAAAGTCATCCATTGGTTCATTAGATTCTCTAATTTTTGTGAAGCATCTGGTGATTTCACATTTTCGTTTAATGTTTTTGAAAGCACAGCAAGCTGAGTTGTTGCTTCAATAAAGGATTTTTCTTTCGTGTTTCCTGCAATTAACGAAAAAAGGTTAACGTCACAGGCGTAAACTTTTATTACGCTGATTAAGACTAGAAATACTATTGTTAATATAAAGCTCTTTTTCATTATATTTAAATTATAAGAGCCTGTGAGTTCTAGTCAAGTTTTTCACCTTCTTCAGAAAGATACATTTCAAGGTTATCAAACTTAACACAGGCCGAATTAAAGGCTAAATGCGCCGTACCTATAGAACCATTACGCTGTTTAGCGATAATTACTTCACCTTTGCCTTTACTTTCTTCTTTTAGTTTATTGTAATATTCATCACGATACAGAAACATGACTATATCTGCGTCTTGTTCGATTGAGCCTGATTCTCTAAGGTCTGAAAGAAGTGGACGTTTATCTGGTCTTTCTTCGACCTTTCTAGATAACTGTGATAGACATATAACAGGAATATTCAGTTCACGAGCAAGGTTTTTCAGCCCTTTGGAAATAGCTGAAACTTCCTGTTGTCGGCTTTCAACTTTTGCAGAGCCATCTTTGCTTAAAGTAATAAGTTGTAGGTAGTCTATGACAATTAATCCTATTTTATCTTGGGAATAGGCCTTTCTTGCTTTGCTTCTTATTTCCATAAGAGAAGCACCAGGAGTGTCGTCTATAAGTAAAGGAGTATCTTCTAAAACTCCGGCTGCCAGAGTCAGTTTGCTCCAGTCGTCATCGCTCAAGAAACCGCTTCTTATTTTAGAACTGTCTATTCTTGCTTCTGATGAGATTAAACGTTTAACCAACTGCTGATGAGACATTTCCAAAGAGAAGAAAAGAACCGGAACTCTGTGGCTGTAGGCTGCGAATTGGGCAACATTAAGACAAAATGCTGTTTTCCCCATTGATGGACGTGCTGCGATGATTATTAAATCTGAGTTTTGCCAGCCTGAAGTCATTTCATCCAATTTGGTAAACCCGCTAGGAATACCGGTAACAGCCTGTTTGTTTTCATATAGCATAGAAAGCTCATCAATTGTTGGTTTGATAAGATCTTTCATGTATAAATAGGAACTAGCTGTTTTTAATCTGTTTAATTGAATAACTTTCTGTTCTGCAGAATCTATTAAGCCTTCTGCAGAAGCCTGCGGATCGTAGGCGCTGTCAACAATTTCGTTGGAAACAGAAATAAGAGTCCTCAGCATGGATTTTTCTTTTACTATTTTTGCATAGTATTTAGCATTTTTTGAAGTAGGTACAACGTTTAACAGTTGTGCTAGGTAGCTGGCACCACCTGCTTCTGTAAGATGTTCCTGTTTTTTTAGTTCTTCCACAAGAGTGACTATATCACAGGGTTTTTGAGAATTATAAAGTTCTACTAGTGCAGAAAAAATAAATCTATGAGAAGACTGATAGAAATCGTCTGATTTTACTTCTTCTAGTGCCGCATCAACAGCATCTTCGCTTAACATCATAGAACCGAGAAGGCTCTGTTCTGCTTCAAGGCTGTGAGGTGGTATTTTTTGAAATATGTCAGACATGATTTACTCCAGATTTTTATTATCTTAAAAAAGAATTCAAAATAACTAGTTAACTGTAATATAGTTCTTTAAAATTCTATTTCTTGAGGTTCATTATGATGATGAGAATTGATATTTTCTTGTTTTATTGTATAGTCGTCAGTTCCTCTTCTATATAAGAGCAATTCTTTATTACTATGATACATAGAGCGGATTTTTTCCTGATCATAGCGAATAAAACCTTTCCAAACCAGTTCTCCAATATTGAACTTTTCTATTGGAATATTATCTTTGTAACCTTCCATTATTGGATAAAGTTCGGTATTCAACTGTTTCTTTATATTGGGGTTAAGTTTTATTCCAAAAGGATTAACAAATAAATAGAGGTAAACCATTGCTGTAATCGCAAGTAAACCTAACATTTGAAAGTTAAGGCTTAGAGGTTTTAAGTCAGAATAAAGTCTTATTAAAACAAAGAGTCCCATCAAGACAAATACTGGGGTTGTAGAAGGCCATATAAGGGCAAAAAAGCCAGTTAGTGCATAATATATAAGGTATGGAATGTCTTGTGGAACACTTCTGACTAAGGAAATCAGATTAAATAATAAAAAGATTCCTGATAAAACATATAGAATCTCCATTTCCGATTTAGGAATAAAATTCCAGTTTAATAAAGAATCTGTATCTAATGCTGAGACAAAGCCTTCTGGAAAAACTAATCCACCTATTAAAGCACAAACTATTAATGATAATTTATACTTAGGGTTACAGAACGCCTGACAAAATATTAATGAAAGCAGTATCAGTGAATTTAAACCTAACCCGCTTGCAGCAGCAAATATAGGTATTAGAATCAAGCCAAATCGGTTTTTTAGTATGTTTTTATCAAGAAGAAATAAAAGACATAACACAAAATTTAGAGTGATCAACATTCTTAGATTTAAGAATGATTGCATTGTAAAAGCAAATACTGATAACCCAATTAAGCCTGGCAGAGGTTCTTTATTTTTAAATATCCAAAGACATAAAAAGGAACAAAGAACGAAATATAATATATGATAAATAGCTTTTAAACCAAGTAATGAAAGAGATGAATCAGCTATTTTCAAAGTCAGAGTTTCAGGTAAAATAATACCTAATACATTTGTATCAATGTAATCTCTGGCAATTGTTAGTTCCCAGTAAGTAGTAGCAGGGAATGGGGCTGAACGGGTAAATAACAATAAAACAACTATTGTAGCAACAATGGTTGTTATTTTATTCCATTCAAGAGATTCTTTTGAAGGCTTTGTTTTTGTTTCAAAGCCCTCAGTATTTGAATTATTTAACAAGATTTTTCCCTGTCTGTATCGTTAACTTATTTATCTAAGCCTAGGATTTTTTCAGGTTTACATGGGAGATTGCGAATTCTTACTCCTGTAGCGTTATATATTGCATTTGCTACTGCGGGGGCTACACACATTAATGGAACTTCACCAAAACCTTTTGCACCGTAGGGACCTTCGCTATAGCGATGTTCGATTATTATCGGGTCTACTTCAGGAGCGTCAATGGTTGTTGGAAGTATATATGTAGAGAAAGAATTATTCAACATTCTGCCGTTTGCATCATGGGTAATTTCTTCGGTTGTTCCATAACCGAAACCTTGCATGGTTCCGCCTTCTATCTGACCTTCAACCTGTTGTGGGTTGATTGCTCTACCCATATCGTGAGCAGAAGTAATCTTGGTAACATTATAAGTGCCTGTTTCCATGTCTACTTCTACTTCAGCTATGTTTGTGCAGTAACTATATACGTAATAAGCCTGTCCTTGGCCTGTTTCTGGGTTACGATTTGTATTAGGTGCTTTAAACCAGCCATAAGAAATAGGCTGCATTCTTTCAGCATATAGTTTTTTAACTATTTCAGTGAAAGGTATCTTTTTGCTGTCTGTTTCGTCTTTAACCCAGGCTGTACCATCAATAAGAACTACTTTTTCTGCTGGAACGCCTAAAAGCAGACCTGCTGCTTCAAGAAGTCTAGGTTTCATTTCTTTTGCAGCTATCATAATTGAGTTACCAGACATAAATGTAGTTCGGCTAGCGACAGTTGGACCAGAATCTGGAATAATAGCGGTATCTGTTTCAATAACATGAACTAAATCATAAGGAGCACCTAAAGCATCAGCAGCTATTTGTGCCAGAACAGTTCTAGCACCTTGCCCCATTTCTACATTACCTACAGCAACTCTGACAGAACCGTCCTGCAATAACATTATGCTGCTTGCAGATCTGTCTATGGCCTTACCACCAGCACCAAGACCAACACCGTAAAATACGCTTGCCATACCTATACCTTTACGTATGTTGCCTTTCTTTTCTGAAGGCTTCTGCCATTTGTATTCCCAATTACATTTATTGGAAGCTCTATCTAGAGTTTCTTGTAATCCACAAGATTCTTCAATAACCTGACCAGTGGCTGTTGTGTCACCAATTCTGAAACCGTTTCTCTTACGGAATTCCAATGGGTTAATATTTAGTGCTTCTGATATTTCATCCATCATGGTTTCTGTTGCAAAAACAGTTTGTGGAGAACCAAAACCACGATATGCTCCGCAAGGAACTTTATTGGTACAAACACCATAAGCTTGAATATGAACATGTTCACATTTGTATGGACCTAGTGCGTGAACTGCTCCACGAAGAAGAACTAGTGGAGTTAGAGTTGTATAACCACCAGCATCCATATAATATTTAACTGTTGCAGCAATTAATTTCCCGTTATCGTCTGTTCCGACTTTCATTATGACTTTTCCAGGATGTCGTTTTGAACTAGCCATAATATCTTCGTCACGCTTATAGATAAGCTTTGCTGGTCTATTAAAAATCTTAGCAACTATGGTTGCCTGACCGCAAATGACTGATGGAAAGTCTTCTTTACCACCAAAACCGCCACCTGTAGTGGTTTGAATAATTCTAACCTTGTTCTTGTCAACTCCAGCAGCCATGGCAACAGCGTCTTGAACATAATGAGGACACTGCATACTGCCATAAACAGTTATAGAATCTTCAATGCCTGGAACAGCTATACAGCCGTTGGTTTCAAGATAGGCATGTTCCTGATACGGAGTTCTGTATTCTTTTTCAAAAACATGAGTGATACGAGTATCACTTTTAAAAGCTTCTTCTGCATTACCATGTTCTACATTAAAATAAGAACAAATATTGTCGTCTCCAAAAATCTTTGGAGCATCTGGCTTTAAGGAATCTTCAATTGTAAGACTTGGAGTTAAAGGTTCTATATTGAGTTTAACTAGCTTAGCAGCTTCTTCAGCCTGTTCGTAGGTTTCTGCAACAACTAATGCTACTGGTTCACCGTGAAAATGTACATAACCTTCTGCTAAATAAGGTTCATCAAGCTTTACTAAAGGAATGGTATTTTTACCAGGAATCTGGTCGTAAGTAACAACCCCTAAAACGCCAGGCATTTTTTCTGCTTCTGTTTTATCTACCCCAAGCAATTTACCATAAGCACAATTTGATCTTACTGTGTAAACATGTACTTGGTTGTCAAAATTATAATCGTCAATATACTTAGAAACACCTAAAAGCTTGTCATAAGCATCTTTACGTGGTACGGGGCAACCGACTGACGGCATGATGAACCTCCTGATAGGTTACAGAATTATAGCATTAAGTTAAACTTAGAATCCAAATATGTACTTTACAGCAACCATTATAACAATGAGTACTGCAAAGAAAATAAGCTTTGATTTTGTTTCACCAGCCGGATCGTATTTACGTGGCTGATTTGCTTCTTCTTCGTTTGAATATTCGTTATTGTTATTGTTTTCGTTGTTATCCATCTAAATTATATCCTTCATAAATATCTTTTAAAAAATATCATATTAGAGTTTTTCGTGCAAGTGGTCCTTTTGCCCTTTTAATAAATGATTTTGGCATAATATATTAAAAATTAGTGTACATCGTATTCTAGCAATCTTCGTTACCCATTACTCTTGATATTTGAGGCAATTTATGGCATATTAACGAAACAGATTTAAGATGGAAGATATAAGATTAAAGATATAAGATATAAAAAATCTTAAGTCTTATATCTCAAGCTATGGTCTTTAATCTTAAAAATGTTCTAATAGCTTAAAGCTAATTTATAATAAAATAAGGTTGGCACAAATTCATGCATCTTAAGTCGCTTGAGCTAATGGGCTTCAAGTCTTTTGGCCGTAAGACTGTTTTTGATTTTACTCCGGGACTAACAGCTATTATTGGTCCTAATGGTTCTGGGAAAAGCAACGTATGTGACGCTATTCGCTGGGTTTTGGGTGAACAAAGCGCCAAAGCACTTCGTGGCACAAAAATGTCCGAAGTTATTTTTGCTGGTTCTTCAGAATATAGGCCTTCTGCTTTTGCACAAGTTAAATTAATTCTTGATAATGAAGACCATTCTATGCCTGTTGATTATACAGAAGTAAGCATAGGAAGGCAGCTTTTCCGTTCTGGTGAAAGCAATTATATTTTGAATAATACAAGAACAACCATGACCAGTATCAAAGAAATGCTTATGGATACTGGTATAGGTAAAGATGGGTATTCAGTTATTGGTCAGGGTGATATTGACGATATTATTTTCCAGAGAATTCAGCCAAGACGTGCTTTGATAGAAGAAGCTGCTGGTATTACTCGTTTTAAGCACCGAAAAAAGAATGCCTTGGATAAGCTGGCTCATACAAGAACTAATATGACCCGTATTACAGATATTATTTCTGAAATAGAAGGGCAATTAGGGCCATTAGCTGAACAGGCTGAAAAAACTCGAAAATATCAAGCTTTGGCGGCCGAAATCAGACAGCTTGAAATAGACCTTATTCTTTATGACCTTAACTCTTTTTACGGCGAAAGAGAAAATATCAATTCCATGAGAATTGGGCTTCTTGCTAGAATTGATGAAATAGACAAATTCCTGGCAGAAGTTGATGAAAAAAAAGCCGGAGCAAGAATTAAGTTTGATGAATTCGACTCTCTTTTGAAATCCAGACAGTCTGAAATTAATTCAATTACTGGTCAGGTTGATACTCGAAGAGATAACATCAGCCAGCTTTTACAGAAAGTAAATAGACAGCAGGCTAGAAGTGATGCTTTAAAAGAAGAACTTGCCAATATTGAAGAATCTTTGATGGCAGGCAATGAAGAAATAACAGATGCAGCCAACAGACTTAGAGATGAAGAAAACAAAGAATCTGCTGTTTCCGAAAATATGCAGGAATTGGAAACTAACGTAGCCGCAGTTAGAACAGAATTAAATTCTCACATGGCTGCTGCTGCTAAAGATAAGGAATCGTCTTTAAAGCTTGCTATGAAAATGGCAGAATTAAAGACGAATATAAATATTGCTAATCAGCAGATTTCTCAGTTAGAACTTCAATTAGCCAAGGGTGAAACAAGTGTTGCTAATGCTCAGGCTAATATTGATGGCATAAAAGAAAAGCTCACTAAGCTTGAGAAAGATATTGGAACCATAGAAGCTGAGATTGAATTAAATAAAAATCAGCTTAATAGTGAAAATAGCAGACTTGTTGTTCTTGAAAAAGATTGCAAGAATACAGAAGAAGAACTTAATGGTATTGCTGAACAGATAAAACTGAAAACCAGCAGAAAAGCTATTGTTGAAGCTTTGATGCATAATGATAAAAGCGGTATTTATCGTGGGGTTCAAGCAGCCTTAGCATTGAAGGAAACAGGCCGTCTGCCTGGGATTTGCGGTATTGTTGGTGAATTAATCAGGGTTCCTAATGGTTATGAAGTGGCTTTAGAAACTGCTTTAGGCGGTAGCATTCAAAGTATTATTACAAGAGATGCTGATACGGCTAAAGCTGCAATTTCCATTTTAAAACAGAATAAAGCAGGTAAGGCAACATTTTTGCCATTAGATTTAATGAAAGCTCCTCCAACAGCTGATAAACCTAATTTTAAGGGTTGTCTTGGTGTGGCTTTAGATTTAATAGAGTTTGATGCAAAGTATTATACGGCATTGAGTAATCTATTGGGTCGTGTATTGGTTTTTGACAATATTGATAATGCTGTTGCATATACACGCATAAGCAGAAATTTCAGCCGTATTGTTACCTTAGATGGTGAAACTGTTAGTGCATCCGGTTCTATGACTGGTGGCGGCGAAGAAAAGAAGGCTGGTGGTATTCTCAGCCGCAAGCGAGAACTAGAAGATATTATTTCTTTGATAACTTCATTAGAAAGTAAACAAAGAAGTGTTAAAATGCAGTATAGCAAGCTTGCTACTGAACGTCAGAGACTTTTAGAATCAATAAAAGCAAGAGAAACCACTATTATTCAGCGTGAAAACTCACTTTCGTTTTTCAAGAGCCAGTATGAATTAACTAGTTCTGACCTTTCTTCTAAACAGAATGATTTTAATAATATAACAGCAGACCGTGCTGGTCTCAGCGATGGCTTAGCTCGTTATAAGAAAGAATTAGAAGATAATTCTGCTGAATTAAAGAATTTAGAACAGCAGAACAAAGACTTAACTGAAGCCTTAGAAAGTCAGAAAGATGTTGAAGCAGCTATATTAGCTCGTTTGGATGCTTTAAACGAAATGATTGGCAACAAAAAGATTGAAAAAGCTCAGGTTTTAGAACGTATAAAAGCTATTCAAAAAGAAATTGATGCTGCCAATAGACGTAAACGTGATTTTGAAGATCGTAAAAAAAGAGCTACTGAGGAAGTTAATGAGCTCGATAAAATGACTGCTGAAGATAAACAGACTGTTGAAGTTTATCAGAAAGAAATAGATGAACTTTCTAATAAACGAGATTCTATTAATCACGCTATGGAAGCTGTTCAGGAAGAATATACCAGAATGTCCAGGGAAATTGAAACCTTAGACAGAACCTATCAAAGCAGAGTTAAAATAGTTGATTCTACTAAGAATAAACTTAACGAACTTGATGTTAAGCTGGCAGAAATTAATACACATATTAACACCAAAGAGGGGATTCTTAACGGCGATTATTCTTATAATCAAGATCCTGCTTTGTTTAATCCTAAAAAGTATGAAAGTCGTGAAGATCTTTCCGGAAGTATAGACTTGAAGCGTTTTGAACAGATGGGGTTGGGAACTGTTAACCCTCTTGCTATTGAGGATTATGAAAAGACCAAAGAAAGATTTGACTTTTTGAATTCTCAGCTTGCAGATTTGAACGAAGCAGCTACTTCTCTTGAAGAGCTTATTGATGAAATAGAAAAGACTTCTACTGAAAAGTTCATGGAAGCTTTTAATTTGATTAATACAGCTTTTGAACATATTTTTGAAATCCTTTTCCCTGGCGGAAGCGGAACATTGAAGTTATCAGATAAAGAAGATGTGCTGAACTCTAATGTAGATGTTATTTGCAGATTGCCAGGTAAAAAACTTACTACGCTTGAGCTTTTCTCTGGTGGAGAAAAGTCTATGATTTCTTTGGCTTTATTATTCTCTATTTTGGAAGTTAAACCGCCCGCATTCTGTTTGTTGGACGAAGTTGAAGCAGCTTTGGATGAAGCTAACGTTAAGCGTTTTAATAGAATGCTTCGCAGTTTTGCAGATAAGACTCAGTTCCTTGTGATTACTCATAATAAAGAAACTATGCAGACTGTAGATGTTATATATGGTGTAACTATGCAGAAGGGTGGTATTTCTAAGCCAATTTCAATCAGACTTGAAGATAATGACAAGATTAAAGAATTTACTTTTGATGGTAAAGGCCAGCCTAAGGAACGAAGTATTAAGCTTACCGAAAAGGCAGCATAGGGAGATTTTTTATGAGTGACGAACCAAAAAATACTAATGAAACAGAAAATAAAGATATAGCAGTAAATGATAAGACTGAAAAAACTGTGGTAGCTTCAAAACCTTGGGATGAAGCTAGAGTAGTAGTCTTTTTAATCGGTATTTGTCTGCTGATTGAAGGATTGCTTATTTATTATCAGGCTGGTTCTTCTCAGGTTTTAGTAGCAGGTACTACTGGCTTGGGCGGTCTTGTTATGATGCTTATGGCTTGGCTGCTACCTTTTGAAGATGATGAAACAGAGGATGATGAAAGTTCTTCAGATGAAAATGAAGAAGAGTTAGAGTCTGATTCAGAGAAAACAAAACAGGTTTCCGATATTCCTCAATCAAAAATACCTACAGAAGAAAGACCTGTGGTTGCTGGTACTTCTGAAAAAAAGGAAGATAAACCTGTAGAAGAAACAGAAAAAAAAAAGCTGAATGCTGAAGAAGCAGAAAGCTTAAAAGAATCTGATAAACCACAAAAAGAAGAATTAACTTGGTTCCAGAGGCTTTCTTTTGGTTTAACAAAGACTAGAGAAGGATTTATCGGAAAGCTCAAAAAGCTTGTTTTTGGGACAACCAAAATTGATGCCGATTTAATGGATGAACTGGAAGAAACTCTTTTTGAAGCTGATGTTGGAGTCAAGACCACAGAAGAACTTTTAGATAATTTAAAGAAAAAAGTCGAAGAAGAAGAAATTAAAGACCCGAACGTTATTTATGAAAGTCTTCGTGATCAGCTCAGAAACAAACTTGCAAAATATACTGAACCTCCGAGATTTAATGCTAATGGTTTGACTGTATTTATTATAATTGGCGTTAATGGTGTTGGAAAGACCACAACTATTGCTAAATTAGCTAATAAATACAAGAAAGATGGAAAGAAAGTCATCCTGGCTGCTGGAGATACATTTAGAGCAGCCGCTATTGATCAGATTTCTATTTGGGGCGAAAGAGCGGGGGTAGAAGTTATTAGAGGGCAAGAGGGCGGAGATCCTGGTGCCTTAGTTTTTGATGCTATTCATGCTGCTAAAAAGCGTGAGGCAGATTTGCTTATCATAGATACTGCCGGAAGAATGCATGTAAAAGCCAATTTAATGGCTGAACTCAACAAGGTAATGAAGATCGTTCAAAAAGAAAGCGATGGCGGTCCTCATGAAATATTCCTTGTTCTAGATGCTACAACAGGTCAGAATGCTGTTCAACAGGCAAAACAGTTTAACGAAATCATTCCTATAACTGGTCTGGTAGTTACTAAACTTGATGGCACAGCAAAGGGTGGGGTTCTTTTTGCCGTTGAAGAAGAACTTAACGCTCCTGTTAAATTTATCGGTGTTGGTGAAAAAATGGATGATTTAATGCCTTTTGAACCAGAAAAGTTCCTGGAAGCTCTTTTTAACGACGACACAGATAAAAAGAAAGAAAGCGACTATAGGGTTGTGAAATAAAGTTCCCAATGTTCTTATCCCCTTTTGTATAACCGCCAAAGATGGCGGTATGCAAGCGAGCGACAGGATGTCAGCGAGTTGCAAAGGGGGACTAATGGGGATTTTTAAACAATTATATTGTGCTAATTGGCTATACATTTGTCATAAAAAGTAATTCTAATTTTATGGCAGATTTCAAGTTTTCGGATAAGCTCGTAAAGGGAATTTATATATATATTTCTTTACCTATAGTAATATCTTTTTTCCCATTTAGCCAAAGTATGATCTATATTTTCATTGATAGTATCAAATATCATTTGTTGAACTTCTTGTGAATTATCTTTTTCTTTAAGATTTTCTTTCAGTATTTTTATAGAATCTAAATGTTCTTCAACATCAATATTTGATTCTAATACAATATCAGAATAATCTTTTTCGTAGTCATATAACATATTATAAGGTATTAAAAGTCTTGTATTAAGCCATAATTCTAAATTATCAATTTTATTCAGTTTACGTTCACAAAGATTTGCTGATTTAAAACTATTGTGTAATTGTGACAGTTTTTCTTCACTTTTAAATAAATTTAAATTTAATAATATATTTTGATAATTTTTTAAATCTATTTTTTTATGTATAAACCGGCCAAATTCTAAGCCTAGATTATTTAGATTTTTTTCCCAAATATCTGGTGAAATAAAGTTCATGTTTGGTGGTTGTACATTTCTTTTTCCATGAGATAAATAAAAATCAATCCAGTCTTTTGATACTTCACTTAAACGTTTATCGCAGTCTGGATGTTGTGAAGCCATTGCTATATAGGCTTTTTGGCATAAATCAATAAGCCTCTGACAGCGATTAGAAAAATCTGTTTGATCGAATGCACTCATATCACAGCAAAATAGCGCTTTGGGGATGAAAAATAAGAGCAAAACGATTCGTAGAATATTATGGCTTGTTTTTTTTATAAACATACAGAGTTATTTATTAAAAATCACCTGTAGCTTATGCTACAGGTGATTAAGTTAATCAGTTAACATTGATCTTTAGTTTCTTCTCTCTTCTTTTGTTTCAAGAACACGAGTTTCAAATGAGCTTTCAGCAATATTTATCGGTATTATTAAGGCTCTATGATTTCCTTGATGGTCTTTTGCATAGACTGTTACTTTCATTTGTGGTTGTGTGCTTTCTACTAGCATTGGTAAGTCAACCGCAAATATTCCTCTAGGCTTAATTTTGAAAGATTCTTTCATATTGCCGTCTTTTTCATGAGAAGCAGTCTTTCTAATTTCTTGTTCTAGTAAAACAGAAGTATTATTTTCTATTTTTATCCGAGCTTCATTTAAGTCTAAGAATCCGCAGTTGTCATAAATGTTAACATTTATAAGAAGTCTGCCAGCACGTTTAAATGATGGAACTGCTGAAGCTAGGTAATCGCTTACTGTTGCAGAAGCTACACATCCAGAAGGAGGTTCTGCATTGGTTGTTTTGTCGTAGTAGTTGGTTGTTCCTGGTACCAATGCGTTGACAACAGTTGGTGGTTCAGAGTCTAGATTTAGTTTATAAGTTTTTACTATTAAGTTGCTTGGAGCTAAATCTCCTACTGTTTTTGCACAGCTGACTCTATCATTTATGCCTTCAGCAAGTTGGAATACTATTCTTCTGTTGTCATTTGGAGAAACTAGTTCTACTTCTATACTAGGCGGGTCATTATCTATTCTATTTAGGTATACTTGCGGAGTAGCTTTAATTGATTCGTTTATCTCGCTATCGGTAAGGGTTTGGGGATAACCAGGTAGTTCAGAACCATACACAATCGGGTAATCTTTATCATAGAGATAATGAACATTATAATTGCTGTCTTTTCCCAATCCATCATAAAACTTACCAACTATGGTATAGCTCAATGATCCAACCCAGTTTTCCATCTGTAATCTATAATCTTTTGAAATCATAGCACTTGGGGCTGCCCCTAATGTGCCTTTTGGCTCGAATATGCTAGAACTTAATTTTTCTGTATTTAATGTGTAAGTAGCAGTTATTCTCCAATTGTCGTCTGCATAGAATGATGTGGAATCTGATGTTTGAGTAATTGTTACGGATTTAGAAATATCTGATTTCAATTCATATTTTTTATTAGCATTAGTGTTATCAAAATTGTTTATTTTCAGTACTTCTATTGCCATATTTGTAGCATCTAAGGCTTTATCTTCTGTCATTCTTTTTGCTTTTTCATTATATTTGCTTTCATATTCGATTGAAGAAAGGAAAGGATTATTGTCTGTTATTCCATATTTGAATTCACCTGGAATTGTTGGATCACCAGTTGTTTCTATATGAGGCAGATTTTTAATTTGTTCTAGGTCATGATTAAATGTTGGTTTTTCTTTGTCTCTTGCACAGATTGTGAAGTAAGGCTTTTGGTCTTCTCCATAAATCTTTATATTTTCATCTTTAGCCTTATAGCTTTGGTTTATTTTATTATCTAAACTGTTTATGTTTAATCTACTCAATACGTGAATTGGTGATGCGCCACTTGTTGATGTATAGGGAACAACACTGCTGAAATAGAGGTGTGAATCATTTGGGTTTGCACCTAAATCATTATTTAACCATGTTACACGAGGATAAATAATTTCTAAATCAAGAGTATAATCCCTTGGATCTCTTGGAGTATTAATCATGCTGTCTATGTTGTCTATTGTAAAAGAAACTTTATATTTTCTATCTGCTTCATTTCCTTCAGGAGTAAATGTTGCTTTTTCACAAGTTCCTGAAGTTATTAAATCACCACGGTCAAAAATAGTATCTTCAGGATTTGAGATATCTCCCTGTGGAGTAACAGGTCTAAGATATAATGCCCACTGAATAAACTGTTTGTCTAGATTTTTATCAGTGTTAATTGAGCCATTAACTTTTGTTCCAGCTTTATAATCACCTGTTGAAGCACCTTTTATTTTTCCAGGATTATAAATATTCGGATTATAAGCTGCGGAAGGGTCAACATCACCAATAAAGTTATAAGCTCGAGGAGCGTCACCTATTATAGGCGTAATAATTCCTGGTAATTTTGATTTGGCTTCGGTATAAAGTTTTTTGTAATAATTGTAATCCCAAACTCCTATACCATCGTAAGTATCTAGATTTCCTGTGGTATTACTTTCAACTTCTCTAAAGAATTGAGCCATAAAAGAAATTGTTATAGAACCGAATTTTCCTTCTTGGGTATTATTTGCGGCTATTCCTTCTACTGTATCGTAGTTAGAATCAGAAGTTTTGCTACCGGTTATATCATATTTCTTGTTATTTGGGGTGATGGTTATGTCTGTAATATAACTATCTGTTTTATTTAGTTTCAAAGCATTTGCATAAACTTGAATCAACTTAGGTTTAGTTGTAAATTGTTCTGTAGCTGAAGTAAGCTGATAGGGCCTTATGCCAGGTTGTCCCAAGTTGTTGAATATGTTAAAGGTTACATCTGCTTGAATAATGTATCTGCCAGGTTGTTTAAATTTATATTTAAGCGATTTAAAATCACCGGTTCCTTCTATACTTTCTATTTCTGAAATTAATTCTGCATTATCTAACGGAACTGCGACTTTATCTTCTACTTGTGCTATTTTCCAAGTGACTTTAGTATCAAAGCCTACAGCTTCAAACATATGTGATGGAAAACCACTGGCATTTCCATCTCCGTCTTCATCGTGAGCATATTCACCTTTTTCGTTTGGAATACTGTTCAATTTAACATCTTTAAAACCAGTACCGTCTATGCTTCCAATAGATTTTAACTCTCTTTGTTTGCCTTTAATAACTGGTTTATAACCTTCAACTTTAAATTCTAATGTATTTTCTTCAGCTATTATCTGGTTTGGAGTATAATCCATTTTTTCGTCATCACTGTTTAAAGAGTCTATTACTGTTATATATCTAATTTTGGGAGCATCTATAGGTACTGGAGTTTCAGCTACGTTAACGACAGCTAATTCTGCTGGCATTTCTGAGGTTCTAGTGCCATCATCTTGTCTCCATATTGGATAACTCCATGTATAACCGCCATTAGAAGTTATTGTCAGATTGTTTGTCCATGTATCATAGCCCGCAAACATGGAACCTCTATCTTCTTCAGAACCAATAGAATCTGTTGCTTGAGGATATCTTTTGACTGTTTTATATACTTTTTGTTTAATTGTTGCTATTTTGTAATCTTTTTCAGTTTGTTGGCCATCTGGAACATCTATAACACCGTCATTCTGTGTTTCTCCGCCGACTACGGTTGTTACATCTCTTTTCCAGCCACTATATGTTATTTCTAGTTCATCACTGCCAACTGTAGCACTATTAGTGCTGGGGTCTGCATATACGTCTATACCTTCCATTGATTTGTCTGAAGGACTTTCTTCTGTTTTTAAAGCATATAAATATCCTTCACCGTCAATTGCTATAGCGTCAACTTTGCCGTTGAGATCTCCTAATTCTGTAGAATCTGTTTGGCCATCATTATTCATGTAGTCTATTTTTACTACTTTACCAGGGGTTTCATCATTTCCTTTGTAATATTCATAGGCTATCCCACCTTTACCCCACCAGGAGTCTTGAACAACAAAATAATCTGCTGCTGAACCGTAAATATAATCCAAATCACTTTCAAATTTTGATGAAATACCTATAGTCTTTATTTCTGCAGGAGTAATGTTATGTTTTTCTAAGTAAGCTTTGTTTGTTATATCTGTTCCTTGAAAAGATGTTCCTTCTTTATCATTTGATAAATTTATGGTTTTTGTTGTTCCGTTGGTTTTTACTACTCTTAGAGAAGCACTAGTCTGATCGCTAGTATCTGAGCTTCTATATACTCCCAATGGATTAAATCCATAACGGTTGCCTGTAGTGGAAGTAACAACAGTTACATTAGAAAGAGCGGTTTCTACGTCACCACCTTGAATTTCACCACCATCTATACAGTTATCACCGCAGAGTTTTCCGTATGCTTCTCTAACTCTTACGTCAACTGTTTTAAGAACATTTGCTTGCGTTTGCCTCATTGTTTGATTTGTAGGAACGCTAGTTGATGAAGTAGTATCATTCCCCGTATATAAATTTAATGAATTATCTCTTTTTTGGTAGAATCTTTTAACTATACAGGCAAACATAGTTGCTTTGGCGTGTTTGGTGTCACCATTAAAATAGCCGGCACCGTTTGTATCTGTGAATATATATCTGTCTCTACCGTTTGTTCCATCCATTGCCAAACCTTGAATAGCTGGTTCATTCTTGGTTCCGTAGAGATAGTAAGAAAGAGCACCGAATTGTGATGGTAGAATGATTTTTCTTTCATCTGTTGGGTGTTTTATTGCTGCACCAGTAGAAATACCACCAGTAGTATATGTTCCATCCCATATTGGAGTTCCTCTTAGACCACTGGAACCATTTAAAAACTTAACCCCAACAGGTCCGTTAAATCGACATACATATTTATAAGTATTACCATTGAGAGTTACATTTTTATACCAGAAAACATATAAAGAAGAATCATTTGCTGGAAAATTTGATCCATAAGGTCCATGAGGACAACCAGATCGAATATAGTCTGTTGCTTGGCCTTCGTTTGGTTTTGCTGCAGATACATATATTGATGAATCATCATCAAACTTTATTCCTGTTGGCAACCATCCTGTTTCTGCTTCATAAAATCCGTCACCTTCAATAGCAGATAGCAAAAAGACATTGTTTTCTTGATTTGCAGCCAAACCACTGACCTTACCTTGGATTGTATTTATCTTGAAAATAGGAGTTTTGGTGTCAGTGCCTTTAACTGCATAACTAGCTCGAACACTACCGTCATAATTGTTGTATCGATAAACACCAGGATGAGCAAAATCTGATGAAAGAAGAACGTAAGAAACTCCGTTAATACCAAAAACAGGGTTTTCTGCTAAGCATTCTGTTGCATTAATTCCTAAAAGCATTAATGCTGATAACATAATGTTGATAATTTTTCTCTTTTTATTCCCTGACATTCCACTTCCTCCTATCTGTCATGAGGTGTATTTAGACTTAGTTTTCTTCGTTGTTAACTATTTTAGAAAAATACTCAATTATAAAATCACGCTGTTCTTTTCCGACTTTATGTTTTTGATATATATAATCAATAACAGCCGGAGTCATATTTAGACCTCCCATCATTACAAAGGAAGTCATTCTTCGGTCATTACAATTCAAAAAGGTCGAATTTTTTTCTCCTAACCATGAAGAAAATGCTGCACCCATTATTTTTTTCCCATCTCTATCTTGAACTGTTTGTTCAAAATTATCCAAGAAATCTCCCATTGGATTAGAGGCAGTCATACGTCCTTCTATGAAACATATTTCTGCAGAACTATTAAATACAAAAGAGACATTGTAATGTTTTGCTACAGCACCCATAGCATCATAAACATCGTCTAACATCAATGAAAAGAGCTGACTGGTTTCACCTTGAGTTGATAGACCAGTATATATAGAGTTATTTTTAAAAGATTCTATCTTCTGTTTAGCATAAAAAATCTTTTTACGAAGTTCATCTGCTTCGTTATTATGCTTATTGTCTATTTTCGTCCTTTTTTCATTATACTTATTTTTTTCCTGAACCGACATACTTTTTAACTTTTCTTCAGAAATCATCATTTTTTTCAGTTCAGCATAATAATTATTATTAAGTTCATTTCTTTGTGCTTCTAATTCTTTTACATTTTCTTCAAGCTTATTTAATTCTGCTTTAAAATTCGTTTTGTTTTCTTCCATCCTCTTTTCGGGATTAACGCCTTTGAGAGCTTCTAATTTAAACCTTTTAGAAACTGGGTCAAAATAACGCATGGTGGGATGAAGCAACATAGCATCAGCGACATTGACATAACCAAATTGGTTCTGTTGTGTTTGCCCATAGAGATTATTGCAGAATAACAATAAAGCAATTATGTTTAAAACTATAAAACTGGCATGGTTTTTCATTTCTTTCTCCTATTATTTTAATGCCATAATTTCAACATTTGGAGTTCCAACCGCAACTTCACTTCGGCTGGTTGAACTTCTTGGCATTACGCAGTTAATTGTAATCTGAATTGGCTGAGGTTCTGTTTCGCTGCTTCTATTTTCATCTTTTCTCTCACATTTTATAGATTCTACATTTCTTACCAAGGTTGTTTTATAAATTCCTGTTGCCGAACCTGGTATTGTTTTGGTAAATGAATCTGTGAAAGAATCTTTTGATTCGGAGTCTTGATATTTTGAATAAGTTAAGTCACCGTTTTTAGCAAGTGAAAAAATGTGGTAAATCATTTCAGCATCATGATTTTCATTTGAAGAATAACCTGTTTTTGCAGGAGTAGATTCTGTGGTGATTAAGAATATTTTTCCAAAATTTGAATTACTGGTTAGTTCTGGGCAGTCTTTTGCCTCAAGTTTTCCATTATAGTATTGAACTCTGAAGCAGTCGCTTTTGTTTTCCATAATCTTTTGTGGAAATGTTAACAAAGATGGATATGAACTTTTGCGTATAGATGTATTTATTTGTCGGGCACAGCTTTTCAATTGATTGGTTATCGTTTGTAGCCACATGGTTGAATTGCCCATTTTACTGCCGCTTGAGTAAAGACTGAATAGTCCACCGAAAAATAGAGTCAATACTGCAAATGCTATTATTACTTCAACTAATGTAAAACCTTTGTTTTTCATATTATTCTCTGCTTATTCTTATTGTTTTTTTGATTTCGTAGTTATAGTCTTCGTCTCTTGCTGTAGTGATTTCTGATTTGATTTTAAATTCAACTATTACATTATTATCTACTTTATTGTTACTGTTTTCTTCTATTTCAGAAGCGGCTATTCCAAGGTCTGATATAAAATATTGAGCTGATTTAAATGGCTCTTTCATTTGGTTTTTTATATCCATAGATTTATTTGGCCCTAAATCTAGAAAAGCATTAGTTTTTTGGCCGTTTTCTTCATTTGGGTTTAAGATAGAATCTGAAGTAATATCGCTTTCAAAAGCTTTTATCCATTTTTGAGAGTTACTTTTATTGCTCATATCTGTAAAAACGGTCCCTACTATTGGTGAAAAATCTCCGTTTTTATATAAGTATATAGGCCCTGGATTATATGGCTTAATAGCACTTTCTGGGGAGGTTATATTGGTTATTAGTGAAAAATCAAATAGGGGATTTCTGCCTTGGGACATACAAATAGCATCATAAAGCTCTCTGTGTAGATATTTAATTTTTAACATGGCATGTTCAACACCTGCTCGTGCTATAAAATATGATTGAAGCTGAACAAAACTTGTTTGTATTTGTCTGTTATGTTGTCTTGCACCTCTTATTAGAAATGATGAAACAATGCCCATTATGGCTGCAAATACTAATACTACAGGAATCGCCATACCTTGTTTTTTCATACCAGCTCCATTATTTCCCGTCTGAATCCAGATTGGCTTTTAAAGTGTAAAGCTCTAAACTTCTGTCATGTCCATCTATGCTAGTCCAATTCATTTTGAAAAGAATCTTTTTTAGAATGTAATGCTCAGATGTTGATTCATTGATACGGGCACCTAATTCAAAGGCATTTTTTGTCAGGGTTGCAACATCATATTCATAAGGGTCTTTGGCATTTGGAGACATGTATGGATTGCCGCTGCTATATGTATACCATTTATCTGATTCTTCTGGAGTTTCTCCTTCATATTTCGGTCTTGGTAGATAAGAGAACAGTAATTCATTTGAAACATCGTGGTTAACATCCTTGCTTGCTGCTATTGGATAAGCATAAATAGTAATGTTGTATTTTGTGCCGCGTTCATCTATTACTTCACCCTTGGCTTCATCATTAGAAGCACCAATCATGCTGAGGAAAGAATCCGGGTTGTAAGTTTTGTATTCCTTTATTTTCGCAATTTTGCTTTCAGTAGTTATTATAGAATTAAAAGGCACATCATCGAGTAGTGTGTCTAGAATGTTTCTTGCTGTAGTTTGTGCGAATACATATGAATTGGCAACATCTGTGTCTTTAGTAGAAGTACCAATTACTGCAATAATTGGAATAAAAGCAAAAGCCAAAATCAGCAAGGCTATCATTATTTCCATCAAAGTGACGCCCTTTTTGGCTTTAATATAATTGTTACATATTGTGTTTATATATTTATACATCTTAATTATTATACGCGAAAAAGGGTACCGTTGCAAGACAATTAGCCTGTGTATTTTACATATACTAAATGATATTGTGTGTGATTGTTTTATGAATGTCTGATAGCAAATAGTTTTTATAGTTTTATTGAATTTTCATTATTTATTTTGTTATAGTTAAAAATGAGTAAATGTTATCTATTATTGAGGAGTAACTATGAATAAAATTAGTGGGTTTGTATTCCTTTTGGCTAGTATGAGCTTATTAGAATCAATAGCATTGGCAGATAACTACACAATAACAGGCAAAATTAAAGAATATCGTTCTTTGAAACCTATCTCTAATGCTAAAGTTTCTTTTGTATATGATGGTGGCGGAGAAATATCTGCTATTTCTGATGAAAAAGGCAATTACACTATTAAACCAGAATTAAATAAGTCTGGTAATCTTGTGGTAAGCGCAGAAAACTATAAAGAATATAAAATAGGCTATAGTGCCGTTTCCAATAATAGAGACTATAGAATTAATAATATAGATTTAGAATTTGATTACTTTACAATTAATGGACATGTTTTCGATTTTGTTACCTTAGATCCTGTTAAAGATGCAGAAGTAACCCTCGTTTTTGAATATGGTGAAGGTCAGTCTGCTACTGTAAAAACAGATGAAGCAGGAAGATATTCTCTTCGTTGCGCCTTAGGTAAAAATGGTACCTTGCAGATAATAAAAGATGGATATATTGATAACAAAAACAAAATTAGTGCTCAGGGAGCTGGTGCGGTTCTGAATAATTATAATTATGAAATGAGACCCAAGGTTGAAACCTGGACTATAAACGGAAAGGTTCTCGAAAACAAAACCTGGTTCCCTATAGCTGGAGCAGAGGTCGGATTTACTTATAATGACGGTGGACAAGTAGCTTCTGTAACTACAGACGCTCTTGGCAATTTCCAGATTAACCCATTGATAAATAAGAATGGTTGTCTTGTTATTAAAGCAAAAGATTTCAAAACTTATACAGAATCTTATAGTGGTCGTGGCAGTGGAAGAGAGATCTATAACGGCAATTATAAGATGTCCCATAATTATTGGACCCTCTGTGGCACTTTAGTTGATTATAAAACAAATGACCCTGCGGCAGGTGTTAGTGTTCAATGTATTTACGATAAAGCAACAGAAAAAACTGAAGCTGTTAAAACAGATGAAAAAGGTTACTACACTTTAAAGATTGATGCAGATAAATCTGGTACACTAGAATTTAGTGGTGATGAATGGGTTACTAGAAAAGAAAATTTTAGTGGTCGTGGTAGTGATGATTACGCAATTTGGAATTATGAGATAAATAAAAAAGACGAAACTTTTGTTATCAAGGGAAGAGTTACAGAACGTTTTGATAGAAATTATATAGAAGGTGCAAAAGTTTCTTTTGTTTATGATAAAGGTGGAGAAGTATCTGCAACAACAGATAAACTGGGTTATTATTCTCTTTCCCCATTAATTAATAATGCTGGCAAAATTACTATTACAAAAGATAATTATTTACCTTTCATTGGCAATTCTATAGTTAGAGACAATGCTAGAACCGTAGAAAACTGGGATTATAATCTTGTACATAATTATTGGACTCTTACAGGAAAAATTGTAGATTACAAAACTGGTGAAGGAATAAAAAACGCAACCCTTACTTTCTTCTATGAAGATGGAAGCAAAATTGATTGTACTACAGATGAAAACGGAAATTATAAAATAACTCCAGAAAACGATAAAAGAGGAAAAATCGTTATTTCTGCAGAAGGTTATATCACAAGAAAAGAAGGTGAAACATCCAGAAGTGCAGATGGTTTTGAAGTCTGGAATTACGATATAAAGAAAGAAAAAGAAACCTATACTATAGTTGGCAGGGTTTTCAGCGATAAAGATAAAAAACCTTTAGCCGGAGCTGTAGTAGAATATACCGCAAAAGATGGAACTAAAGTTTCTGCTACTACTGATGAAAATGGTGATTATATTATTGATGCTCCTTTAAACCAAGAAGGTAGCTTTAAGGTAACAGCACAAGGGTTTAAAGATGGTTCTAATTCGATAGGTAGTAGGCTAGATAGTCGCTGCCGAGAAATATATGATTTCACTTTGTATAAATAAGAAAGAGATGAGAGAATTGTTTAGTTGGTAACCTTACGAATCATTGCTAATTATCGTTAGTTTAGTTTCTAAGCAATCCTCTTATCTTTAACCTCTTTACGATTTCTTTATTTGTGGCTACTATATCTAATTTTGTGCTGTCTTTTGTTTGTTGTTCCCGAACAAAGACTTTTTCGTAAATAAACTTGTAATTGAAATAAAAACACAGGTTTGAATATTTGAGGTAAAATAGAATCTATTTTTATAGACAGTTAACTTGCATGGATTCGAGAATTAAGTATTGTTTATTGGTGTTGTTTTGTGTTATTAGATTTCATCTAATTATATGTTGGGAAGTATTTTTGGTAATTTGATTGCAACCCAAAGAAAAAATGGTTAAAAAATAAGGAGTTTTTATGATTCCTCGAAATAATTCAACTACTTCAAGTTTAAAAGCAAACACAAACAATCAAAGTCGAGATAACAAAATAATATTTAATGATTTAATGAAACTTAGAAATATATCTTTTGAAAATGGAAACGTTTTATATGAAAACAAATCCGAAATGGATTATATAGGTTTCATTATTATAGTATGTGCTTTTTTGCTGTTTGTTTTCAGTAATATGAATATTATTATTAATGCTTTAATTGGCATTGTTTTAATTATTATAGGGTTATCTTGGCTTATATCAATAAAATCTTTTTCAATCATAAATACGACTATGAATACTATTTATAAGGAATTAAGATTTAATTCAATTACTATATACAAAAGCAAAAGTATAAATATTAAAGATATAGTGCTTTTAGGAGTTGATCACAAAAGAATAGATTGTAATCCTAAATTGGAAGGTCCTAGAGAAGTTGATTCTAAATCTTTTTTAAGTGGTTTAACAATAGCTCTTTTAACAGGTCGTATGGTTTATAAAGAAGAAAAAAAACAAAAAATTAATTCAGTAGATGGTCGTGTTGAAGCTTCAGCAATTGCCTATATAACTAATGATGGAAAAATAAATTATTTCAATAAATTTTCTGACGGAATTGATGCTGATAAAAATAATATAAAACTAGCTGAGGCTATTGGGGTATACGCAAATCTGCCAATCACAATAGCAAAAAAAGATGAATGCTTAGAAGTAAAAAGAATGGGTAGCAAACTTACATTTACTTCAAAAAACATAAAACCTGCAATTATGGATGCAATCTTTGAAAAAATAGTAAATATTTCAATATTACTAGTCGCAGCTATAGTAATATTTGTCCTCTTACTTAAGTTTAGATAAAAATAAAAAAACTGAAATTAGAAGTTTTAAGCTTATCTATCTTTCATCTTCTATCTTTCATTTTCTAGCTTAAATCTTTTTAACAAATAAGTTGACGAAAAAACTTCTTAGCCTTATATTACTTTAACGCTTTGCTTACTTTTAATTTTTAAGTTTGTTAAAAGTTTCACAAGGCTAAAATAAAAATATAACAGGAGGTCCGTCGTAATGGCCGACCAGATTGACACCAAATTAGAAAAGGTTTGCGGAATTGTAGAAAAATGGAATTGCGATCCTAGCAAATTAATTCCTATTCTCCAAGAAGTTCAAGAAATTTATCGCTATCTTCCAGAAGATGCAATCAATCTCTGTGCTAGAAAGCTTAAAATTTCTGCATCTCAGATTTATGGTGTGGCAACTTTTTATGCTCACTTCTCTCTTACTCCAAAGGGAAAATATTTGATTAAATGCTGCAATGGTACTGCTTGTCACGTTAAAAAGTCTATGTCAGTTCTTGAAGCTATCATGAAAAAGCTTGGTCTTTCTGAAAAGAAACTCACTACTGACGATATGCTTTTCACTCTTGAAATCGTTTCTTGTCTCGGTGCCTGCGGTCTTGCTCCTGTTATGGTTATCAATGAAGACGTTCATGGTCAGATGACTCCAGATAAAGCACTCAAGCTTATCGAAGATATTATTGCTACCGAAAAGGGGGCCGCTAAATGAGTAATATAGATCTTAAGAAAATTGCAGAAGAATTTAAAGCTAATCTTGAAGATCGCCGTATTGTTGTTTGTGCAGGTACTGCCTGTGTTGCTAACGGCTCACTTAAAGTTATTGACGCTCTTCAAAAAGAAATTGAAGCTGCTGGAATCAAAGTAAGAGTTGAAGCAAACCATCATAAATGTGGCGGCGAAAAGAAAGATTTGTATCTCTCTAAGAGCGGTTGTCATGGTTTTTGTCAGCAGGGTCCTCTTGTTACAATAATGCCAGAAAACATTCTTTACGTTAAGGTTAAACCAGAAGACGCTAAAGAAATAGTTGAAAAGACTCTTAAAAACGGCGAAGTTATCGACAGACTTCTTTTTGTTGAACCAGGTTCTGGTAAACATTCAAGAAATGCTGACGAAATCACATTCTATAAGCTTCAGCAGAGAACTTCTCTCAAACGCTGCGGTCATGTAAACCCAGAAGATGTTAGAGAATATATTGCCAACAGCGGTTATGACGGCGCTCGCAAGGCTATTTGCGAAATGACTTCTGAACAGGTTTGTCAGGAAGTATTAGACTCTGGTTTAAGAGGCCGCGGTGGTGCTGGTTTCCCAACTGGTAGAAAATGGCAGCTCACTCTCCCCAACAAGAGCCCTGACGGTGTTAAGTATGTTATTTGTAACGCTGACGAAGGCGACCCAGGTGCTTTCATGGATAGAAGCGTTATGGAAGGTAACCCACACAGCGTTATCGAAGGTATGATGATTGCCGCTAAAGGTATTCAGGCTACAAAAGGCTTTGTATACTGCCGTGCAGAATATCCATTAGCTGTTAAGCGCATTCGCAAAGCTATTGATGATGCTAGAGAAATCGGCGTTCTCGGCAATAACATTTTTGGAACTGACTTCTCTTTCGATATAGAAGTTATGGAAGGTGCCGGCGCATTCGTATGTGGTGAAGAAACTGCTCTCATCCACTCAATCGAAGGTCAGCGCGGTATGCCAACTGCAAAACCACCGTTCCCAGCAGTAAGCGGTTTATTTGGCAAACCAACAGTAATCAATAACGTTGAAACCTTAGCCTGTGTTCCATTAATTCTCAAATATGGTGCTCAGTGGTTCAAGGGAATGGGTACTGAAAATTCTGCTGGTACTAAGACATTTGCTCTTACTGGTCAGGTTGCTAATACTGGTCTTGTTGAAGTTCCATTTGGAACCACTCTCCGCAAGATTATATTTGATATCGGCGGCGGTATCACTGATGACCAGGGCAATCCACTTCCACCAAGCGAATTCAAAGCAGTTCAAATCGGTGGTCCATCAGGCGCTTGTTTGACTGAAGAACTCTTAGACGTTCCTATAGATTTTGACTCAGTTAAGAAGTATGGTGCAATCGTTGGTTCAGGTGGTCTTGTTGTTATGAACAAGTCTAACTGTATGGTTAAGATTGCTCGCTTCTTCATGAAGTTCACACAGAGCGAATCTTGCGGTAAGTGTGTTCTCTGCCGTGAAGGTACTGCTCAGATGCTTGCTTTGTTAGACGATATTATCGCTGGCAAAGGCACTATGGAAACCATCGACCAGTTGGAAGAACTCGCTAAGGCTGTTTCAGACGGTTCTCTCTGTGCTCTTGGTAAGACTGCTCCAAATCCAGTTCTTTCTACTCTTAAGACTTTCAGAGATGAATATATTGCACATGTTCGCGACAAAAAATGTCCAGCTCATCAGTGTGCTGCTCTCAGTTGTCCCGAAATTGACCCAGCTAAATGTAAAGGCTGCACTGCCTGTGCTAGACAGTGCCCAGTTGGAGCTATTTCCGGCACTGTAAAGAATCCACACAAGATTGATGAAACTAAGTGCATTAAGTGTGGCGCTTGCAAGAGAACTTGCAAATTTGGCGCAATAAAGTAATTGGGGGAACAGTATAATGGCTGAAAAAACTCTATTCATAAATGGAAAAGAAGTCGCTTTTGATAACGAAAAAAATCTTCTCGAAGTAATTAGAAAAGCTGGAATCGACCTTCCAACTCTTTGCTATCATCCAATGCTCAAGGCTTACGGTGCCTGCCGTCTCTGCGTAATCGAAAACATTATGCCAAACGGTGCCCGCATGGTTAATACAGCTTGTACTACTGCTCCAGCTCCTGGTATGAAAATTGAAACTCATACTCCAAGACTGCGCCAGATTCGTAAAGTAGCAGTAGAACTTCTTCTTGCTTCTCACAAAGTTGAATGCCCAACCTGTGATCAGGCTGGCCACTGCAAACTTGAAGCAATCGCTCACAAGCTTGGCGTTGACAAAGTCCGCTTCAAAAAGCTTGCTGAACCACATCCAATCGACAACTCTTCTTATGCAATCGTCAGAGATCCAGAAAAATGTATCCTCTGCGGTCAGTGTGTAAGATATTGTAAGGAAATCCACGGTGTTGCCGCTATCGACCTCGCTGGTCGTGGTAAGAACACTGTTGTAACTCCAGCATTCTTCAAGCCAATCGCTGAAACTGAATGTATCAACTGTGGTCAGTGTGCTGCTGTATGTCCAGTAGGCGCTCTCACTGTTAAGAAGAACATTCTTGAAGTTCAGAAGAACCTCGACG
>ONIU01000203.1 GCA_900317935.1 uncultured bacterium
CTTTATAATATAAATATTACATCTTGATTTTTATAGTTATAATTTTAATAATATTTACTTATTCAACTTTATTATACATAAAAAGCAAAATAAATTCCTAGAGCCAGGTTTAAAAAATTATAATTACAGAGTGTAGTAATGATTTATACATACAGCATAAAATCACTTTATTATAAACATGATTAAACCTTTTTTTTCTTCGACTGAGGCAAGAGAACAAATATAAAAGATATTAATCCTAAGATTCCACCACCAATACCAACCTGCGAAAAGAATTCTTTCCGTTTTTCTTCTATTAATTCTTGTTCTTTTTCCTTTTTAATACGTTCTTTTTCCTTTATATATTCTTGATAAGTCATATCCGGTGTAATCTTTATTCCTTCTAAATTTCCATGATAGGAACAATAAATTAAACCATTCTCACTTATATCACCTATACTGCAATATTTACCACTCTTAGAAGTTTCTGGACAAACTAATGGGTCTTTCGACTTTATATATTTTTCCTCAATTAATATCTTCTGTGCTTTATCATCCAATTCTCGCATCATAGTTACTACATCCATATTATACATTTCTATTGCACCTTGTAGAACACGCTGATTTGAAAAGCAAGCTTTTTCTCGATTATTAGGTCGTCCATATCTTCTTGTAGGAACTGCCATAGCAGCTAAAATACCTATAATAGCTATGACAATCAATAATTCAATAAAACTAAAACCTCTCTTAAAAGAGGGATTATTATACATAAATATGCTCCATTAACAAAAATTCAATATTATCATATACTTAGCTTTTAGATAAATAGTTAGAATAAATATAAAAAGCTGTTACCGCAATAGCAGATACTAAATAAGTATATAATCTAATCGTTCTCCATAGTTCAGCTCTTTCTTTTTCTTGGCTTTTTCTTTCTTCTGCTTCTTTAAACCTTTCTTCAGCTTCTTTAAATTCGCTCATTGTCATACCAGGTTTAGGTATTACCTTTTGATGTTGCGAGTTTCCATGTTCTATACAGTATATAAATCCGTCAGAACTATCTAAATCACCGAAACTATGATATTTCCCTCTTTTTCTTGAACAAACCAAATCTTCTTCTTTCAAATACTCATTTTTAACCAGTTTTATTTGAATTTCATCATCAAATTCTTTTATTATTTCTTTAGTAGCTGAAGCATATTCTTCAATAGCTCCATCTATTTTAAGTATATTAAAAAAACATTTACGTTTGTAACCAAATCTATCTTCACCGCCACGTTTATAATTTGGAATATCCATAGCGGTTAAAAGAAATAAAATAACAAGGAGAATTAATAATTCCACAAAAGTAAAGCCTTTATTTTTTGAAAACCTCATTTTAATAGGGCATACTCCGATTATAATCTTCTAACTTCTGTTTTCATTTTTATTTAGCAAGCAATTTAATTATACATAAAAACAACAAATAATGTTAGAATAATATTACTTATATAAAGGGAACAAGAATATGAAAACACATAAGCTTTGTTTAAAGAAAGACAAAGAATTCACTCTTTTAAGAGGTCACCCTTGGGCATTCGCTGAAGCATTCAAAGCTTTGCCGGAGAATATCAAAACTGGCGATGTAGCTGAAGTTTTTTCACATAAAGACGTTTATATTGGTAGTGGTTATATAGATGCCGACTCAAAAATTCTAGTCCGTATGATTCCTGTCAATAAGGGAGAAACTATTGAAAAAGCAATACTCCGACTAGTTAAACAAGCTGTATTATTGAGAAAAGAATTCTTTTCCGTACCAGAAAAAACCAATGCCTATCGTGCAATCAATGGCGAAGGCGACGGTCTTCCTGGGCTAATAGCAGATTACTATAATGGTGCAATTTCTCTACAAATATACTCTTTAGGTCTTCAACCCTATATAGATATAGTTATAAAAGCTCTTCGAGATTCTCTTCAAAATGTTAAATGGATATATCAGCGCAACGAAATTCGATTAGCTAAAACGGCTTCTGCAAAGCTGGTTTTTGGCAAAAATCTTCCAGAAAAAATAGAATTTTTAGAAAATGGCTTAAAGTTTTCTACCGACCTGGTTAATGGTCAAAAAACCGGTTTCTTCTTGGATCAGCGCGAAAACCGCCAGTTAATTCGCAATATTTCTAAGGGAAAAAGCCTTCTGAATATCTGCGGTTATACTGGGGCTTTTACTGTTGCAGCAATTGCAGGCGGCTGCAAAAGTTCTGTAACAGTCGACATTGCGAAACCTGCATTAGATGAAGCCGAAGCCAATCTTCGATTAAACGGCTATTTTAATAACAACCACAAGCTTGTGGTTGCAGATATGTATGATTATTTAGCAAAATGCAAAGAAAAAAGCTTTGATATCGTTGTCTTAGACCCCCCTTCAATGGCTAAAAACCGCAAAGACCACGATAAGGCTATTAGAGCATATAAAAAACTAAATCTTGAAGGTGTTAAAGCAGTAAAAGAAGGTGGTTTTCTTTATACCGCCTCCTGCACCAGCCAAGTTTCTCGACAAGATTTCTTGAACGCTGTAAAAGACGGAATTGGTGCTAGCGGCCGCCGAGCAGTAATAATAAAAGAAACCTTCCACACATATGACCATCCTACAGCCTTAGCGCATAGCGAAGGTCCATACTTGAAAGGTATACTTTTAAGAGTTTACTAACCATAATAAAAACTGACGAGAAGAGGAAAAAACAAATGAAAGCAGATTTACCGATAAATGTTGCAGCAGGAGTATTAATATATAAAGGCAAAGTTTTGATGGCCAAAAGACATGGTGGATACTTAGATAATCTTTGGGAATTTCCAGGCGGGAAGTTAGAAAAAGACGAAACGCCTCAAGCTGCTATAAAACGAGAATTAAAAGAAGAGCTCGACATAGATATTATCCCAGAAAAAACTCTCTTAGTTTTGGAACATTCATATCCTGATAAAACAATCAGACTTCATTTTGTTAACTGTAAATTTGCTGAACCAATTGAGGAAAACGCTACAAAAATCATTAATAATCAAGAAACTCGATGGTTTGTTCCTACTCAGCTCCCATTGTCTGACATTTGTCCGGCAGACCGCATAGCTAGCACAAATTTACCTTGGGAATTAATACTTAAGAATAGCGAAATGGATAATTCAGAAGAACCTTTGATTTTAGTTATTAATCCAGGCTCACTAACCACTAAAATAGCTGTTTTCAAAGGCCTTGATATTCAATATGAAGATGAAATCAATTACACATTAGAAGAATTAAAAGACTATAAAACAAGTATTGATCAGCTAGATTTAAGATACAACTCTGTTGTGGAAGTATTGAAAAAAGCTGGCTACAAGTCTCAGGATTTCAGTGCCGCAATAGGCCGTGGCGGTCCTATTAAACCTATGGTTGGCGGCATTTATAAAGTAAACAGCCAATTGCTTGATGATTTGGTTAACCACATGGCTACAGACCACGTTTCGCTACTTGGTGGTCTTATAGCCTATAAGATATCAGAAGCTACCGGAATGCCAGCTTTTATCGCAGACCCTGTTTCATGCGATGAATACATAGATTTGGCAAAAATCAGCGGCTGCCCCGACTGCCCAAGAATATCATTAAATCATCATCTTAATGTAAAATCTGTGGCTGAAGAAGTTGCAGAAGCTGACGGCAAAAGACTAGATGAAGTTAATTATGTAGTAGCTCATCTTGGTGGTGGTTTCACCATCTGCCCTCTTGAAAAAGGCAAAATGATAGACGGCAACAATACCAACGATGAAGGTCCTATGACGCCTGCCAGAGCTGGCAGTCTGCCTTTGCAGGGTTTAATGAAGCTCTGTTTCTCAGGCAAATATGATTATAAAACTCTTAGGAAAAGACTTAACCAGAATGGCGGTCTGATGGAACATCTTGGTACTGGTGACTGCCGAGAAATCAGCAAAAGAATTGAAGAAGGCGATGAAAAAGCCAGACTCATTCTTGAAACCATGGCTTACCAGATTTCGAAATGGATAGGCGCTATGGCAGCAGCTTTAAAAGGCAAAGTTGATGCTATTATTCTTACTGGTGGAATAGCCTACGATAAGAATGTTGTTAATTGGGTAACAGAAAGAGTTTCTTGGATAGCACCGGTAAAAGTCAGACCAGGTCAAAACGAACTTCTTGCTCTAGCAAAACATGCATACAAGACTATTAAGAATCCATCAATAGCCAAAGATTATAAATGAGACCAAAATTATAATTACAAAGAAAGTTATAAACCAAGGATAATCAATTATGAATTTTGCTGATATAGACCATTTGTTAGGAAGTAAAAAAGTTTCTTTGGCAATATGTATGCCAGAAGAAGTTGATAGCATATCTGCTGCTTACGAAGCTTCAAAGCTTGGCTTTGTAAACTGTATTTTTGTTGGGAATATAAAAATAATGCAGGAATTTATAGATAAGCTTGCTCCTGACTTCAAGCCAGAAGCAGCCTTTAAAACTGTTGAATTAGTGAGATTGGGCAAAGCCAAAGCTCTAATGAAAGGCAACATTTCTACACCAATACTTCTTAAAGCTGTATTAAATTCAGAAACAGGCATAAAAGACTCAAGTGTTCTATCTCACACACTTGTTTATGAACATGATGGCAAATTAAGATTTCTTACAGACGGTGGCATGATTCCTGCACCAACTCTTGAAAATAAAATAGAAATAATCAAAAATGCCTGTAAAATAGCTAAAAAATTCGGCTGTAGTCCTGTAAAAGTAGGTGTTCTTTCTGCTGCAGAACTTGTAAATACCAAGGTTCAAAGTAGTTTAGATGCCGC
>ONIU01000119.1 GCA_900317935.1 uncultured bacterium
GGTTTGCCCTTTGATGAAGCGGCCGAACAGGAACTTTTCGAGGCTTTAGATAAGCCATATATTGATGGAATCACATTCAGCGGTGGAGACCCCTTGTATGTAAACAACCGCAAGGAAGTCTGCCGTCTGATTCGCAAATGTCGCGAAAACTATCCAGACAAGAGCATATGGCTTTATACCGGCTATAAATGGGAAGATGTTAAAGATATTGAAGAGTTGAAACTTACAGATGTAGTTGCTGAAGGTCCTTTTGTAGAAGAACTTAAAGACAACAACATAGAATGGGTTGGCAGTTCTAATCAGAGAGTCATTGATGTTAAAAAGACCTTCGACTCCGGCGAAATAACGCTGATTTAGTAATTGTCCTCGCCCCCTTTTGTAAAGGGGGATTAAGGGGGATTTTTAATAACATAATGGTCTTCGGACTCAGCTTATTTACTGCAGCTTATTTACTGCTTGGCAAACTTCTCGAAAATCCCCTTGGCTGCTAAAGCAGCCGTTCCCCTTTGATAAAGGGGATAATTTGAGCCCCTACGACTACGACTACGACTCGCTGGCCTCCTGCCGCTTGCTTGTATAGTCACATCCATGTGACTTATCGCTGGCCTCCTGCCGCTCGCTTGTATAGTCACATCCATGTGACTTATCGCTTGCCATCCTGGCGCTCGCTTGCACTCCCAACCTCCTGTTGGTCGTCAGTCTTGCTGGCGAAGCCAGCATAGTGATTGGTGGTAAGTGGTGTGTGAATGGTGGTGAGACGAGGCTAAAGCTTCTGTGGGCCTGTTGCTGACGCAACTTGTGAGACGGCAACTGACGCTGCACGTGATAGTTGTTGTATAAACAAATCCTACAAAACTATCTTACGACAGAGACTTCAATTAACTCCTCAACATCTTTGCGCGCTTTTTTATAGGTTCCCCAGGCTTTTATCTTTATATAGTCTTTGGTATAACCGTTCTTTTCCAAAGAAACCAGCTCAAAACTGCTTACACCGAAGTTATAATTCTCACCCTCGTTAGAAAAGAGATCGAATCTGTTTTTTATTTTTAAAGCTGTTGAATTATAGTTGTTTGAGCCGCTTTCTGCATTTACATCTACTTTTATTTTTGTGCAGAGGTCGCTTAACCAGATATTTTTACCTAAAACTAAATCAGGAGCATCCAGACTTAGATTATGGCTTCTTAGGTCTAATTCTATTTCATTGATTTTATAGTATTCAGAAGACAAAACTCTATATTTATAAGCAGCCAGTTCTATTGCTGTATTCGCGGCCATTAGGGCTCTTGTTGTATCGTATTGAAATTCCTGGGTATTTTTTTTATTTCTTGTATTGTAAAAAAGGAAGCTTAGCATAGTAATCAATACTGTGCAGAGCATCATAACGCTGACTATTGCCACACCTCGTTTGTTTTTTATATTAAACTTCCTTGAGATAATCATTTGACCATATCCGCTCTGAAAGAAGATAATTTTATCGGTTTGCTTTTTCCAAAACTAACTTCAACATTAAAAATGAAAGAAGAATCAAAACTACAGTATCTTTGGGTTTCAGAAGCAGAATAATCATAATAATAAAAATCCATAGCTTCGTCATGAGATAACATTATGTTTTGAGGTCTAAATTCTCTGATAATATTGACAATAATTTTGTATTTGACTCTATTTATCTGTATGTCTTCACAGATACCGCGCAAATATAGTTTGTCTGGACTACCTGGGGTTTTCCCATCAGTAGTTATTCCAAGCATTACAGGCCCATCATCTAGAAAAGTCAGAGTTCCTTGAACTGTTCCATCTGGGGTTTGAATATCAAGAGGAATATTATTTAAGGTTTTGTCTATAATCATGTCGTAGGAAAGAGTGTGCAAAAGATTTATGACAGATTCTGCTATTTTCAGAGCCATTTCCTGTTCCATCTGCTTTGTAGATGCAGAATAATATGTGGAAAAAGTTCCTACCGCAGGGATTGCCGCTAATGCTAAAATCAATAGTGCAACAATGATTTCTACTAATGAAACCCCTGTTCTTTTTCGGATTATATGATTAATACTGTTGATGTCTTTTTTGTAAAGTCTTGATTTTGGCATTTTCGTCTTTTACTCTAAAATAAAGCTGCATCGTTCTTGTATTACCAGCAAAATCCGTTGCTTCTACTGTTATTGAAGGGAATTTATTTCTTTCTAAATCTTCTATAGTTCCTATTTTAACGTCTATTGTCGGTTCTCTGAACACTACTCTTATAGGATCTTGAACGCTTTTGGTCACAACAGGAACAGTTCCGGATTTAGGAAAATCATATACCTTATGGAAAGGCGGAGACTGATTAGGGATATCAATTATAATTCTACCGTCATAAATTCCTGAAGGAATCGGAATATTTGTAGATTCACAATCGTTTACATTCTTTTCTTTCTGATGAGAATTTGCCCATTTGACGCTGTCGTCTACCCAGACTCCCAATTGGTATTCAACGTCTTCTTGAATTTGTACTTCTGAATCTTCTAGATTTTCAACCAAAGCTACAACTTTTTCCCAGGTGCCATTGCGTTTTCCAAGCAGGCTTATGCCCTTAGATTCCAAAGTTTCATCTGGTTTACCATAGCTATCTGTATCAGAATGAGTCTGGTCTTCTAACCTGAAGTGCTTGTTTATAAAAGCAGGGTCTGCGTTATTTAGAAATTTACTCTGATACATCACATCTTTGTTGTTCATATACTTAGAAGAAACCAGATCAAAAATAGTAAAGTAAGGTCTTTGAGTTGAATTTTCAACTTCCTTGTAGTTGCATTCTTTTAATATGTTACGTGATTCTCCGACAAAATCATCATAAGCTTTTTGATTAGATGAAGAGTTATTCCAAGAAATATTATTATTATAGGAGTCTATGATAGTCAATTTACCAGCAGGAATGCAAGGTGGGAAAAATATCTGTTTTTCTTCACCGTATTTGGCTGATGATAATTTAATTAAAATATTTGGCAAATCGTTGTCTGATATTCTGATATAGCCTTCATGAATTCTATCATTGCCTGTAATGCCTTCAATAGACATTTTATTTCGAGTCTCTTCAGAAACGTCAAAATTATTTTCTTTATAAGGCCAGGGTTTTGCGTTACCTGGAGATGTTGATAGGTCTTTACAATAAGGATTATTATTTGGTAAGCCATAGCAATTAGTAGGGTCATCTTCTATAATAGAAGCACAGCCGGGATTTAGGTTGCCTACACGTTTATTCAGACTTTGACTTTTGAGACCTTGATCCTGAGCAAAAACAGTATATCTCATATAACCGTAGCAGTTGTTGGGAGGAGGCGAAATAACATCGGTCATATATCCTTCTTTTCTGCCGCTGCCACTTAATTTTACTGTCTGGACTGTACCATTATTCCATTTTTCTGATTTGGTCCAATCATCATTAGGATTTGGGCATTCGTCTATTTTGCCCATAGCTATTTTTACCTTAACTTCAGAATCTTTGTTTTCTTTTATTTTTAAATCTTCTAAATGGAAAAAGTCACCTGTATTTACTGCTGTATTTTCGCCTAACAAAGGAAATTTATTGTCGGAACAATCGTCTATCCAAGGAGGAGTTCTGTCCAAATAATATATTCTAATATAAACTCCGCTTCCTTCACCAATTAATGAATCTTTTTCGATTGGAACTAAATTTTTAACTTTTTCTCTTAAATTTTTAATTACTTGTTTTTTACCTTTGTCAGAATGCTCAGGGGGATTACAGTCAGGACCACATAAATTCTGAGCATCTTTACAAGAAATGCCATCAGCTTTTATTGAGTTTAGAGCGCTTACAGAGAAATTTTCAGCTACAAATTCTGTTTCTTCGTCTAAACTATAATAAATTTTGGGTGAAATTCTTGGATCTGACGAATTAGTATCAACGGTTGTATCTTTGCCAACTGCGAGTTGAACCCAATTTCCTGCTGCATCCTTATAACCACAATCCAGATAAAAGTGACTACTTACATAACTAGCTCCATCACCACTTTCTAAATACAACGCCCCAGGTATTATTGAACCAAGGTAATTATCTCTTCTATCTTCTAAAATGGCAGATTGAGGAATATCTGACAAAACAAAGGCTTTCATGTCAATATTAACTTTTTGATTAAAGTTTATTGGATCAGTATCTTCAAAAACCTTTAATTCTGTTGGTAGTCCCAAACCAGTTACATTTACTTTCTTTAGTTTTTCACGTAAAAGATCGCCTGCGCCAGCTAAAACAGGTGATTGGGCAAATATTAAGAATCCAAAAAGTATTAAAATATAGTTTCTATTTATCTTCATTATTTACCTCTTATTATTTGTTTATTCTAATCAAATTACGAAAATCAAGCAACAAAGAAAAATAAGTTAAATAACAGAGTTCAATAGTTTGTAAGCCATGCTTTCAAGAGAATCATTGTCTTTATCAGAAAAACGATTTATAAGACGTTCTTCTATTCTTTTCAAAAACCATGGGCGCCAGATACTGACAGGTATATCATCCAAAGAGGCTAATACTGATTCTTCAAAATCATCTTCATAAGCATTCTGCTTCAAAAGTTTACTAGTTATTCCATGAAAATAACTAGCTCTGGCTTTTAATTTTTTATTGCTCATAACCAATTTAAAAAATCTTTGGGCTTTTACCAAATCGTTATTTTCGAGAAGAACCAGTCCCATATAATAATTCAGCCAAGGGTAATTTAGATTTCTTGCGATTTCCAGCAAATCTTTCAAACATTTTTCGTTTTTATCAATTGATGTGAAAATAAAGCATTTGAAAAATTTGAGAAGATTAGAAAGAGTAAAGTTTTTGACAAACAAATTATCACCTGTCTGCCAGATTAAAAATAAAGCGAAAGGAAATCCTATAAATATAAAAACTAGAATAAGCATGTTTTCCCAAAAATAGGCTAAGAAATAGTTTTTAACTACAAATCCAAATGGTTTGCCAGAAGTTTTATCAGAAGCAAAACCTAAGGCTTCTGAGTATTTCCCGTTGCCTGAGCATGCTTCAGCTATCAGAGGAAATACGTTTTCTTTGTCTTTTGTGTGTGCATAATAGGTAAGCAAATCATTAATAGCTTCTGAATAATGTCTGGTGTATAAATAAGCTTTTGCTCTCATTAAATAATAGTGAAACTGATTAGGTGCTTTGTTGAGAATTTCTGTTACTGCGTTTATAACGCTATCCATTGATTGAGATTTAAAAGAACTCTCTGCTTTATCAATAATAAGTTTTAATTCGTAAACCCTTTCTACTTCTTCCTTTAGCTTTAAAGCAGAACCATAGTCTGGTTCCTTTTCCAGAATCATATTTAGAATATCCAGTGCTTTTTTAAATTCACCTTTATTGTATAATGCATAAGCAGCATTGTAAGAGGAGATTGCTGAATATTTATTCAAATCGTAGCTTCTGCCTGTTGAAGCATCAACGGCTATTCCCTGCTTTTTATATTCTTTTATTTCTGTATTTATTCTTTTTATTTCATCAAGCTGTGACAAGGCTTCTCTATCATTAGGGCGAAAAATAAGTATTTCTCTAAATACTTCAGAGGCTTTAGGAAGATTTTTTTCCTGCATATAGATGAAAGCCTTTTTAGAAAGATATTCAACGTGTTCTTCTATTTTTTTATTCAGGTTTTCTTCAAATTCTTTTATTTCTGGTTCATTTTCGCTTTCTTGTTTGGCACGAAGGAAATAGTCTTCAGCGGCTTTGTAGTTTTTTATATTCAAGTAATTGCGTGCTTTTCTTAAATATTCGTTAGACTGAACAGATAAAGCGAAAAGGCTGTTGGCAATAAAAAATAAAAATATTGTTGTTAATAATCGCTTGAACATGGTTTTAGTATATCACCGCCAGGCTTTGCTTGGCAATCACATACCACTTACCAAAGCCTCATCAATAAAAAAAGTTTCCGTTGCCCCGATTGGTTGTCTTGATTTGTTGCTATTCTCATTCTCCCTAACATCTTGCAATTTAATAGCTTGACGCTTATAATTGCCTTGTTAAAAAATTAACTTTTTATGGAGAAGAAAATGGTAGATCTTGATAAAATCATTTCTTTGTGCAAGAGACGCGGCTTTATTTTCCAAGGCAGCGAACAATACGGTGGACTTCAAGGCACCTGGGATTACGGCCCACTGGGTGTTGAATTAAAGAATAACGTAAAAAAAGCCTGGTGGCGTTATAACGTTTATGAACGTGATGACATGGAAGGCTTAGACAGTTCTATTCTTTTGAACAGACTTGTTCTTAAATATTCAGGTCACGAAGCTACTTTCTCTGACCCTATGGTAGACTGCCGCAAATGCAAAAAGAGATTCAGAGCAGATCAGGTTGATCCTAACGAAAAATGTTCTGAAGGCGGAACTCACGATTTAACAGAACCAAGACCATTTAACCTGATGTTCAAAACTACTTATGGTCCTGTTGCTGATGAAAACAATATTGCTTACTTAAGACCAGAAACAGCTCAAGGCATTTTTATCAATTTCAAGAATGTTCTTGATTCAACCAACCGCAAGCTCCCATTTGGTATTGCTCAGATTGGTAAATCTTTCAGAAATGAAATCACTCCAAAGAACTTCATTTTCAGAGTTCGCGAATTCGAACAGATGGAAATAGAATACTTTGTAATGCCTGGCGAAGACGAAAAGTGCCATCAGGAATGGGTAGAAGCTCGCAAGAACTGGTATATCAGATATGGTATCAAGCCAGAAAATATCAGACTCTACAACCAGAAAAAAGAAGAACTTGCTCACTATGCAAAGGCTACAGTAGATATTCACTATCGTTTCTTCCCTGAAAGACCAGAAGAAGACAAACAGTTTGACGAAGTTGAAGGCGTTGCAAACCGCACAGATTTCGACCTTAGCTGTCACACCAAGGGTGGCAAGCTTGTTCTTGCTGATGGTAGAGAATTCCCCAATACTGATGCTACCAACAAACTGACTTATTTCGACCCGAAGACCAATCAGCATTTGCTTCCTTATGTAATTGAACCTTCTTGTGGGGTTGACCGTGCAACACTTGCATTCATGATGGATGCATATTGCGAAGAAGAAGTAAAAGAAGGCGATACTCGCGTAGTTCTTAAGCTTCATCCTGCTTTGGCACCTATAAAGGTTGCTGTTCTTCCACTAAAGAAGAATAATGAAGACATCAAGTCTACTGCTCATAAGATTAAAAAGATTCTTTTGGGAAGTGGATTTAGAACTGTTTATGATGATACTGCTGGAATTGGCAAGCTTTATCGCCGCCAGGACGAAGTTGGCACACCTTTCTGTGTAACAGTTGACTTCCAGACTCTTGAAGACAATACTGTTACTGTTCGTGACCGTGACACTATGGCTCAAGAACGTGTTGCTATCGACGATTTGAAAGAATACGTTGCCAAACGCATTGGTCACAACGACTAAGTATCTCTAAGACCCCCTCAGTCGCTTTCAGCGACAGCTCCCCCAACTTCTTGGGGGCGCGTCTTTGTATCACGAACTAAGATTTGCCCCCACATAGGTGGGGGAAGTGGATTTGGCGAAGCCAAAGACGAAAGGGGTCTTTATATTAACAAGGAGTTCTCTATGCCATTCATAGATGCTAAATTAACTGTTAAGTTAGATGACAACCAGAAGAATAAATTGCAGGCAAAACTGACAGATGTTGTTTCTGAAGCTTTTTCTAAGCCTAAAGCTTATATTATGGCAGGAATAGAAGACGATAAGTCTTTGTACATGGATGAAAAGAAACTGGATAAAGGAGCTTATATTTCTATAAGCCTTTTGGGTTCAGCATCAAAGCCGGCTTGTCAAAAACTGACAAAAGAAATATGCAATTTCTTGTCATCTGATTATGATATTGATGGAGCTAATGTATATATAACCTACCACCCAACTGATTTGTGGGGCTGGAACGGCTCGATGTTCTGATTAAGGTGAAAAGTGAAAAAGGAAAACTGAATTTAAAACTTCTCTAATCTCTTATCTCTAATTTGAGGTCTCGCGTCTGCAGTCCGCTCTGTCGCTCTGTCGCTCTATTGCTCTGTTGCTCTCAATTCTCATTTCTCAACTCTCAATTCTCATTTCTCAATTCCTAACTCCTCACTCCTAATTCCTAATTTCTAATTATTTATATGAACCGAACCTCTAACTATAATACAGTCCTCATTGGTGACATGCTTGATATAGCCACGACTCTACCAAAGGAGTCTTTCAGGCTTATCTATATTGACCCACCTTTTTTAACAGGCAAAGAACAGGTTGGAACAAAAGAAGGATTAGTTTATGACGATCGATGGGATGGCAATTTAAAAAGCTATCTTCCTTGGCTAAGAGAACGATTAGAAGCACTTTATCCTTTGTTATGCAAAAATGGAAGCTTTGTTCTTCATTTAGATTGGCGTGCTTCTCATTACGCAAAAGTAATGCTGGATGAAATCTATGGCATAAATTCTTTTATGAATGAAATAATATGGCATTATACTGGTGGCGGCCGCTCAAAAAGAAGGTTTTCGTGCAAACATGATACATTGCTTTGGTATGCTAAATGTGGAAAAAGTGGAAAACCTGTGTACAACCTAGATGCAGTTAGAGTTCCGTATAAAGAAACCTCTGGTTTTGCTAAAGGCGGTATTATTTCAGCTGCTGGTAAAAAATATATGCCTAACCCTCTAGGAACCCCTATTGACGACGTTTGGGATATTCCAATTGTTAACCCGATGTCTAACGAAAGGGTTGGGTATCCTACTCAAAAACCAATAGCTTTGCTTACTAGACTAATTTCAGCTTTAACAAATGAAGGTGATCTGGTCGGTGATTTCTGCTGTGGCAGCGGCACTACATTGGTCGCAGCAAAACAGCTTAATAGAAGATATTTTGGCTGCGATATTTCAAAAGCTGCTGTAGAAACAGCATTGAGTAGACTTAAGAGTGAATAATTGACATACTAATATTTAACAGAAGGTATAAAATGAAAAAAGTAATATTATGTGATTTAGGTGGTGTATTGATAAATCTTCATTGGACACAGCATGCTGGAACTTTATTGGGGAAAGAGCTGACCAAACCACAATTAAGACAGATCTGGTTTGACCTCATTTCAGCAAGGCACTACGAACAAGGTTTAACAGACTTTGAAACCTCATAGGTGTTTTAAAAGATAATTGTCTTGAATTGCTGAAAGAAATAAAGAAATACGGCACACTTGCTTTGCTTTCGAACTCAAACGACAGACATATTGCTACAATAAGTAAAACCGGATTATTTCAAGACTTTGATTATTTATTTTTCTCTCACAAAATGCATATGACCAAGCCTGATCCAGTTATTTTTGAAGAAACTAAAAAACAGCTTGGGTGCGAAGCATCTGATATCTATTTCTTTGACGACAGTCAGTGTAATGTAGATGCGGCAATTAAAGCTGGTTATCACGCTTATCTTGTAGAAAGCCCCAAGGAAATTTTAGAAATAGTCAAGAAGTTGTAAGGGTTGTAAGGGTTGTAAGGGTTGGAAGAGTTGGAAGGGTTGGAAGGGTTGGAAGGGTTGGAAGAGTTGGAAGGGTTGGAAGTGTGAGGCTTCGTTGTGGGACTGCGACTGATGTCGCCTGTGAGAATTGTTAGACAATTACCACAGGCTGTGAAACAGCTGTCTCACAAGTTGCTTTGCAACAGTCCCACAGAGGCTATAGCCTCGTATCACCACTCATAATGCTTATGTTTACCGCTGACATCAAGCCCTTGTGATGGAGAAACAAGAGTAGTGTTTTTATGGTAAGTTGTCGGACGGTCTTGGTCTGGGAATAGTGCTTTTTCAAGCTTTACACCGTCAAAATATACTGTTGTTGAAGCCGTATTATGTTCATTGGCGCTTTGTGTTAATAGAATGACGATTTTATCTTGGTTTTCCGGTTCTATAGGAACACCTAAAGTATCAGTTGCCAATGATTCACTAACTGTAAAAGCAAAATAAACTCTATAGAAGGTCAAACGTCTTTTCTTTGAAAGATCTGATTCAGGATCATCAGGATCTATAGCCGTAACAGGATCTCCACTTATACCACAGATTGGACTTCCATCGCTTTTTAGAGTAAAACTGAATGTTGCCGGAGAAGGACCAACATTTTCATATTCTGGATTATCTTTATATACTTTATAATCTGCTGTTTCAAGGTTATTTTCAAGGGTAGGAGACAAGCTGTTGTTCATTCTTACGCTTAAAGCTGCCTTAGGTTTACCTTCTTTATCGCATCTTATAACAGACAAATTTGCTGCAGAGGGATTAGCCAGATCTTGTTTCCCTGGGCATATCCATGCAGAAATAAAATAGGTCTGCGAAGCCGAATCAGTAACATCTACAAATGTGTCTGAAGCTATAACCTGATAAATAGTATCAGCAGGAGTTACAGGTCCTCTTCTTACAACTAGAATCTTATCTATAATAGTAGAAGCCAGACCTATTGTATTATGCATAAAAGTCTGAGTAATAACAGGAACTCCGTTATAAGTGCCTAATTCCTGATCATCTGGTGCGGTTATGCTTATAACATATTCGACGGTTCCGTCAACCGCCAAAGTTCCTGTTGGTTCAGAAACGTATTGGAAAGCAACACCTAAATCAAACAGTGTTCCATTTTCATTTTCGATAAGACCTGTAGGTAATTGCCAATAATAAGAATCTGTGAAATCAATTATAGTATTACCTGTATTTCTAACAGTATAAGTGATTTGTTTGGTTTCGCCAGGAGCAATATCCACTGCCTCTAAATGGGCTGGTTCTATTGTAGCCTGTGGCTTTTCTGGTATATTGTAATGAATCTGGAAATCGACGAAGTATTCGCCTTCGTCATAGAGACCGTCGCCATCGCTGTCGTCAAAGAATGTCCAGGTAGCTATGTGCCAGCCTGGAGGAGTTTGCTGACCAACATTTATTTCGAATGTGAAGTCTTTTGATGTATCTATATTGACAGGCATTGGTGTAATGCATTCTATTGTCGTTTCATTACAGTGTGTTTCGTTTCTGTCACAATGGCTCTTTTCGTAGACATATATCTTTTTAAGACCAGCCGGAGGGGTTCTTGTGGCAGTAACTGACTTTTGTGTTTCATTTTCTACATCATCGAAAATAAGCGGATCAGGTGAAACAATCAGTTCTTTCTTACCGAATTCTACATCAAGAGTAATCTTGTCGGAACAAAGAACCGTTTCTCCATCTTTTACCGAGAATGTTTGCAAGCCCCTGTAATGACCGTTAACAAGATGTGTTTCGCCTAGTGTTACTGTTACAGTAGCTAATCTGTAATCGCCAGGCTGTATAGGAAGCGTTGAATCTATAGCAATAGAAAAGTCATCTGTTGTTATTGCATTGGTCATGAAAGTCAGATCATTCATTTCTATCTCAAGCGGAGTAGTTATAGGCATATTCCCTGTATTATATATTCTGAAGCATGACTTAACAGTGGTGTTATTCATTACGAATGGAGTGAAAAATTCATCTATATCGGTAGTTATAGGTCCATCGTTTCTAATACTTAGTTTCGGGCAAGCATCAACAGTTATCTTGACATCAGCAGTTGCAGAAGCTTCAGCAACACCTATTTCTTCGTTTCCGTCAGTGTCGCTCCATGCAATTATTTTCCCTGTATAAACGCCGGCAACCATACAGTCTGGTATATCTACAGCCCAGTTTAATGCTCTCTGAAAACCTGGTTTCAGAGTTCCTACCTTAGGAGAAGGCAGGAAAACAGAGGCTGTAGCGGGAATGACATATCCGCCGAAGATGAAATCAGTAGCTGTGGCTACAACGCTTGTAACAGTAAGTGCCCCGTCATTCTTAACAGTAAATGCACCT
>ONIU01000031.1 GCA_900317935.1 uncultured bacterium
GTAGCCAATACACCTAAATATGGCAGGTCTTCCTGCGAGTCGTGCAATAATACAGCCTGCTTCAAAACGTCAATGTCTTGAAGTGCTTTTGTTCTTTTGCTTTCTTTTACATAGTCATTATAGTAAGGTGCAGCAACACCAACAAGAATGGCTATGATAGCAACAACTACCAATAGCTCGATTAAAGAAAAACCGCGTTTCATGCTATATATCTCCTTCTTAGAGGAATTAATTTTACTAAATCACCGGTCAATTTTGTTAAAAAAGACACTTACTCTATAAGTTAACCAAAGATGAATTATTTGCAAGAACTTTTTTATTCTTTCAAGACTTCTTCTTTACCCCCTTTCGTAAAGGGGGATCAAGGGGGATTTTAAGTAAATTATTCTTTGAGGCGAGCTTTTCTATTTTTGGCCTCTGCTTCAGATAAAAAGCCCAGCTTCTTCATCTGATTAATATACTTGGAAGCTTCCTTAACTCTTCCGCGTTCTTCGTAAAAGTTCACCAGACCTTCAATAACTTTTCTGTCTTCTTTATAGTCTTTTCTAGAAGCCAGAATCTGTAAAGCAAGTTCTTTCTGTCTGTCATTATCACCATTAAAAGCGAGATTCATAAGGTCATCACTTGCTACCTTTGAACTGCTTGGTTTGTCTTCTTTCTTATCACCAAACAGGTAATAGTTATCCTGTTCCAGCCTACTCTTAAGGTCTTCTTCTACATTTTTCTTTTCTACAGCAGTAATCCCACCAACCTTAGCATATTTTCTATACCATTTTATGGCTTCTTCGTAATAGCCGCGTTCTTTATAGAAATTATATAGTTTTTCAGGAATTGAAGAATCTTTTTTATTAGCAGAATAACTTTCAATATAAGCTGCTTCTAAATCAGCATCCTTAGTATCTTTGCTGGTAAGTCTTTCTTTCAAATCATTTTCAGCTTTTTCTTTTTCATCTCTTTTCAGACTATCAATCATTTCCGCAGCCTGTTCTTTGTAATCTGCTTTGCCTTTAAGTATTTTAAGCATCTTCTCAGCATTAGCTTTGTCATTTCTAGCCTGATATATTTCTGCGCTTCTAAAAATTCCCTGAATCTGCTTTTTATCCAATTCATAGGCTTTCTGATAGGCTTTTAAAGCATTGTTCTGATCTTCTAAACTTTCATAAACCCCACCCATTTCGTAATAACCCAATGCAGGATTTTCGTTCTTCTTTATTTCCTTTTTATAAGCAGCCAAAGCTTCTTCATATTTTCCAGATTTAGTATAATTGCGGGCAATATCATAACCAATGGCTTCAACAATTGCCGCATCTTTTTTACCGTATTTTCCAGCTAGTTCAATATGTTCTGCCGCCTTTTCCGGATTATTATTCTTTTCGTAAGCTCTGCCAAGCAACAGGTGTGTATTTGCATCCTGAGCATCAAACAAAAGAACCTGATTGAGCATTTTTATAGCATCAACATAGTTGCCCTGTTCAAGCAGCACTTCTCCCAAAGCCCTTAAAGTAGCTGAATTGTCAGGCTGAAGTTCTTTTGCTTTTTTCAAGTATTCAGCAGCTTTCTCATAATTTTTCTTTTCAAGTTCCATTATGCCTACTCTGGAAAGAGCATCAGGATTATTATTGTCTAAGGCTAGAGCTCTTACATAATGTTCATTCGCTTCTTCTCTTTTATTCTTTTCGTCTAGAATTTTTGCCATTCTGATGTTGATATCAGCAGATTTTGGGAAACCTGCCAGCGCAAATTCAAAATATTTCAGTGCTGGATTGCTCTGTCCCTCTTCGTTATGCATTATTCCCAGATAGTAATAAGCCATATATTCGTCAGGAGAGTCTTTAACTATTTTTTTCAAAGTCTTTACAACATCTGCTCTGTCGTTTTTATTGCCAACTTTGAATTTCTCCCATATTTTATCGTAGAAACTTTCTGTTGGAACTATTTTTTTATTCTTTTCAGCTTTTTTATCTTTTGCTGTCTTTTTGCCAGCTTTCTTCCCGGCCTGCTTTGTGGTCTGCTTTTTAGCACCTTCTGAAGCTTCACTCTTCTTGGCAGCTTCGGCTGAGAATCCTGAGAAACACATAGCAGCGATTAGAGCAGATATAAATAACTTATTTTTTATAATCATTTTTTTACCCTTCTGACAAAAAATCTACTGTTAATTATAACCTATATCAGCAAGAATTAACAAAAATAATAAAAATGCCGATAATACAAAAAAAGAGTGTCCGTTTGGAGGCAATATGTCTGATAATATATTTCGCAACAATCTAACAAATTCTAAAAACAAGCTATGTTGCTTGCATAGAACAGGAGGAACAACAGCTAAAATTGCTTTATTAGCTGCGTTCTTTGCTACCTTTGCAACTATTTCTGCAAATGCAGGTTTATTTGGTTCCAATAAAAATTCAAGAAACAATAACATCAGCAACAATAATAATGACCGCGGAATAGTTCAAATTCAGTTAAATGATTTCCAACAGCGAAATATTAACGGAACAAATTTAGACTCCTATAGATTTGCTCAAACACATTTCGGACAATCAAAAGCAAAGCTCGAACAGATTTGCCGCGCCATAAGTTCAAGATATAATGACAATTCTGCCAGAGACATACTCCAAAAAATCTACGTAATAGACACTCAGATATATATGCAGAACATAAAGAATTCTGCTCTCTCAGTTAGTGAAGTATTAAAAAGCAATACAGCAGTAGGTCAAGGTCTTCAGGATTTGAAGCAGATTATTATGTCTCCAGGCCAGCAGACCCTAGAAACACTTGATAAAAAAATAGATCAGGTCAGAGCAGTAAATGCCGCCCAATTGCTGACAAGCCAGAAATATCTGGCATGCCTTGAAAGCATGACAGAAATGGCGAAAGCTTCTTATGAAACTTTTGAAATAATTCCTTCACTTAATATGAATGAATTAGATATGTTCGTTCAGGCCTCAAAGCAACTTATGACCAATATAAGATCACACAGCGAATCCTTTAAAGGTCTTATTTTAAACGTCAAAAGTAGCAGCGAACAGATTGATTCAGGACTTACAGGAATAAAACAGACAATCAAAGAAACTTTGCGTTTCTCTGACCATTTTGCGATAAAACAGTTCCCACTGATTAATCTTCCCCAGCCATCTAGAGAAAAAATATTCGTTCAAATCAACTCTCTTGCCAACACAGTCAAAGGAGTAGACAATACTGTTTCTATTGGTGATTCTCAAGTGAGAAATACTGCACAGCAGTTTACCCATCTAGTCAGTGCTTTTGTAGATAAAAGTTCTGAAAGTATGAAATATCAGAAAAATGATTTTACAGAAAAAGCCCAGACTCAGATTTCTACCTATGCTAGAAACCAGGTTTGCGGATTGTTCGTAAGAATTAAGGAAGACATGGGAACCATGCGCACAGAAATGGCACAGGCTGGTAAAGCAAATGGGAATCTTCAACCCATAGTAAACATGGAAAGCAGAAGCGAATATGCAGAAGCGAATATATAGCAAGAAAAGCTAAGTCAGCTGCAGAAGATAAACTTCCTTTATTCCTATTAGGCGGAAAAGGCGGTAATAAAAACGTTATGGTTTCTGCGAAACAGAGTCAGCCATTGATGAAGCCGTCAAACGACAGCTTTGGTGGTAATTCTTTCAATTCTACCAGCAATTCATTCGATATTCCTGATGGATTCATGGCTATGAATTCCAATAACCAAAAGAAATCTAACACTAATGTCAGCTATGACGCAAAAGAATCTTCCAATGTATTTGAAAACTCAGAAATGTTCAATGAAAAAGACTTTGCATCAATAAAAGGCAATGATTCAGAATTCATGACCTCTGAAATGAATATACTTCAGCAGGAACTTGGAGCTGACTTTTTCTTTGGCGGAAGCGGTGAAAACATCAGTGGAGACAGCATTTTAGCAAGTTCCGATGAAGACTTGCCAAGTTATGGTGTAGACGAAGAATACGCTTCAAACAACAGCAATGATTCTGCTGAAATGCAGGTTAGCTACGGCAACTTAGAAAGCGGAAGCGAACCTGAAATTGAAATGATGAGATTTGACTCTTCTTCGCTTGATGATGAAAACGATGAAAGTATATCTATGATGAGATATGACAGCGACGTTTTCAGCTTAGACGAACTGAAAGAAGAATAAGAGCTCCAAGCAAAGCTTGGCTCCCCACTACAACTCACTTATTCATTTAACTTTTTAACAAGATGAATTCTCTTTTCTTCTGAATCTTCATCTTTGACTACTACAAAGCCCATTTTCTTCAGATAATCAGCATGAGATGGGACTCTTGTAAAAGCTTCAAACTTTGTAATTCCTAGATCTCTGAATACATATACTTTCTTTACATACATAGTAAAGCCGAACTGTCCGTCTCTGTATCTAGGAACAACATAATCCATCAAAACCTGAGCAACCTTATCATCCTGCTTTATAGAAAATATCCCGACAGGTATCATATCCCTGAAAAGCACATATGTCTTAGCCAGTTCTAAATCGCTATAGCTGACATCTGGAAAAAAGCTGCGAATATCATCTTCATAGAATTGATAGAACTGCTCGAAATATTTTTCACCAATATCACCGAGTTCGCCAAAATAGAACGTAGATTTATCACTGTTTTTAAGTTTAATTATTCCAAGAGCATCTATAATTGCAATGTAGAAGTTAACTATAGCCAAAGGCCAAGCCTGTATTAAAACACCATAAATAGTAAAACCTATACAGCCGAATAAATTCAGCCATCTCATCTTATAAAGAGATTTAACAGTAAGAGAAACTGCGGTTAATATAGATGCCACCAAGCTTAAAATTTCATATAACTGACCAGCAGTAAGATTCAAGCCAAGAATTCCACTTGTAGCACCAGAATTAGAAACAACAGCCGCTGCTGTCGCAATTGCATTTTCCATTTTATATCCTCGAAAAAATAATCAATGAAAAAACCCACCAGCCGTTACAGTCTGGTGGGTTCTCATTTTTGATTCGGATCGGACGGGGCTCGAACCCGCGACCTCCGGCGTGACAGGCCGGCGTTCTGAACCGACTGAACTACCGATCCAAAATAAAAAAGACTATTTTTATAGTCTCTTTTAAAAAAGGCGACAAACGGATTCGAACCGTTGAATGAAGCTTTTGCAGAGCTTTGCCTTACCACTTGGCCATGTCGCCAAACATAGAAAATGGCCAGGGACAGAATCGAACTGTCGACACACGGATTTTCAGTCCGTTGCTCTACCGACTGAGCTACCTGGCCGTTTGTGGATAAAAAAAGCGGATCGGACGGGGCTCGAACCCGCGACCTCCGGCGTGACAGGCCGGCGTTCTGAACCGACTGAACTACCGATCCAACTTTGGGTGGGCTGTGACGGGTTCGAACCGCCGACCACCTGGGTGTAAACCAGGAGCTCTTCCAACTGAGCTAACAGCCCTTGATGATGTTGCTATGTTAGCATATTAGTATTTTAGTGTCAACAAAAAAAATTATTTTTTTAATTATTTTTTCAACCCCCACTCCACAACCAACATTTTCTCTTCTATTTAAAAGGTTTTAAGCAGTTATATAGTGTACTAGAAATTGATAACTTTTTGTACCTGATTTATAGCATCTATTAAATCAAAGTGGTTGGCCAGCTTACCTACTCTTAGAGAACTCTTTAAATTAAGTTTATCTAACGCGTGGCCGGCAACTAAAACTCTAACACCGTATTTTTCCAATCTATTTATAGTAGAAAGCAGTTTACTGTCTTCGACGCAAAGTTTAACTGCATTATTCCAAAAAACTATATATTTAGGAACTATCTCAGATTCAGAAAGAGTAACAAGAATATCATTAAGCGCATTGCGTCCCATTTCATCATCTTCACCTATAAAAGGCTTAGAAAACATCATTAACGCATTGGTAAGTCTGGCTGAAGCTATCCAAACTCTTTTTTCGTAATAAGTTTCTTCAAAAAAATTTTGTTCAATACTTTCTGGACGCATTAAAAAACCACTCTAATAATAAGTTTTGTTAATAATTTAATATTTTTTAACAAATTATATTTACAAAATACTTGAAATGTTATAAAAAATCAATATAGTATAACCTTGACAGTATAGAGTCCATGTGATATCAATTTATCATAGAGTCTTTAATTTGTATCCGTAAGGGTACATGACTTAAAGTTCCCTTATGGACATGTGAAAGGAGACTTTTTTAATGAAACGTTTATCTGTATTCCTCGCAGTATTGCTTCTCGTATCTGTAGCATTTACAGCTAATGCCCAGAACAAGGTTCTTCTTCAATACAGCCCCGACGCTGGAACAACAACTAAATACAAGATGAACATTAAGGGCAACACTATTGTTACTGCTTACGGGAAAAACCAGCAGACCAATCTTGAAACTGCTATGACTATCCAGCAAAAAGTTACTGGAAAAGACAAAGATGGCAACATCGATATGGAAACTGCTATTCTTGAAGGCAAAATTACTGTTAACGGTACTCCAACCACATTACCAAATGTTGGTGAATTGATTACTGTTAAAATGGCCAAAGATGGTACCATTCTTTCTCAGTCTGGCATGGATCAGGGCGGAATGAGCAATAATCAGATGCAGATTAAGTTCCCAACTAATCCAGTTGGTGTTGGCGACACTTGGACAACCAAGATTGAACCAAATCCACAGCTTCCTATACCAATGGAAACCATTTACACTGTTGAAGGTTTCGAAAAAGTTGGTGGTGAAGATTGTGTAAGATTAAAATCAGAAGTAAGCACTGCAAAGAACAACACTGGCAGCATCAATCTTGATGTTAAAGCTAATGGTAAAATCTGGTTTGCTTACAAAAAAGGCGTCATGATGCAGAATGAAGTAGTTTCAAATATGCTTATGGTTATGGAACAAGATCTTGGCAATGGCCAGAAAGAAAAGATAACCACTCGCATGAAACTCAGCCTTAAGATGGGTATCACAAAATAATTAAAGTGTACCTTGACGAATTGGCTTTCCGTACGTATAATTTAATCAAGATAAGATAATAAGATCTTTGATAAAAGTATAATACGGAGCCAATGAATAATTACAACACCAAGTATCCATTGAAATATTTGTTGTTATTAATTTAGGAACTGAGACTCCGCTTTTACCCGAAGCGGAGTTTCTTTTATAAAATCCGATACTTTACCCGGTATCGTATGTTTTACCTACCCATGTTCTAGTTTTACGTTCTCGTTTTTTGTTCTCGTTCCACACTCTAAAGGAGGAAACCGTTATGAGGTTGAAACACAGTCTTATGAGGTTCATGGCTACAGCTCTAATAGTTGTAATGTTCATGACTTCCTTCGGTTCAGCTGCTAGCGCAGGTCTGTTCACGAAGATCAAAGACGCTGTCAAAAACCATCCGGTTAAAACCGCCCTTGCTGGAGTTGCAGCAGTTGGTGGCACAGTATTAGCCGCTCCTTACGTAGCAAAAGCTATTGGTTTTGCTTCTGGTAACATCGGAGCAGTGGCTGGTGGTGCTTCTACAGCAGTAGCCGCAGCAGGAACTGGTCTAGCAGCTATAGGCTTATCCATTTGGGGAGGCGTATGTGCAGCTGGTGGTTTTGTAACTGGTGTTCTTGGTGCCATTGGTGGTGCTATAGGCAGCGTATTCTCTGGTATCGCTGGTTTCGTTGGTGGAATAATTGGTAGTCCTCTGTTCGTTCCCGCACTTTGTATTGTTGGTGCAGCCGTTGCTGGTTATTTAATTTATAAGCATTATAAGCGCCAGAAACAAACTGTTACTAACAGCAATGACATTCCTACTATAAGCGTAAAAAATCCATCAGAAAGTGGAAATGTTAGTGCTAGCGAAGTCGCTCCAACGACAGTAGAAATTCCAGTTTCCAGCAGTGTTACTCCAGCTCAAGCTACAAATGTATCTGCTCAGGCCGAATTGCCCGCTGTTGATGCTTCTTCAAGCTCATCAGATGAATTAACTCGTGCACATGCAGAATATATTGAAGCTTACAACAAATATATAAATCTTGTTTCTAACGTTGGTGGTTCTGAAAATCTTGATGAAGAAGTTAGAGCCAATATGCTTAGAACAGATACACAAACAGCTCTCACAGCTTATCGTGAAGCTTACAACCGCTACGTAACATTACTCAGACAGAGCAATTCGAACTAGCGTAAAATACCCCAGACTTCGGTCTGGGGTATTTTTTTGTCAATTTTTAAAGTATTTTTTTTAGGAATCTCTTTCGTCTAAAAATTAAAAGGATGCTAAGAGTTTACCTTAACATCCAACTATTATCTGCAATCTTGTAAGTCACAACTTGTGACTTATATCTTATATCTTATATCTTATATCTTAAGTAAAACCCGTGCCAATCACCATCAGTTTTTTCATGAAGGTCTTTCCAACCATTTTCTGCAAAAGCCTTCTTAACAAGATCAGCATTTGTAGAATTAACACCTGAAAACACACCCCATCCGCCTTTTTTAACCCATGGTGAAAAATAAGGCAAATATTCTAATATTACCGGTGAAGTTATATTAGCAACTATTCCATCAGCTAGCTTAGAAGGCTTATATTTTCCTAAGTCAGCACAAATCATTTCCAAGCCATCAGGGATATTATTCAATGCTGCATTTTTCTTCATATTTTCAACAGCAGCACCTTCAATTTCAATAGCTACCCCACCCTTTGCATTTTTCTTCATTAAATAAAAGGATAAAATACCGCTACCGGCACCTAAATCAAGAAAATACTGGTCTTTTACATCAAGCTTAGACAAAAATTCTAAGCAGAGTCTTGTTGTTTCATGAGTTCCGGTTCCGAATGCCATACCTGGATCTATAAGAATTGTTGTAGCCTTGTTTTCACATGGCAAAGCCGGTTCCCAAGGAGGACGAATGACTATTTCTTCACCAATTTGAATAGGTTTAAAAAATTCTTTGAAATTAGCCATCCAATCTTGATTTTCACTATATTCTTCGCTAGACAAAGCTGACTGAGGCAGATTAAAATCTTTCAACCAGTTTATAATTCCTTTTTCTATGGCCTTATAATCCTGTTCAACAGTAGAAACTATAAAACTGACTATAGTTTCGCCGGTATAAACAAAATCCGTTTCCCCCATTCCTTCATCACGAATTAAAGGGTTAGAGAAAGCGCTTACCCCATAAAACTCTGCTAAACCTAATAGTGGTTCTTCGTAATCAGATGATACAGTAATATTATATCTTTTTAACATTTTATAGAGGTCCTTAAGAATCTATTCTTATTTGTATTTTTCAAGTAACTTATTCAATTTATCCTGAACTATTTTATCGCTCTTAAACAAAGGCAATGCTTTCAGTGCAGTAATTGCCTGCTTAGCTTTATCTGGCTGTTTCAAAGCAAATAATGCTTCAGCCTTACCTAAATAAGCAAATTTATCATTTGAATCATGCTGTATTATTTCTTCAAAGGTCTTTAATGCTCTATCATTCAAGCCGACTTCAAGGAACATTCTGCCAAGAACGTTTGCAGAATAAACATCATCCGGTTCGTAATTGAGTGAGAACATCAAATTATAAATAGCATTCGGGAAGTCTTTTACTTCTTGATAAGCCTTTGCTAGGTTATAATATGCAAAAGAATAATCAGGCATTACGCTGACAGCTTTTTTAAGATATTTAATAGCTTCTTCTGGTCTATTTAATTCAATTAGAAGCTTACCATACTGGCTTAAAGTGTAACCATCATCTTCATCAAGATTCAATGCCAAAGTAAAGTGTTCTTCTGCTTTAACCAAATCTCCTCTTTCGTAATAAATCATGCTGAGATTTTTTAGAATAGATGCTTTATCGTCTGAACAAGCCATAGCTAGATTGAAATGCTCTCTGGCAGTTTCTTCATTATCACTTTCTAGAAGAATTCGACCTATATAATAGTGGGCATCAGAGTTGTTATTGTCTATAGAAAGAACTTTACTAAATTGCTTCAAAGCTCTGTTGGTATCACCATTATCAATGAATATTCTACCAAAGAGAACTAATGCCTCAGCATAATTAGGATCTTTACTTAATATCGTATCACAATAACTTTTAGCTTCGTCTACCTTTCCATCTTCAAATAAAACCGTAGCAAGACTTAGCATATTATATAAATCATTGGTATTATTGTCTAAAGCTTCTCTCAAAACCTTTATACAATTTTCATAATCACCCTTAGCTCTGTAAGCTAAGGCTAAAGAATTTCTAGCATATTTATCGTCAGATTTAATGCGAATAGTCTCTTTAAGTGTTTCAATAGCTTTATCTATATCACCTGCTTCAAGATAAGTATTGCCAAGCAGATAATTTGAATAAAGGTCTTTGTTCTTAACACCTTCTGACCCATTTAAGAGATTTTTTGCACTTTCTAAGTCGCCTAATTCTTTAAAAACCATTGCAAGCTTATTAGTAGCATAAACATCATTTGGTTTTAACTCTATAGCTGTTTCGAAAAACTTTTTTGCTTCTTTATAATTCTTCTGTTTTAAGGCTTCATTCCCCTTAGAATAAGCTTCCTGAAAATCCATAGCTTAACTCCTTGTTTATAATCTTAATCTATTAAATACTAGTCTTTGCAACTAAATCTTCAATTAATTTTTTATCAATACTGCTGTTTTCTTTAAGAATACGCAATATCATCTGTTTTGTCCATTCAGAGGAATTGCCATATTTCTCAAATAGTTCTTTTGGTTCGTTAAACTCGCCCATTACGAAAACGTTATACTTTCCTTGTTCTAAGGAAAGAAGTTCCATAGTTTCAAATTTAACCAAACCTTTTAATAATTCATAGGTTTCTTCACTGACTATAATATCATTTCTTGATTGTACTTTTGCAATAGTTTTATAGTCAATTTTACAATCCCCAAAATATTTATTATTATCTTCTCCCAATTTGTCATCAATAACATGAATTAATCTACAAATATGAAGAGTTATTTTAGGAGAAAAAGTTAAACTTTCATTTTTATTAAACTCATTCTTCAAAAACTTAGAAAACTCCACAGCTTCAAAGACTGAGTTCTGTTCGTTCTTATCATTAAAAAGAACAAAGATTCCATCTGATTCAAGTTTAATATAATAAGAAGGCTTATCCTTAAGGAAATTTTTTACAGAGGTCAAACAGTCTTCAATCGATCTGCTCAAAGAATCTTTATCAACCTTTCCAACTGCTTCGCCTATTCCACTAAAATAAACAAAAACAGAAGCAGCAGTCTGTGTGTTTTCAGAAAGTCCTTTTTCGTCTGAAATTACAGAAGAAATCGTATTATTCAGCATACCTGCTTTATCAAGCTGACTCGCTTTATTTAAAGTCAATCTGGAAAATTCATTGGAAAACTGGCTTATAAACCAGTATAAAAGCAGATAAGCAAATACAAAAATCAATGTCAGGTTATTTCTAAGTGAAGCAAAGGATTCGAAGGCATTGTAATTCTTCCAAACAGTGCAAATGGTACCAATTCTGTTATTCCCGTTCATAACCGGAAGCATTGCAATATAATCTTCTGAACTACCTATTTTAAATACAGAGCTCTTATTTGTATTCAAAGACTGTCTATAATAGTCACCAGAAGCTTTGACTCCAATCTTTGAAACATCTGTATGATAAACATAAACTTCATCTTTAATTATAGAAAGACTTTCAAAATCCTTGTTTTCTTTAAGCTGCTTAATATAAGGCTGAATATATGAAGCATCACCCTTTTCAATCAGATTAACAGCACTAGGAACAAGCATCTTAGACATATTTATGCATTCATACGAGATGAAATTATCTAGCCAGGCAGAATCGAACCATTTTCTTATAAAAAATGACGAGGCAAAAAACAAAAGCACCATAACCAAAGTCATAGAAATCAGCAAAACATATCTTAGGTTTAATGAAGAAAAATAATGAATATTCCTAACAGAAATGAAAAATATAAAAATAAGTGCGAAAACAAGAGTATTTTTTAATTTTAAATTTGTTAATTTTTCTTCTTCTGAAGTTCTTAAAAAACCAAGTCGTAGAACGTATCTGATTCCTTCACTGGTAAAAACAGGTAAAGAAGCTTCAATTAGAGAAAACCTTCCAGAGGGGTCTTTAAAAGGTGTCAAAATAAGAAATTCTGTTTTAAGCGCATTTTCCTCTGCAACTTCAAAAATGCCTACAGGAAGCGCATAACCTTCTGAACGAGCTAAAACTGTTCCATCAGAAGAATGAACAACAGCATAAGCGACAGAATTCTGAGCTAATGCATTAGACAATTTATAACTAATATCTAAACGTTTTTCTAAAAGATAGCGTATTTCCTCTGATAGTTTTTTTGTATAATTCAATCTTTGATTATTAAAATCCTTTTCAGTTTCTTTGATATTCAAGGAAGTAAAAAAGATAGAAAATATCAAAAAAACGAAAAGAAATAAAAATATGAATGCTTTTTCCAACAAAAGACCAGAATTAAAAAGATTCTTCATGATATTGAAACTAATGCCCATCACGCTGAATCATTTTAACAAATAAATCAGCAAGTTCAGGATCAAACTGAGTTCCTTTACATCGTTCGATTTCTTTTAATGATTCTTCTATAGTTAAAGCTTTTCTGTAAGGTCTGTTTGTAGTCATAGCGTCATAGGTATCAGCAATACTAACTATTCGTGCCAGAAAAGGAATATCTCCTCCTTTTAGCTTATCTGGATACCCATTACCGCCATATCTTTCATGATGATGCTTAATAATAGGAACAACGTTCTGTAAGAACTCAACACCACCAAGAATACTGACTCCCATAACTGGATGGGATTTTATAACTTCGAATTCATGATCATCAAGACGGCCGGGCTTATTTAAAATGTTTTCAGGAATACCTATTTTGCCGATATCATGCAGCATCCCACCAAGCCGGATTTTTTCCAAATCAGAGTTTTCTACTTTCGCCTCTTTAGCCAATCTTACAGAGAGTTCTGTAACTCTGTCTGAATGACCTCTAGTATAGCTATCTTTTGCGTCTATAGCATTAGTAAGAGCAGACAAAGTATCTAAGTATGCTTTTTCTAAGTTATTGAAGAGTTCTGCATTTTGAATAACAAAAGCAATCTGGCTGCCCAATATTTTAAGCAGATCCATATCTTCATAAGAATATGAAGAATTACCTTTTTTATTACATACTTGAATAACTCCAAGCATTGTTTCTCGAGGTTTTAAAGGAATTACAATAGAATCTTTAATTTTAATTCCCTGTATTTTATTTATTTCATTATAAAACTCTGAACCTTCAAAAGAATTAATAGTTTTAGGCTGACCTTCATTTCTGACAAGTTTTATTAAATCAGTATAACCAGTGACAGATTCAACAGAAAAAATAATATTAGGGTCTTCCTTCGAAAAAACACGAGAGAAATATGGATATTCGAGCTTATCGCGGAAAAGATAAATACTGGCAATTTCGCTATCAGTTCCATCTATTGCAGTTGAAAGGAACTTATCTACAAGAGTTTGCAAGTCTAGATTCGCTATGATTTCTCGACCAAAAATAAAAACATTAGAAAGAACAAGCAAACGTTTGAACATTCTGTCATACAAAATTGCGCTTTCAAGAGAAGCTGCTGCTTTATAACCTAAAACCGGTAGAATTTCGCAAACGTTGTCCGGGGCATCTGAATTCAGTTTTAAACCGACAACTCCCAATATTTTATGTCTTCTAACTAAAGGTAAAAGAATAAAATCATCAATAGTAAGAATATCTGATTCTGTTTCTTTCCAGCGTGCATATTCTTTTTTATAGTTTTCTCTGATTTTTATCATTTTTTCTTCTAAAATCAGATTGGAAACACGCACATCTAACTCTGAAGGATCTTTACCTGTCAGTGCAATAAAAGAGGATTCTGCCTTGCATAGTATAAGAGCTTTTTTAAGAATAGCATTTAAAAGAGAATCTAATTCTATAAAAAAGCCTGTCTCGTCAAGGGTTAATAACTCCTTGAGCTGTTTTTTAAGTGTTTCATTTTCTTGTAAAAGGGACTCGCTATTGGGAGCAGGAGCCGGTGGCTTCAACCAGTCTAAATTAAACATATATTAATTTTACCATTAATAGATAAATAAAACAATCACTCTTCAACCATTATACGACCATAAACTTTAAGTTCAACAGGCGCTAATGCACTTTGTGAGGCTATAAATTCACGGACTGCCTCTCGCTGAGAACGACCAACAGAAACATTCTCTCCTCTCGTAAATGGAATATAGTTATCCCCTCCATCTTTTAGGAAGTTATTCGTAGCAACTTTATAAAATTTATCGGGGACAATATCTTCGCCTTTGATTTTGGCTGATTTAAGCTTGTAATCCTTACGGCTGTGATATGAATATGAATATTCAATTCCTGAAACCTGCAAAACACCTCTCTGTCTACTAGCAGAAATATTAAGCAGTTCTAATATATCAGACCCTTTTAAATCCATAACAACAATATTATTTGCAAAAGGCATTACAGTATATAAATCACCGTTGGTAAACTGCCCTTCACTAATATTGTTGTGGATACTTCCGCTATTTTGGAAAGCTACATCAGCACCGGTTTCTTTGACCATAATATCGGTTACAAAATCTCCAATTGGGCATTCTGAATAATATGATTTTGTATAGTCTCTTGCGAATTTTCCAATAACAGTATCTCTGAAAGCACGTATTCCAGCAGTTGCCTTATCAACTACGGATGCAATATTGGAATCTTCGTCATATTCTGCCATATTTGTAGCTATTCTCTTTGAGGAAAGCCCTACTATTTCTATAGGTCTTTTCTTTGTTATTTCTAAGTTTAAGAAATCAATTTCTTTAGTTTGATTGTAACTGCTTATAGTGTAAATAATTACGCCATCTTTTGCGAAAGGTATAGGAGCTTCAATATCAGAATCAAGCATAAAACAGATATCTGGTGAAGCTGAGGCTATAGCAAGCCACTCTTCAGCAGTAATATATTCTTTATTGTATTGAGTCATCAAGGCTACTATATCAGCACCTTTAGTTCTTAAAGAATCAACCTTCTTTTTCAAAACTTCAGCAGGTTTTTGGAAAGAAAGCCCTGCAACGCTTTCTTTAGTAGCTAAATTCGGTGTTTCTATAGGTGTAACACCTAATAATCCAATTTTCAAATCATAGGGTGAATCTATGATTAGCTCGTCTGTGAAATAATCGGGAGTTTTGCTACTGCTTTCTTCAACTACGTTAGAGGAAACAAGCTTAAAATGATTTGTTTTAGCTATCTCGGCAAGTCTTTCTTTTCCAAAGGTAAAATCAATGTTGCCAACGAGCATTGCATCTAATTTCATTGCATCAAAAGCTTTTGCTACTGCTTCGCCTTTAGTCAGGAAAGCTTCTGCTGTGCCAGATAATTCAGCACCTAGAGAAATAAAACAGTATGGTTCCTGTTTAGCAGTATAAGAAGCAAGCTGTTCATTAACAACAGCACCCATGAGAGCTGCCCCACCCATGGTTTTTCCTTTATATGGTTTAAACTTTGCGACGTAAGGATTTAAGCGCGCACGTCCCATTCCTGTTAAAACAAAATGACAAGTTCTATAGGGACTTGGGTAAACTAACCAAACAATTACCCCTATCAATACACAAATTGAAATAATTAAAAAAAACTGGCTAATTTTATCCTTCATCTGCAATGCTCCCTCTAGATATATTAGAGCCTTGCATGCTTCAAAGCAAGATATTTTTACATAAAAAAAAGACCACTTTTTCAAGTGGTCTTTTTTTCATGCCTTATGAATTAATAGCCTTTCAATTCAGAGAGTCTCTTATTGAATACAGCCTTTTCTTCATCAGAAGCAGCATTGTTAGCTTCATGAACGATACCAGCACGAACTTCATCAACAACGTCTTTAACCAAAGCGCGATCTTTTGGATCAAGAGTTCTCATCTTGTTGAGGAAGAAGCTGTAGTATTTACCAGCATCACCATTGTGAGTTCTGATATCCCATACAACGATTCTAGAGAGGAGACCAGCGTCATCTTCACGAGCTTCATAAGTAGTGTTGATGTCAGACTGAACTTCAACAGAATAATTGATGTTAGCATTAGCAGATTTCTTGAAGGTATTGATGCTCTGAGACTGTTTTACGATGTCATCCATGAGCATACCCATAGTTCTCATAGAAACTTCAGTGTCATAGCTGAATTCTTTACCCTGATCAGCTTCGCCAGACTGAGAAGTCTGTTCGCTTTCCTGACTGGTCTGTTCAGAATCATCTGCTGGAATTTCTGGAATAACTGGGTCGTCACCAGCTACAGGCATATCAGTATTTTCTTCATAAGAATTGCCGTCGCCAGACAAACCTTCATCACCGTTAGTTGGATATTCTGCTGCTGCATCGCTGCTTCCGCTGTTGCTACCCTGATCAGTGTAGTTACCCTGATTAGCAGTATTTCCACCGTTGCTTGGCTTACCAGCAGTCATTTTTCTCCAATGACCCTTAGTCCACTTACCATTCTTATCATAATGGCCGCAAACCCATACTTTATTCTTCTTGCCAGTTAATTTCTGTTTTGCCCAAACGCCTGTATCCATACCAGCGTTAACAATCTTAGCACCGGCAGTCTTTATTGCCATACCAGTCTTCTTTGCAGCATCTTTAACTGCAGTAGCAGCCTTGTTAGCAGCTTTTTTAACAGCAGCAGCAGCCTTGTGAGAGGCTTTTTTGATGGCATTGCCGACTTTAGCGAAGAAACCCATCTTTTTGGGCTTAGCACCAGAACCTGGGCCGGCGTATACATCTGTAGTAGAAAGGAGCATACAAAGCATAGCAACTAATGCTATAGTTTTTGTCCAAGTAGTAGACATATCTTCCTCCATTATGAATAATATGAACTTATAAGTAGATAATGTACCAATATTACCGAAGTTGTACAAATAAGTTTACAGAAAAAATTGAAATTACGCAAGGTTTTTTAAAAGTTTTAATTTAAAAATATAAATTTTTTTTAAGATTTAAAACTATTTAAATATCTTCTTCAAACTTTTTCCTAATTTAGACACTCCTTCACCGATTTTATCAACAACTTTTCCGGCGTCTTTCTTTTCTCCACCTTCTTTGTCTTTATCCTTACCCAGAAGTTTATTCAGTTCATTCTTAGCTTTCTGCTTCAATAAATCATCTAAAGGTAAATCTATTTTAGGAGAAGTTAAAGAACCTTTAACCTTACATGTCATACTAAGTTTATCTTTACTTCCGAGTAAATCTTTCATATAACTGCTTTTTGAACAGGTTTCTTTTCCTAATGAGAAATCCAAAGCTCCGTCAAGAGTTGTATCCAAACCTACAGAACCTCTATAAACAACAGAACTATCTTGAGAAGTTCCCATAGTATTATTGGAAGATATTCTACCGTTTGCAATCTTATAATCACCGGAAACATTATTGATTGTTCCAGAGGCTAAAGACGGATTCTTAAGTTTTTCGGCTATTGACTTTATTATATCGGGAGAGTCATAGGTTCCGCTGGCCATTTGCAGGTGTGCGTCACCATTGATGCTGTTCAAACCGGTTGAATCACCTTTAAACTTAGCAAAACCATCTAAGCCGCCAACAAGAGTCTTTTCATATTTTTTATCAGCATTAACTTTCAGGAATTCCTGTGTTTGAAGCTGATTTATGTTAGCGTCAACATCATATCTTATAGGTTCAGAAGCAACCAGAGTTATTTTTGATTTTGCTTTGATATCACCATCAAAAAGCTTGAAAGAAGCAGAAGAAACATCTAATGCATTGTTAAAATAAGTTGCTCTGGCACTCAACTTCTGATAAGGGAATTTCATAGATTCTCCGCCTTCAGTAATAAGAGCAGTTACAGTTCCAACATCTACCTTAGCAAAACAGTCAACTTTGATTTCTTCTAATGCACCAGTAACAGTTCCGCTTCCAACACCTGTTCCCAACACTTTGAATCCTGTTCCTTCAAGGAAGAATCCAGCAGCATCAGTAACATCAAGAGGTGCAACATTGAATTTAAAGTTAGTAATAAACTTTGCCCAGTCTTTCAAACTACCAGAAACATTTGCCTTAGAGGTTCCCCAGTAGGCAGTAAGGCTTTCAGAACTCAAACCATCATTATTAAAGTTTATACGACCGTTAATTTTTTCAACAGGTCTGAAAACCATTGGATGAATGAATCTAACATCTTTCAACTGAGCTGTGCCTTTAATTTTTGGAGCAGAAGTCGGCCCCATCAAGCTGGCATTCAAATCAGCATTACCGCTAAAATCTAATTCCGCAGGCATATCAGGAACAAAAGCTCCGATTAATTTGCGAACCATAGCAAGATTTGTTCCTTTAACATTTGCCACTGCTTCAACTTTCATATTCTTGAAATCTTTTATAGTTCCGTTAAAATCTAAATCTCCGCCCAAAGCATTAGCTTTGATATTATTCATAACCAGCTTATCGTTATCAGCAGTTACAGTTCCGTTAAATTTATTAATAACAATACCGTATTTGGAAACATCAGCATAAATATCTTTTGCAACAATTTTTCCAAAAGGTTTAGGATCTTTAACTGTGCCGCCAACCTTTAAAGACACATCGAGCTGGCCTTTATACTGACCTTCTTCTACGGGCAAATTAAACAAGCCTGATGCCAGTCTTGAGAATTCACTAACATTAATACCACCATCAGCAGAGCAGTCAAAGCCTATATCTTTCTGATTCTTTATAGTTCCTTTAACATTTAGATTTGCCCCAGTTGCAGAAACTTTCAAACTTTCAACATTTATTGTTCCTGTTTCAGCACCTATGCCGTTCAACCTTATATTAAGGTTTTCAACACGCCCCTGGGCTTTAGTTTTATTTTCTATAATACTAATAATTTTGGAAATTATTGAACCATTCAGCTTAAGTGAAGAAATATCTGAAAGCTTACCGTTAATATTGCCATCCATAGCAATATTTCCATTTATTGCAAAATTTTTCATTGCATCGCCAAGATACTGTTTAAGGTTCTTTATCAAACCTTCAATACCAATATTTACGCCAAAAACAGCATTCAAATTCATGTCATTCAAAGCTAGCTTTAATGACATCAATTTTACAGAAGTATCAGCAAGGGAAACCTCAAAATCAGAAGCATCAATAGTATTGTTTGCTCCGTAGGCAAAATTCCCTTTTTGTAAAACAATCTTATCTTCAACATATTTTGTAGAAATTTCTACCTTTTTAGGCTGAACCACAGCTCTAAGCTGAATTGGTTTATCTCCATCCAGGCTTACTCCAACATCTGCTCCGATAGCTCCATTTTTAAGAGCAATACCATGTTCTGGTGGAACAAAATCTTTTATGATTGGCCACAAGTCAGAGACTTCAACAGGAGAAAGAGTTGCAGAAGCCTGAAGTTTCAGAGGTGTCATCTGGGGAACTGCGGCAGTTCCTGACACTTTTAAAATAGGTTCTACGCCAATATTATAGCTTTTAACATCAACAGAGTTATTAGTGATATTATAATCTATAGATGCTCTGGCATTTGAACCTGTTATAGAATTTAAATATTTCTTGTATTCTTCAGGAACAAATTGTTTTACTTCATTAATGTCTTTTAAATTTATAACAACATCTGAAGTAACTCTAGAAGGCCAATACAAATCGCCTTTTGCATTCAAAGCAGCTTTGCCGACCAATTCCCCGTCAATTTCATAAGGAAGAGCTGAAGAAACAAGAGAATGAGACAAACTGGCTCTATTTAGTTTTATGTTATAAGAAGATTTTGTGCCTTCATCAGTATAGTTCAAAACTATGTTATTTATATCAAGGCTTTTAAATGGAAAAGTTATACTGTTCAAATCCAGAGTGCTACTTCCGCTTTTTTGTTCTTTTACTGCTACATCAGTGCTTTTAATTGCTTTCATATTAAGTAGAGTAGTTGAGGAAGATATTGCAAGATAATCAATAACAATATTACCTCTGAGAACAGCTAAGAAATCTGGTCTGACTTTAACAGAAGCTATATGCGAATCCAGTTTCATTATTGCAGAATCTGTTGCAACATGAATATTAGTTAATTCGATGGAAGGGAAACTGACTCTTATTTTCTCAAAATTAATATTCATGCCTGTAGCTTCGCTAGCTTTCTGATTAACAAGTTTTTCGAAGTTGCTATCACTTGCCAGTTTATTTAAGACATAGAATATGGCTATTCCAAATGAAATCAGCATAAGCAAAAAGAAAACAGAAAATACTTTTAAATAGAAGCGCCAACCTCTTCCCTTTTTTGGTTTAGTCTTAGTATCTGCGGAAGTGTTTTCTGCTACAGTAGCTGTTTCTTGTTCAACAGCTTTATTTTCGGCAGATTCATTAGTTTTGTTATTTTCTGTTTCACTCATATTTATTAAGCCTCCAAAAATTCTCATAAAATGTACCAAAAAATTTAGAAAAATGGAATAGCTTTATTTTTATTGTTTTGGAAACCTTAATTTTTAGAAGTTGTTACAAGGCAAAGCCAGCGTAGAGATTAGTGGTAAGTGGTGTATGATAAGTGATAAGTGGTGGTGAGTTCATTTGCTCTATGTTCTCAATTCTCAAATTTTGGTCTTATATCTTATAACTCAATTCAAAAAGATAAAGTGCCGATAAAATTAGGTATAGCTATAGCAAAATAATCCGGAGGCAGAATGCTTCAACGTAAAATATATATTAAAATCAGGCGCAGAGCCCATCGCTTTTATTCTATAATTCTTTTAGCGATGATATTAGTTTTTAACGGCTGCACCAGTCACAAAGGAGACTTAAGATTCAATTCACCTTCTACTGGTGATATATTCAATATTTCTGGAAGAATATCACTGCCAGAAATTATAGAAACAGATTCTGCCAGAGCATCTTTAACAACCCTGACCGATTTTTCAAATTTTAAACTTACAGCTGGCGAAACAACAGCCCAGGCTGATAAAAACGGTAATTTCTATTTAAGCGGAGTTAATTTTTCCGACTCTTTAGTAATAGGAGCTATTTCAAATAAAATAGCTTTATTACGCCGAGTAACGGCAGACGAGTTATGTTATTCCGATTTGAGCAACATTGAAATAGACGTGAATAGCACAGCTGAAGCAATGATTTATCTGCAGGGCGTCTTGTTGAAAAAAGATCTAACACCGGCAGACATTCGAGCCAGAGAATACGTGGATGGAATTGCTTCACTCACGTCGGCTATAAAACTATCTATGCAGCTTCCCAAAACTTCAATAAGCAAAACCAATCTTGAATTGCCTGCTGTTGTTGCCGCATCAAAAGAAGTTGCCTTAAAATGCATATCGAGAGACAATGTATTAAAAGAAGCCAATACAGTGCTTAGACATGCGTTTTTAAGAAAAGACCTGGAATTGGTTAAGCTTTATATATCCCCTTCTTTTGGCAACGACTGGGATACCACATCAAACTGGGATGATGTAGTAAATTATTTTGAAAAACTCTTTTCCAATAACGATTTTGTTACCCTTACCTGGGAAATAATGGAAACAGAACTTTTAGAAAACAGCACAGCCAGAATAAGAACCAAAGTTAATGCAGTCATAAGAGAAAACACAAATGACGAGATAGCCTGCAATAAAACATGGACATTCGACGCACTCTGGCGTCTGGAAGGAACAATCTGGAAACTATATAGAAACATGCCTTACAGAGACACTCACCCGACTCAGGTTGACGCAGATTTAAGATGGGGAGAAATATCTTCAGCCCATGCCGAGCTTCAGGCAGCAATAAATAGAGAAGACTTAGATGCCTTAGGCAGCAGAATCTCTGATGCTTTCAGGAACGCATTTGACGGCAACAGCACCAAAACCGAGCTTTTACTTGTAGCCGCCCAGCGTTTTAACAATATGGATGTAAAAATATCTGACTATTCAATAGAATCCATAAAATTTACAGGGAATGAATCTGCTGAAGTAACTTGCACCGGCCGAGTTAAGGTCATCAATATATTACTTGGCAAAGACATAGACAGCGGCCTGGTCAAAGCTAAGGTCGTATGGCATAAAGAAGACGGTGTCTGGAGAATTTACCGCGACCTGCCTTATAAATTCACGCATCCTGTAACTTTTGATTAAGTTACAAGACATAAGTTATAAGTTACAAGTTATAAGTTATAAGTTACAAGTTACAAGTTACAAGTTACAAGTTGCAACTTGCAAGACCAAAGACTCAAGATACAAGATAGAAGATTGAAGAGGGAAGATTGAAGAGGGAAGAGCGTAGAGCAATAGAGCGATAGAGCCTGTGGCTCTCGTGAAAAGTGGGACGAGGCTAAGGCCTCTGTGAGACGATTGCAGGTGCAATCTGTGGGACGGCAGCTAACGCTGCCCGTGGTAGTTGTTTGACAATTACCACAGTGAAATGTCCCACAACGAAGTGTCCCACAGCGAAGCGTATCACTTCCGACCTTATGGTCTTACATCACACCTAACACCAATCACACCACCTCTATATTAATTATTTATTTTAAATTCTGGATTTCCTTTAATTTCTTTTCTACAGCCTTATTGCTAGGATCAATCATATTGGCGCTAATAAGAAAAGCTAATGCCTTTTCTTTTTCTTCTGGCATTTTAAGTTCAGAAACAATCTTTAAAAGCACTACAGCATGTTCAGGAGAAAATGTAGTCTGTATCTTGCTATCATAAAGAATCTTCTTGGCTTTCACTGTATCCATATTGAAATCAAAACTTGGAACAAGATTTTTTAATCTCAGAATATGTTCTTTTGCGTCTGGGTTGTCTGGAACATATTTCAAAGATAAAATCATGGCAGCAGCAGATACATCAAGTTCATTTCTAGCAGCCATAGCAAAACCTAAGCCTCTTAAAGCAGAAGCAAAATCTTCTTCGTTGTCAGCACATTCCAATGCCTGTTCATAAGCGATCTGAGCACTGACATAATCAGCATAGATTCCACAGTTAAGGAAAATAAAACCTCGTTCACAATAGTATGGCGCTCTAACAGGATTCCACATTATACATTTCTGAATATTGTCTATAGCATCCTGATACTTCTTTTCCTGAAAATCCATAACAGCTAGGAAATAGTATCCATCGGCAATAGGTTCAGGAACCCATACAACCTTCTTTTTACTGTCTTTGTTTTTATAAATATAATATTCTTTTTCTATATTTGAATAAAAACTTTTATATTCTGTATTTGCATCATCTTTGTATTTTTTGGAAAAATCAGCCATTTCCTGAGCTATTTTTCTTGCTTCTTTTGTATTCCCGCTTTTTAGTCTTTCAACGAAGACAAGCATCATCTGATTATTTTTATCAATGGTAATAGTTGAATCAGCAGCAGCAGACACTGCTGGAACAATAATTTCCGCTGCATTCAACCTGCATTCAAAGGATAGTAATAAAAGAGAAAAAATTATAAATAACTGGAATGAACGTTTATACATTTAGTTTACTTCCTATTTCTTAATTGTTTTGTTAGGGTTCTTTATAAACTATAATTGTTTAAAAATCAAATTTAAAGCAGTTTTACAAACTCTCTGACGAACCATTTCCCGGCTACCTGGCCAGTCTACAAAATCAGTAACAACCACTTTCGGGCCAGCTACAGCCACCCAGGCAGTTCCTGGGCGCTTGCCTTCTAATGAGCCTGGACCAGCTACTCCAGTTGTAGAGATTGCCCAATCGGTTTTGAAAAGTTTTTTTACACTTTGTGCCATTTCTATAGCAGTTTCTTTAGATACTGCACCATATTTTTCTATGGTTTCATGGTTAACGCCAGCAAATTCCTTTATTTCGTTTGTATAAGATGTTATTGAACCTTTAAAACAACTGCTTATTCCTTCACAAGCGGCAATCTGAGAAGCCAGCATGCCACCAGTCAGAGATTCTATGCAGCTGATAGTCTGATTTTTTTCATCCAAACGCTTTTTAATTACAGAAACTATACTGTCATCATCAAAGCCAAAAACATACCCGGAAAGAATACTACAAATATCTTCAACAACTGGAGTAACTATTTTTTCAGCTTCTTCAATAGTATCTCCTACTGCAGCGACTCTGATATCAACTCCACTGTCACGGCAGTAAGTGCCAACACCAGGAACAGCCAAATTAGTGTATTTTGCTATTTTTTCAGTTAAGAAAGACTCACCAAGACCGATTGTTCTGATGATCTTGAGATAAAGACACTTGCTACTTACAGGCAATTTCGGTTCAACTTCTTCTATCCACATTCTAGTCATTTCATGTGGCGGGCCGGGAAGAGTAATTATAATCTTTTTATCGTTCGTTTTTACAAACCAGCCTGGAGCAGTTCCTATCGGGTTTGGTAATGTTTCAGCGCTTTTAATAAGCCATGCCTGCTTAGCGTTATTCGGAGGCATTGGACGTTTTCTTGCAGCAAACTTTTCTTTAAGTTCTTTAAAAAGCTGTTCATCAACGTAAGGTTCCTCTCCAACATAGGCAGCAATAGCTTCTCTTGTCATATCATCATCAGTTGGACCAAGTCCTCCGCCTAAAATAGCTATATCTGAACGGGATAAAGCGTTTTTAATAGTTTCGGTCAAACGTTCAAGATTATCACCAACAGTAGATTTCCGATATACAGTTATTCCCAAATCTCTTAGTCTGGTGCTTAAAAAAGTTGCATTAGTATCAACTATTTCGCCTAATAACAATTCAGTACCAACGCTGATTATTTCTGCGACAAGATTATCTGACATATTTGCCTCTTTGGTTTAGATTTATTTTACTTCATTACTATATATATAAAATTTTTGTTATATTATACGACATTTTAAGGTAACATACTAATATACAATTATTACTAAGGTTAAACAATGAACAAAGCTATTTTTCTTGATAGAGACGGAACCTTGAATCCAGACCCTGGCTATATATCTGACCCAAAGGATTATGAACTCTTTGACGGAGTTTGCGAAGCCTTATTAAAGCTACAAAAAGCAGGTTATATGCTGATTCTAATTACAAATCAATCTGGAATATCAAGAGGACTGATTACAGAAGAACAGTTAGAATCTGTTCATAATAAAATGAAGAAACTTCTGAAAGCAGGCGGCGTTACTCTTGATGCCATCTATTACTGCCCGCATCATCCTGATCATCCATATAAGGGAATAGCAGAATGCAACTGCCGGAAACCCAAACCTGGTTTAATTTTACAGGCGTTAAAAGATCATAATATAGACAAATCTCTTTCTTATATGATTGGAGACAGAACTTCAGACATAAAAATAGGGCTTGCAGCTGATGTTGCACCTGTCTGCATAGCAAAGAAACCTTTTGAAGAATACGAAAATATACCCACTTTCTCTAATCTTTCTCTCGCTGCAGATTGGATTTTAAAGCAGAGTTCAGAGCTTAGAGCATAGAGTGTAGAGCCAAGCAAAGCTTGGCTAAAAAAACGCCTGAAACAGGCGTTTTTTCGTAGTTGGTAGTCAGTTTTTATTGTATAGGCGAAAACGAGATAACATCGGTTATTTGTAATTCTAGATACTTTGCATAGTTTAAGCTAAACAATAACTACAATAACTACCAATTACAATAAAAACTAAGCTGAAAGCCTTTTTGCTAGAGATTAGAGTATAGGGAAAAGGGGATTGAAAATTGAGAGTTAAGAGTTTAGAGTTTAGAGCGACAGAGACTAAAGCGGACAGTAGACGCGAGACCTTCTATTCTCCGCACAAGGCTCGTTCCCTCGAAGTCTATCCGAAGGTAGGTATTTTCAGAGACCGCGGAGGAGAATAAGGTCGAACAAGCAACTGTCCGCTGACATTTATCAAGGGTAACGTCAGTTGCCGTCCCACGACGAAGTGTCTCACAGCAAAGCGAAACACTTCTTACTCTTCCAACAATTCTTTTGTGTTACGCTTATTTTATGTTATAATAGGTTAGTCATGATTGTACACCACACTAGGTAAATGCAACAAAAAAGCGAGCATATTTCCTTAAATACAATCTCAGACAAAGCTGTATTATAAATCTAACAGCAGCAAATAAACCGGAGGAATACCCCATGAGCGTAAAGATGGTAGTAGTAGGCTCAATAGCTTATGATAGTCTTGAAACCCCTAAAGGAAAACGTGAAAGAGTTCTTGGAGGCTCTGCATCATACTTTTCAACCGTAGCAAGCTATTTTACAAAAGTTGGCTTAGTCGGTGTTGCAGGCAAAGACTTTGAACAGAAAAACATTGATTTCCTTAAAAAGCACGGAATCGATATGACCGGTTTCGAACAGAGCAAAGAAGGAAACACCTTTAATTGGGTAGGCAGTTATGGTGAAGAATTTGGCGATGCAACAACTCACAGCACTTGCTTGAACGTTTTTGAATCATTCAATCCTGTTCTTCCAGAAAGCTATAAGAATGCTGAATTATTATTCTTAGCAAATATACATCCATCTCTCCAGATTCAGATTATTAATCAGGTAAAGAATCCTAAGATCATTGCTTTAGATACAATGAATCTTTGGATAAATACCACTAGAGATACTCTTTTAGAAGCAATAAAGAAAGTAGACATTCTCTTTGTTAATGAAACAGAAGCAAGAATGTTAGCTCAGGAAAAGAAATTTGCTCATGCAGTAGCAAAGCTTCTAACAATGGGTCCGAAGCGCATTGTTGTAAAACTTGGTGAACTTGGTGCTATGACTGCAACCAAAGAAACCAGATTCTTTGCTCCAGCTTTCCCAAGCCTTGATGTAACAGACCCAACAGGTGCCGGTGATTCATTCGCAGGTGGTTTTATGGGAAGCCTTGCCAAACACGGCGATTATTCTGAAAAAGGCTTCAGAAAAAGCATGCTTTACGGTTCAGCAATGGGCTCACTAACGGTTGAAAACTTCAGCGTAGAAACCTATGAAAATTTAGACCCTAAACGCATTGAAGAACGCTTTGAAGCATTAAAAGAAATGGTTACTCTCTAATTCATATTAATTCGAGTATAAAAAAAGATTCAGTGTTTTCACACTGAATCTTTTTTTATACAAACTTTATATGATAGCTTTAAGCAATCTGCCCTTCAACCTTATAAACAATCTGATAAGGTTCTTTGTTTTCCACACAGCGTTCATGTATGATTACCTTAGCAACTGAATTGTCTGAAGGAATTTCATACATTAAATCTAGCATAAGTTCTTCTATAATACGTCTTAAGCCACGAGCGCCGGTATTCTGTTCAATTGCTTTCTTTGCAATAGCAGAAAGGGCTTTAGGAGTGATTTCCAAGTCTACTCCTTCCATCTTCATTAATCTTGCATACTGTTTAACCAAAGCATCTTTGGGCTCAGTAAGAATCTTAACAAGATCTGCTTCGCGAAGGTTATCGAAAGTTGCAAGAACTGGAACACGACCTATAAATTCTGGAATCAAGCCAAAGCGAAGCAAATCGCCAGGCATAATATCCTTTAACAGATCGCCAACTTTTCTTTCGCTTTTAAGAACAGGAGTTGAGCCGAAGCCCATAGTCTTTTTAGCCGTTCTTGCTTCGATAATTTTTTCAACACCTTCGAAAGCACCACCCAACAAGAACAATATATTCTTAGTATTTAACTGAATATATTCCTGATGAGGATGCTTGCGTCCACCCTGTGGAGGAACCTGGGCTATCTTACCTTCAAGAAGTTTAAGCAGTGCCTGCTGAACCCCTTCACCTGAAACATCACGCGTAATAGAGACATTTTCGCTCTTGCGGGCTATCTTATCTATTTCATCAATATATACGATACCGCGTTCGGCCTTTTGAACATCATAATCTGCTGCACGAAGCAAGTTCAAAAGAATACTTTCAACATCATCGCCGACATAACCAGCTTCAGTAAGTGTGGTTGCGTCTGCAATACAGAAAGGAACATTCAAAAGTTTAGCCAGACTCTGGGCAAGATGAGTCTTGCCTGAACCTGTTGGCCCGATAAGCAGAACATTAGATTTCTGCACTTCAACATCATCACGGTGGTCATCACCTAAAGCCAAGCGCTTGTAGTGATTATACACGGCAACAGAAAGAATCTTCTTGGCTCTTTCCTGACCAACAACATACTGGTCAAGAACCTTGACGATATCTTTAGGTTTAAGTGTGTTCTGCATCGTTTGAGGACTGTCTTCATCCATTTCCTCAAGAATGATGTCATTGCACAAGCTAATACATTCATCGCAAATGTATACGTCAGGTCCAGCAATAAGCTTGCGGACCTGATCTTGTCCTTTTCCGCAGAAGGAACAGTGAAATTGCGGGGTCTTAGAAAGCATGCTTACTCCTCAGTCGGTTTTGCTACATTCCGCTGAACAACTTCATCTATGAGCCCATAATCCTTGGCTTCCTTTGCAGACATGAAGAAGTCACGATCTGTGTCTTTCTTAATCTGCTTCAAAGGCTGCCCAGTATGTGCGGCCAGGATGTTGTTCAACGAATCTTTCATTCGCAGAATTTCCTGAGCCTGAATTTCGATATCACTAGCCTGTCCTTGTGCGCCGCCTAATGGTTGATGAATCATAATTCTGGAATTAGGCAATGCGTAGCGTTTACCTTTAGTGCCTGCAGCAAGCAGGAAAGCTCCCATACTAGCAGCTTGCCCGATGCAGATTGTGCTTACATCAGGTTTAATGTACTGCATAGTATCGTATATAGCCATACCAGCTGTTACGACACCTCCCGGACTATTGATGTAAATAGAGATATCTTTTTCAGGATCTTCGGATTCCAAAAATAGAAGCTGAGCTACAACAACATCGGCTACACCGTCATCTATCCCGCCGCCCAAAAAGATAATTCTATCTTTTAACAGACGTGAGTAGATGTCGAAAGCGCGTTCCCCACGGCTACTTTGTTCAATAACTATAGGAACCATTGTCACGCTTCATCTTCCTCCTTGTTTTCGTCAGCTTCTTTTACCATATCGTATTTTACTTCGTTATTTTTTAGTATAAAGTCACGAATTTTTTGACTTCTTAAAGAAAATTTTACATTTTCTTCGCCATCGTTCTGAGCGAGGGTTTCAAGAAGCTTTTCGACTGGCATGTTATATTCTTTAGCGCGTTTTTCAATTTCTTCGCGATAATCAGCATCAGTTACTTCGATATTTTCTCTTTCACCAATAGTATCAATGATGAGCATCATCTTAGTCTGGCGAAGAGCTCTTTCTCTGAAGCTTTCTCTGAATTCATTTACGTCTTTGCCAGAATTGCGGAGGTAATCCTGGATAGTAGTGCCAAACTGTCTCCAGCGGCGATCTAAGCCCTGAATGAAGAAATCAATAGTGCTCTGAACCATTGCTTCTGGAACATCGAACTTATATTCTTCAATGATTTTGCTGAGAATGTCATCGAAAGCTCTTTCTTCAGCATCGAATTTGGAGCGTTCTTCCAAATCTTCTCTAATGCGAACTTTTAGAGCTTCAACATCTTTGTAATCACCAAGTCTCTGAGCGAATTCATCATTCAATTCAGGAAGTGTTGGTCTAGAAATACGAGTTAAAGTAACTTTATATTCTAAGGTCTTGCCATAGTATTTAGAATCTTTCTGACTTTCATCTTCATTTTTGCGTGAAGTAGTGCGGCTTTCACCAATCTTCATGCCTTCACAGAAAGAGAAGAGTTTGTCATCTTTAAGAAGCTTGTGAGTCATCTTGTCATCAGAAAGTTCTTCGTCAGTTTCGCCATCGCAGGAAACTTCAAGTTTTGCAGAGAAGTAATCACCAACAGTCAATTCACCGTCTTCGATAGCTTCTGTCTTGCTCTGCTGTTCGCGAACCTGTTCAATAACTTTGTCAACGCTTTCTTCATCAACGATTTCGCGCTGAACCTGAGTAGACATACCCTTATAATTGAATTCACCAAGTTTCGGTCTTACTTCAAACTGAATCTTGAAGGTATAAGGTTCATTTTCTTTAAGATGTGATTCAACTAATTCAAAACGACCAACAGGCTGAAGCTTGTTGTCTTTGATAGCCTGAGCATAAACATCCTGAATCAATTCTTCTTCAATCTGGGCCTTGACGTATTCCTGACCCATAGCTGCAGCGATGACATTTCTTGGAGCCTTGCCCTGTCTGAAACCAGGTATTCTAATCTGGCGTGCTGCGCGAGTAAAGAAGCTCTTATAAGCTGCGTTAACTTTTTCCTTTTCGACTTCGACTGTTAAAGCAACTTTGTTAGCTTCCAGTTCCTGAACTTGTGTATTTAACATTAGAAAACTCCTTTTGGAGAAAATTTACCAATAACAACAGTGCTCCAAATGCTCTTTTAACCGATTTAAGGTAAAAGTACAGTCAGAGCCTATTAAGTTGAGTAAATATTATAAAGAACTTGCCACTAAAAGTAAAGAGTTGTACTAATAATTATGTACAAAATTATTATTTTATTTCTGGTGGTTAAAAAAATATTGAAAAATACAAACAACTGTGTTATATATAATCACACAGTCGGTGACGACCTCATAGTCTCATTGATTAGCGAGGATGGCGGAACTGGTAGACGCGCTAGACTTAGGATCTAGTGTTTCACGACGTGCGGGTTCAAGTCCCGCTCTTCGCACCGATTCATAATCTTGCGGGATTAACTCAATTGGTAGAGTGTTACCCTTCCAAGGTAAAGGTTGCGGGTTCGAGTCCCGTATCCCGCTCTTGAAAAAAGCAGTTTATTGGAAACAATAAACTGCTTTTATTTTTAGAACAATTAAAGAATTTTATTTTAGACATCTGATTTTGGAAACAAAGCAATGACAACATTTTATATCAAATCACTAGGATGCAAAGTAAGCCAGTATGACGGCGAAAGAATAGCCGAAAAATTGAAGGAATACGGCTTAATCGAAAATGAAAACCAGCCGGATTTATTCATATTAAATGGCTGCTCTGTTACAGGTCGAGCTTCTCAGAAAGCAAGACAGATAATAAGAGCTGTCAGACGTAAAAAAGCAGATTGCAAAATAGTTCTAGCCGGATGCGAAGCAAGACTGGTTGAAAAGAAAAATGAAAGAATACCAGAAGTTGATTGGCTCCTTCCCTATAACGATATTGATTCTATAAATAAAATGATGTCTGCACTTTCTTTAGACATAGAAAGTGATAATGTTCTGGCAGAAAAGCAGTTCAATCACACAGACATGACCAGAGCCTACCTAAAGGTTCAAGATGGTTGCAGCCAATTCTGTTCTTATTGTATTGTTGCCCATCTTCGCGGCAAGGAATGGTCTAGACCTATTGATGACGCCATCGAAGAAGCTAAGGAACTAATTGCTGAAGGGCATAAAGAGATTGTTCTTACTGGAATACATGTAGGTCACTATAAACCCTCGCTGGTTCCACTGTTAAAAGAGCTTGAAAAACTAGATGGTCTTGAACGCATAAGACTAAGCTCGATTGAATCAGTAGAAGTTAAAGATGAACTGATAGAATGGGCCGCCAATTCCCCCAAGGCCTGCCATCATTTTCATCTGCCGCTACAGTCAGGCTGCGACAAGATCTTAAAAGCCATGCACCGACCTTATTTAACCAAAGATTTTAAAGCCGTTGTAGACCATATAAGAGAAACAATGCCAGAAGCCGCCATTACAACAGATTTAATAGTGGGTTTTCCAGGCGAAACAGAAGAAGATTTTCAGGAAACCTTAAATTTCTTAGATGAAATCAAGTTTTCAAGATTTCACATTTTCAGATATTCAAAACGAGACGGCACACCCGCTGCAATAATGCCAAATCAAATTAGCAACGAAATAAAAATTGCACGCTCCGACAGAGTAGAGGCGGTCTGGCACAAATACGCCCATGACTTTGCAAAACATTTTGAAGGACATAAGGTTGAAGTGCTTTGGGAAACCTTAGAAGACGGCTGGTTGAAAGGCTATTCCAAAGAGTATGTTCCCTGCAAAATGAAGTCTGAAGATGAATCATTAAGAAACAAACTTATGGCTGTTACCGGCATTAAAGCCGAAAACAGCGAGCTAATAGTCGAATAAAAGAAACCTTTTTTCAATTGAAAGCTAGTTTGGCCCTTACGACTTCGTTGTCACCAGATTTAATCAAAAATTCAAAGGTATTATCTGTTTGCTTTTTATATATAGAAAGTAAATCTCCTTCAAGTGTTTCATGGAGATAATGAATTTCAAAGTCTTCTACAGTATGTTTTCCAAAGAAATCTGAAGGGAACGTATTTAGAATATGTCTTATATAAACCGCATTATTAGTGTGGTTTGAGAAATCTATATCTGTATAGTAGATTTTTTGATTATAAACAAAATCATTTTCAGAAAAATCATCTGTTAACTTTTCAAAGGTTAATTCTTTTACAGATTTTTCATATTCCATATCGTTAGGATAACTAATAGAACTTATTTTTCTCACCTTTCGAGTTTCTATATCTATAACTGCATTTTCCTGTAAAGCTAGAAAAATAAGCTTGTTATCCTGATTATAGAAAACGCTTTCGATATAAGTTCTCAAAGCGGTATTTTTAATAGTATAACCCTTTGCATGCAATTGATCGAGCCAAACAGCCTTATTAAAGAACTTAACTTTAGTCTTGGACAAGACCCATAAAGCATTATCCTGCTTTTTCAATCTAAGATTGTCACTTTTGAAATTTCCGAAATACTCAGTCATTAAATTCTGGGCTAATTCGATGGCATAAAGGGTGTTTAATTCTGCGTTATTGTCTAAACCGGTATAGCTGAGTGTAAATTCTTTTTCACAAGTGTATTTCATTTTATTTTCAGAACTCTTATCTATTTAATTTTTTTAATTCACTGCAAAGATATTCATATCTCTGTTTTTTGTTTTCATCAGCAAAATGCTGTTCTCTGAACTGTTCAGGGTTATTTTCATAGCTTAATTTCTCATCGCCGAACTGTTCGCTTGTGAGGTCAAAGACAGAATTGCCAACAGCATTATAGCAGTGATAACTACCATCTGGTCTCAAAATTCCATAAACTTTTCCACCAAAGATATCTTGAACTAAAAAAGAAGTTATAGAGCATTGCCCCAATGTTTTATTGTCTTTGCTCCAGTCTTTTCTCAATCTAGGACCGCAGGAATATTCGCACCAGATATTTGAAAGAGCATCATAAAGGTCACGAGGATTTTCAATTCCTTTATATTCATTATTTATAGGATGACAATCGGCTTTTTCCCAACCATAAAACTTATAAGTCATTTGCTTTTTCCTATTTTTTAGACCTATTGAAACTAATGTTGAAGTAAAATATAATGAATCAAAGAATAAAAAAAAAGCAAAGGATAATACAATGAAAGTAGTTATTATTGGTGGCGGTGCCTGTGGTGCAAGCTGTGCAGCAAGATTAAGACGTTTAAATGAAACATGTGAAATTCGTATATTAGAAAAAACGAATGAAGTTTCTATAGCTAATTGCGGACTTCCATATTACTGCTCTGATATTATTTCGGAAAGAAATCGAATTCTTGTTTCAGATGCAAAAAAATTTAAAGATAATTTTAATATTGAAGTCAGTTTAAATACTGAAGTTACCCAAATAAACCGCAGTGAAAAATATGTTGTAACCAACAATAACGAAAAAATAACTTATGACAAACTTGTTTTAACTCAGGGTGCTAGCCCAATTAAGCCACCATTAGAAGGAATTAATAACGCCAATATTTTTACCTTAAGA
>ONIU01000008.1 GCA_900317935.1 uncultured bacterium
AAGATTCCTGAAGTAAATCAGACATCTGCATCGATAATAGATGATAAGAATTCAAATGGAATACTTAATCCGGGTGATACCGTAAGAATCAGTTGTAACCTAAGAGGAGCTTTTGAAGACAATAATACTCCGCCGACAAAGGTTGTTGTTGATATAGGCGGTATTACTGATTCCGATAGCAACGCTTATTATAGTGGTGATGTTCCTAATCCAGAAAAGAGATGTTGGGTTGAATTGAACTGGGATGGCGATACCGGTGACCCATATTTGTATACCGGTGAATTTGTCGCTTCTCCGACAGTTAAGATCAATCGAGGTACTGATGCTGACAGCATTGAATTTATGATCAGAGTTCTGCATCCGGATTCAACTACAGAAACTATGTATACTACAACAGTTACTGGTGAATTTCCTGTAGATACCAAAATGCCTTTGATTGTTAATTCTTCAACAAAGTTGACCATCAGAGACGAAAACAACGATAATACAGCTTCTTATTCTGCTAACATCGGCGATTTTATGGAAGTTAAAACTGAAATAAAATTCTTTGATGATTATGCGTCAGCTACAGCAATCCTTTATATGCCTAATAACGGCGAAGTATTAGGTTATGTTCCATTAGTAAGAAATACTGGAACAGATATTTGGATTGGTAATTTTGAAGTTGCTACTGGCACAAGAAAAACAGGCGAAACTGTTGGTGAAAACGAATGGCGTATGATCAACGAAGAGCTTGTGAAGCTAAAGATTTTTGCTACTGATGATGCTGACAATACTGCTTCATCAAGTCTAATTACTCCGTCACCAGCAATAAAAATAGATAATAAACCTCCGCAGATTAGTACTTCACACACCGAAACCTTTATTGAAAGAGTTGATATAAACGGTGATGGCTGGAATGGAGTAAATGTCTGGAATGGTTTAGCTTCCGACAGTATACATGTAAAGGTAACTTTATTAGAAGGTATTAATGCTACTGTTGGTAAAGGTTATGCTTATATTGATTTATCAGAGTTGGGTGCTACATCGACTTATTTGCTTAAACCTTCTACTGGAGCTAACTGTACTGTATTTGAAACTGTTGCAGGAATAACTTACGGTGACAGGTATGATCACTATATTCCGGAATCAGAAGCAGATATAGCAAGCTATAGTTTTAAAATATGGGTTGTAGACGGTGCTGGAAATAAGGATTATTTTGAAGATACTGTTAATCGTCTTGGCTTAGATACTAGACGTCCACGTATAAGTAATGTAATGTACGATGGAAGTATGTTAAGAATAGAATTTTCTGAAAATGTTCTGCCTGAAACAATAGATTTAGATAATATAAGAATTGGCAGAGCTAATGTTTCCGGAGTGCAAAGTCTTCACAAAGATGTAGATGTAGCACAGGGAACAGCAGTAAAGCTTTCTTCTACTCCAGTTTCTGCTGACCCAGATGATCATGATTCAATTAATATTTCTGGATTTAGCGAAAGTACAGTTGCCATATTACTTGGGAAAACAACAAAGAGTAAAATTGCTGACTGGAATTCTTCAAAGCTGTTCTTGTCTATTGCGAGCATAGATGAAGAGCCAGGTCAGATTACTGATACAACAGATTATGATTATAAGGCAACCGGATTAGGGGTAGATGTGGCTAATAATTGGATTGTTCCAACTTTAAGAGGCTCTCCAGAAGAAATAATGATTGAAAATGAAGATTATGCCCAAAGGCCAAACTTAACTGGTGGTCGTTATAATGCTGCATCAACAAATATAGATGGTGATTATCTGCATTTGACTTTCGATAAGTCTATGGATAAAACCACGTTAACAGAAGAATCAATCAGCAAACTGGCTATATGGTATAACAATTCTTCTCAGTCTGAACTTTGGAATGTAAGATACAGAATGCAGCCAGCATCTGATACTTTTGATGCTGGAGATACTTATAATACCTCTAGTTGCAATTCTCAATCTGTAGGTATCAAACTCTCTCAGGATGCTAAGGACTGGATAGCATTAACTTACGGCAACAGAGCATCAGAAATCAGACTTCAGGTTAATGATTCTGAATATGATCCGCCAGCATTTATTAGAGATATAAATGGTAATAGAATTAATCCAATATTACCAGGCTATTCTATTGCTGCGAGCTTGACTCCATTAGTCAGCCCATTCTCTATAACTACAGGGGTTAAACTTGATTTAAGTGGAACTACCCCAATGCTGACTATTAATTTCAACAATCGCAGAGCTAGATTGTTCAATGATACATATTCTGCAACCAGTTTACAGGTTGGTAAAACTATGCCTGCAGACTTATCAAGAATATATATATGTTCTGATGAAAGAGTCAGCACTGGTCAGAATATTTGCTTAGGTACTTCTGGAACAGTTCCTTCTATGGTTAACTGGAATTCTGGAGCAACAAGTTATACTAGTTTGAATGACTTTGCTTCTACAACAGTTCGCATTCCTCTAACAGATACTGCTTTAAATACTATATTGACTTGGGGAACAAGCCAGTTCTATTTGAGATGCGAAAATGGAGCTTTCAGAGACCTTTGGGGTAACTTAAGCGAACCTTTTGCTGATTCAAACAATAATGGTGCTTTAATAGAAACAGTAATGCCGACTGGTAGTGAATTTGCTGAACCAAAAATTTATTCTGTAGCTTTAACACCAGTTGTTGAAGGACTTTCAGGAAGAACTTTATTCAAAGGCCACACTGCAAATACATTCATGTATGAAGTAAGCTTTGAAACTGCTACACTGTCAAGCAATATCAGAGTTCCAATATCTAGAAATGTTACTCCGACTTTGAAGTTATTTACTCAGAATGGAGATAGTTTAATAGATTCTGGAACCTTTGTTGAATGGGGTGAACATAATCAGGGTGGCGTAAGCAGAACTTATGTAAGATTTGCTAACTCTGGATTATCTGAATCCGGAACATTCCAGAGAGAACCTGTTTATGTTAAGGTTGAAGGCTTTACCGATATCTTTAGAGCAACTCAAAGCTTTGAAGATACCGCCTCTTTCTCCTATGACTTGTCGAAAAAGATGGAAGGGACAGCATACCCAACAGGATTCAATCAGGTTGCCAGTTATCCGATGGAATTCGATAACTGTGCTCCAACTGTTTTGACTGCAACTTCTACTATTGCCAATGTAGCTCCTGTAGACTTTGTTGTTGGAGTAACAGCTAAGAATAATGTGAAAGTTATAGTAACCTTCAGTGAAAACATGTTGCAAAGCACTAATACTTCTGCAATGCCTGCTCTTAAACTTGTTACTTCTGCAGGTGCTACAGTAATGCCTTTCACTTTCAGCAAATGGTCAAGTCCAACTGAAGCAGAATATATTAATGCGGCAGCCTTTGACAGCAATACCACTCAGGGCAAAGCTTATTTTATGATAAGCGGAGGTTATGATGAAGCTGGAAATGCTTTGGCAGATGTAACTTTAACCGATTATCTTGATATTAAGTCTAAAGGTCCGACTATTAATAGTATTGTTGTAAAAACTTTGCAGTATACTACAGCAAATTCTGCTGATGATTATCAGACTAACACAGCATTCAGCCCATCGGTAAGCTCTAACTATTATGAAGATACTGTAGCTCATCCTAATGGTATGGGTGAAGGTCTTGGTGTTGCCACTATTACTGTAACATTTGCAGAAGCTCCTGATGGCAATACTGGGGAAATTAGAATTTATACTGTAGATGGTGCTACGTTAGTAAGAAAACTTGATGCTGTCCAAGCTTCTTCTGCAATGGAATGGTATGCAGAATGGGACGGCAGAAGAGATGACGGAACCATGATTACTTCCAACTATCAGATTACTTATCTGGTTAAGTTCTTTGATTCTGCTGGAAACGAAGGAAGTAGATCTGGACAGCTGGTTTATGACAATTCTTCTCCAAAAGTTATAGAATGGCAGTTCCCAAATCTTAAAGTTGTTGATAATGTAGCTTATTTCAGCCCAACAGCTCAATCTTCTGCAAGAATTAATGTTATTACCGGCGATTTAGGGCAAACCATGAAAATGCGTTTGTCTAGAAAGAATCCTGATCCAGCTCAACATGATATTATTAATACTTATGTAATGAGTTCTTATGGAAATTCAGGTTATACAATCGCCTTTGACGGTAATGGTTCTGTAACTTCTACAGAAGCATTGGTAGGAAGCTGGGCGGTTGACCTGGTAGATACTGCAGGTAATATTGGTGTTGCTTTGAATGGTTCAAGCAAACCTATTGCCAGCTTAGTTATTGATAGAACTGCTCCGAATATTACTAATATTACTCTCCAGAAAGTTACAGCAGATCTTACTCCAGTTGGAGATCCTGGTATTGATAGATTTAATGCCAGATTGAACAACCTAAAGATTATGATTGTAGACAGCACTGTAGCCGATGACCCATTAGATGACGGCACTGGTGTTGTAAAAATCATGTCTGGCAACACTGTTTTGAGAGAAATATTCACTGTTAAGACAGGTAGTGATTTGTATGCCGTATGGGATGGAAATGACGATACTGGAGCACCAATTCCTGATGGCACTTACACAATAAAGGTTACAGACCTAGCTGGAAACGAAGGTACTTTAACAAAAGAAGTTACTTTAATTCGCTCCGTATTCTCTATAACTGGTGTTGAACAAGTCGGTCTTGATTCTATAAAGATGGTATTCAGCCAGAAAGTTGAACCATCAACTATAGGTGCTGCATACACAATCAGCCCGATTAATCCTCCAGGCCTCCAGATTTCAAATGCAAAACTTGATGCTGGCGATGCTACTATAGTGCTTGCATCTATTACACCTGCTTTGACTGTTAATCAGCACAATATTGAATATACTGTAACTGTTCCTGCAGATACCGTTAAGAGTATTGATGGTGATTCTATTACTGCAGGCAATAATACAGCCAAGTTTACTGCTGATACTAAGGGACCAAGCATCGTTGCTATAACTTATGATGGTTTGTCTTCTCAGAAACAGTTCAATGTTGTATTTGATGAACAGGTAGAATCGGGCAGTGCAATAACAGTAGCTAATTACAAACTCGCAATTGGTGCAACAGATGTTCCTATAACTTCTATAGTTTTGAGAGCAGATAACAAGTCTGTAACCATCACTTCTTCAAGCGATATAGAAGAAGGAACCAACTACACACTGACAGTTAAAGACGTAAAAGACTTATCTGGAAACAAGAGTGATACTAATATTACTTTTGAAGGCAGAGACATAACTCCGCCAGTTCTGATTGTTACTGCTTTCAGTACTCCAACCAATGAAAGAGACATTATTATAGCGGTTAAGTCTAATGAAGATATTTCTGGACTTCCAACAGCTATAATCAGTCAGACAGGAACAGTGGCCAATAGTATTCAGTTAGTTTCTACAGGAAATAACAGAATCTTTACCGGTGGTTATCACCTAGATTCCAACTATGCAGGTGTTGCTACTATAAAGGTTACTGCAACTGACCTATCTAATAATGTTGGAACAGCTAATTATAGTTTTACAACTGCATACGTGAGTGCATCAAGTAGAGCTTCCATCACTTCTGCTGATAAGGTGGCTACTGTTGTATTTGAAAAAGGCAGTTTGAAGTCTAATTCAACCATTATGCTTCTTACTGAAAAGCTTGTAAAACTTGAAAATGCTTCTGATACTGTTAGAGCTTCTATTATTCCAGCTGTTGCAGAAGGTATGAATACTGAAGTCAGAGCTTCAATACGTGCTAATATTGATATGAATAGCCAGACAGATTTGGCTGTTCAGGAACTGGAACCTTTCAGCGAAGGTTATAAGCTTGTAGTTCCAAGCAATCGTCTTAATAAGTCTGTTAATATTAGTATGAAGTATTCTGATGAACAATTGGCTGCAACTAATGCTGGACTTTATGAATACACCAATAACAGTTGGAAGTTGATTAAGACCACTGTTGCTAGTGGAACCGCCAGATTCTCAACTAAAGACGGAAGTCTCTTTGCTGTTATGAAAGATACTATGGCTCCTAGGGCTACTATAACCAACGATTTGACTAAGGTCATAAAAACAGCAAAACCCGTATTTACTTGGAATATTTCTGAATATGCTTCTGGCCTTAATAAAGATAAGATCAAAGCAGTGTTGGACGGAAAAGAATACGATGTAATGCTTAGTAAAGATGGAACTATTGCTAAGTTTACACCACCTAGTCTGAATACTGGTGAACACGAAATAGGCATTAATCTTTATGACCTCGCTGGCAATAGAGCTGCAGTTTCTTCTGGTCGCTTTACAGCATTAATATCTTTGGTAATTGAAGATGTATCAAGCTACCCGAATCCTGCAAAAAATTATTCAAAAATTAGATTTAAGGTTAGCGGAAATCAAATTAATGCCGATGAAGTAAGTGTAAAAATCTATGACGTTGCCGGTCACCTTGTCGCAGATGGAAGTAACATAGACATGAGAGGTGCGAAGGCTAATGTTTTTGAAGCCCGTTGGGATTTAAGAAACAAAAAAGGCAAGAGGGTAGCAAATGGTGCCTATATTGCTAAGATTGAAGTAAGAGATCCGGTTAATTGGGGCAAAAAGGCTAAATTTACGCTGAAAATTGCTGTTCTGAAATAGTTTTTCGGAGGTCACCTCCGAAAGGCTACGATGAACAACGATTAGAATCGGAGAGTGACCAATGAAAAAAAAGTTAATCATAGTATGTGCTATTATGGCGGTAGCACTGACACTATCCATAGGCTGTGGTTCTAGCAGCGGAACTGGTCGTTATTCTGTACCATCAGATATAATCAGCGGTGGTGGTGGCTCTGGTCATGGGAGCGGTGGCTCAGGCACAGGCGGAATTGTTGAAACTGATGTGGATTCTCTTATTGCAAGCGGTTGGGAAGATTTTAGATACGGTGCCTATAGCAGTGCCATTAGTAAATTCAATGAAGCTCTGCTAAATTCAGGTATTTCTGATTCTCAGAAAGCTAGTGCATACAATGGTCTCGGCTGGGCATTAACAAAGTCATCTGGTTCTGAATCTGGTTATTCTGCTTTTACTCAGGCATCTGGCTTGAACGATGAAGCGAAAATAGGCTTGGCTGCTGCTTTAATGCAGAGAGGAACCAAAACAGCTTGTCAGCAGGCAGCTTCTTTGCTTGAAAGCCTTGGTTTAAAAGAAACATCCACTGTATTTACAGCTATTCATCCTATTGGAGTAACAAATGCTGGTGCTCATGCAATGCTGGCCTGGTGTTATTTCATTATAGGAAATGAAGACGGGGCTAGAACACAGATTACTTTTGCAAGAGCAGCTGATGGAACAGCAGATAGTGCTGTTAATCAGATTTATAACTCTTTAATTGCAATGGGACTCACCTTCGATAATTAACATCCCTCGCCCCCCTTTCGTAAAGGTGATGCTCCCACACAAATGGTGGGGGAGCTGTCACGTAGTGACTGAGGGGGCTGACTACCGTAAGGTAGTCAGTAAGGGGGATTTATTAGTTAAGTTCCGGCATTTCTTCTCTGATTCTTGAATAAGAAGAGTGATAAATAAAAGCTCGCTCTCCAATATTAATTTTATCGCCATCAACTAAGGCTCTATAACGAAACTTAGAACCATTTACAGAGGCTCTGAATTCACTGTCTTGAAGTTCAAAGACGTGAACAGAGTCTTTTTCAGTTATATAGAATAATATTTCTGGACCTTCCTGAAGAGTTAAATCACATTCATTTGATGTGCCTGCTGAAAATTCATCTTCAAGATAATATCTGAATGTTATGCCGGCACCTCTGTATTCATCAAGCCAGCCTTCTTTCAACAGGTCTATAACTATAGCGTGACCTATTCCAATCATAAGGCCTAAAAATAAAAAAGACAGTAGGTAGTTATTGTCAAATAAGGATATTTTGTCTATTAATGCACCTGCTACTATAAAGGCAGGTATAAAACCCATAAGTGTTTTACAAAGCATTTTTAAGCTGCTGTAAAGAAAGCTGAAAGTACAAGATAAACCAATTGCTAAAAGCAACCACCAGAAAAATCTCAAAACAGTTAGAGGAATATTAGCACCTGTGTTTATTATTGATTCCATTATGATAGAATAAATAACACTGCCTAGGGCTGTTAAAGAAAAACAGATTAAAAAGGATGATATAAAATAGTTTAATGCTTTATAAAAGCGTCTTTCCATTATTAAAATAGGAATAGATGATATTAGACCAGCAAAAAGGCCACAAAACATGCTTGAAGTCATTAAACTTGTCTGAAAATTCCCTATTAAATCCCATGGATTGCCACCACGATATAATAGCCAGCTTAATAAACCGGCTATTATACCTGATAAGCAACTTTCTAGAAAGAAGAGAATACCCATGTTTTAAGTTACAAGACACAAGTTACAAGTTACAAGACCAAGATGTGAGTTATAAGATAACTAGAATCTCTGTTTATGACTTAATTTCTATTAAGCAGAATATTGTTTCTTTACTAATGAATTTATCATTTTATCTATTTGAGTACATAAGGACAATCCAGATTCTATATCAATATCAGATAGATATGATAGATTTTCACAAAGTAATAATTGGGTTTCTAATTCTGAATTTGACCCCTGTGCTATTCTTAAAAAATGAATAAATTCTTTTTTAGAATGTCTACTTTGCCCTTCTGCAATATTTGAGGGTATTGAAATAGCCGCTCTTCGCATTTGGGAACTAAGTCCAAACTTTTCATCATCTGGCAATGACTTGGTTATTTTATATATTTCTAATGCTAACTCCATAGCCTTTTGCCAAACTACAAGATTCTTATAATCGCTCATATATCTTGTAACTCCATATATGGTCTTGTAACTCCATATTTGGTCTTTATTCTATGGTTTCTACTAGAGTCATTTCGGTGACGAAGTAGATATCATAAGCTTCTTGAATTTCTTTGGGTGTAATGCCAACGTTTTCATCTTCAAGATAGCGTTTTCTATCTCTTATGATATTCAGGATATCACGTGGGTGAACGGCACGAAGTCCGCGTTTTTTTGCTTTATATATTTCAAGAATCTGTTTGATGTTTTCCTGATCAAATTTAAGACCAAGTTTGTTGCAAACACCTTTCCAAATATCTGTATATTCTTCAACATTTGGGTTTCTAACGTTAATCTTGTAGGGCAAACGTCTTAAAAATGCGTCATCAACTATTTTCATAGGGTCTAAGTTCGTGCTGAACAGAATAATTTCATCTGTAGGAACTTCCATACGCTGTCCGCCAAGAACCATATAGTCAACTTTGTTTTCAAGAGGAACAATGAAGCGGTTAAAGATTTCTTCAACAGCACATCTTTGTCTGCCTAAGTCGTCTACCAGAAGAACTCCGCCTGTTGCTTTAACCTGTGGTGGAACGTCGAAGCAGCCGTATTTGTTGTTATATTTAACTTCAAGGTCATCAAGAGTTAATTCGCCGCCTACTGTGATTAATGGTGGATTGACTACAACCCATCTCTGGTCTAGTCCGTCCATATCGAAACTTTCTATTGCCTGATGGCAGCTTGGGTCGAAAACCTTTACTAGCTGACCGCCAATTTCAACAGCATAAGGAACAATCATCGGTGGTAATAGTTTTACGACAGAACTACAAAGGAAAGTTTTACCATTTCCAGGAAAACCATATACAAAGGCTGGTTTTCTAGCGCAAACTGCCTGACCTATCTGGAACAAAACATCTTTATAACCGGTATGATCGCTTAATTTCTGTTCCAAGAAATCATGGTTAATTCTAAATGAAGATTTTGATTCTGTAAGAATTTGTTTTGTGATTTTGATATATTCTTCAAAACTTACAGGAGTTGCTCCCACATATGCGTCTCTTTCCTGAATGTTTCTTGCTCTTTCCATTCCCTTTGGATAAAGACCATACTGATAATCATCACCCATACCGGTGCCGCCAACCATAGCGACTAATTCCTGTTTCTTCAAGTCAGAAATAACACTTGAAACAATTTCAGTGTTGACTTTCAAACGTTTTGCTATTCTTCTGGGAACATCTTTTCCATGAAGATAAAGTTCTTTAATAATGAGATTTGTTAAAATTTCCGGGTCTATGTTAAGTTCATAAAGTGTTTTGGGTTCTGTTGGAATAATTTTTTTTAAATCTAGTGCCATAAAGTGACCTCCATTAAATTCTACAAATACTCTAATACATTTTATGGAGTTATTACAAGAGGTAACTTGCTCTAATTGGTTATAATATGATATTAAATTAAAATCTGCGGAGGAAAAGAATATGCTTATAGATGAAATAGAAGTTCAAGGAACATCACTTTCTTTTAAGTGTTTGTCTCTTAAGATTGATGATATAAAAACCACTTTTGATACTATTATGCAAAAGGGTGATATTTTTGATATAGAGGCAGAAACACCAGGTTTTCATGATTGTGACTGTGATAACGGTTTGATAAGAGGCTTTTATTCAAATCTGGCTTCTTTTAATGTTGAATTTTTTAAAGATGGTATTACAACAAAGGAACAGTTTAAGCGCATAGAAAGCTGTGAATTCATTATTACTCCTGAAAGAATATATCTGTTTGGGAAACAGGGACCTCAGAAACTTATTGAAATGGCTCTTTCTGCTGCTACAGGAGAACATGTTGAAAGAGTAGAATTCGATAATGAATCCATGAATTTGCTTCACGGAAGAATGACTGTAATAAAGTCTATTGTGGTTGAAAATCCTAAAGATAAAGCAATCAGAAAGGCTAGACTTACTGGTCATATGGAAGATTATGAAACCTATAATATTGTAGAACCTCATAATCATGAAATTAACTCTATCAGTGGCGTTGTGGAAACTCCGCTTGGGGCTATGAATCTGACTGTAGATAAAAAGGGAAAAGTAAGATTAAATGTTAAGAGAGGGCTGATAATAAACATAGCTAACCTCAATTGGATTATTGATTTAATAACCAGTGAAGCTGGTCCAGCACCTATAACTGCTCTTGCTCCCGGCGCTTCAGAAAATGCTCCATTCTAACTTCGTGAAGCAGTCGATGTCTTATAATCTGCCCCCCTTTTGCCCTGCGCTTCTTGTGCTTTCCTTTTAGAGCATTTCTTTTTTTGAAGTCTACACATTGTCATAAACGTATAGCTTTCAGAGCTAAAGCCCATACGCTATACTTTTTATGACAAATGTGTAGACTAGAATTAATATTGTGCGAAAACTAGAATTCTGAAAAAATTTTAGTGTATGGAGTATGTCCTCACCCCCTTTTGTATTACCGCCAAGGATGGCGGTATGCAAGCGAGCTGGCAAACAGGATGTTTGCTATATCGAATGTCCAGGATGGAATAACATTCGTAAAGGGGGATTTTAGACAAACGTGGCAAACGAGAAAGTGAAATATGAAATCTTTAATACTTGACCTAAAAACCTATAAAAGTATCTGTTTTTATCCTTCATGCGGCACAGATTTAAGCGATATTGATTATTTCTGTTCCGGAAGACTGCCTATCGAAGAACGAAAAAAAACTACATCTGCCGAAAAATGTGATTGGGAAACAGAAGAACCCGATTTATATTTTCATAGCGATGTGAATTTCTATATGGAATTTGAAGCTGGCGAAGATTTTGATTTGTCAGAATGCGGAATTCATGGAAAATATGAAATAATAAGCTTTGAACAGCTTGAAACTCTTGATAAACCAAACCGCATAAACAATAATTTCCCATATAGCGGGCAGTGTTTCAAATATTCTTTGAAAGTCTGGGGAAAAGAAAAACCTGTAACCCTCATTTTCTGCCTTTGTGAAAATGAGTATACTGTTTCTCAGATTTTCTTGGCGAATAAGATTGATATTTCGTATGTCTGGTCTAAGAATTGGAATGGCGGCCGAACTTATGGACCATGGCTTGCAAAAGCAGCAAAACTCATTGGGGTAAAATTTTTCTATACAGATTGGCTTTGTTTGCCTGGATTTAGAGGAGAACCCTCTAATGATATCGTTTATGAAAAATATCCTGAATTAAAAGTAAAGAATAATTCTTTGTTGGAAAGAACGGATAATCATTGGATAGAAGAGGGTGCCCACGGTTGGGTAGATGAATTTAAAGTTAGATAATTAGGGGTATGGAAAAGTAATAATTGTTGTGGTACTATCTTAGTATCTAATTTTAATAATATCGGATTTGAAATGAACAGAAAAAATATTTCCATACTATTTCTTTTTCTATTTATAAGTTTATGTTCCTGCATTTTTGCTCAAACTCCGGGAACTTCCGGGGACCCTTTGGTTACCAAGAGTTATTTAGATTTTGCTGCTAAATTAAGAGAGGTAGAAGTAAAATCCGGAAGCACAATAACTGCTGAAAATGGTGCTGTTATGGTCGTAATGTCAGGGCAGCTCAAACTTGAACTAAAAAAAGGCGGTATGGTTATAGATTTGACAAATGGTAGAAAGTTAACTTCTAATTCTACATTACAAGTTTTTCATCTTATTATGGTTCCGGATGGTTCTCTTTGCAGCTTTAAAGCAACTAAGGATACACGCTTGATGGCAATGGGAATCAATGATGATGCAGAGTGAGGATGTAATTTTTTGAGGAAATGAATTTTTTAAAAAAAGTATCTCTATTTTGGTTGATAATTATTCCTTTGATTTTGCCTGGCATCATAGTTGCGGCTATGAGGTGCATGTTGCGTTCTGCAGTGGAACAGGAAGATGTTTTTGTCGAAACTGTCGCTGATTTTGATGAATTTAGAACCTTATCAAGAGCAGACGGTTTTACTGTTGAAGAACTGTTTAAAAAACTAAAGGAAAACGGAGCTAGTTCTGTAGCAATTCCTGAAGATACTCTTTCTTCTTTGGAAGCTGAAGGTAAAATAATAGTTCTGACTTCTAAAGAAATAAAAAAGCTTTCTTTGGATGAAACCTATGAGTTTAAGCTGCCAATAGGCAAAAGTGATTTAGGCGGTCTTTGGGTCTACTCTGAAGATGTTGAATTACTCGATAGAATATTCCAGACCTTGTCTTGGAAACTTTCAGATAAGTTTTTAACCCGCCTGGATACTAAGATGCTGCTTATTCATAAGTCCGGTGAGGGCTTCATGGAAAAAGTCGGTTTAGGTTTCTCCGACGAATTTTTTAACTTGGCTGAAAAAAACGGTTTGGGTGTTGTAGCCAAAGTATATAATTTCCCTGGTTTAAACCATGAGACTGCTTCTAAGATTATTAACTCAATTCCTGATCCTGCAAGTATTTCAGCACTGTTGTTTGCTGACGAAGAAATGCTTGGGGCACGTGGAGAATTAGATAAGATAGTTGATCTTTTTAAAAATCCTTCTTATCGCATCGGCTGGGTTGAATTTGATACTCAGGAAGGTATTAAAGACTATCTGAAGAAACTTTCCGTCAACCGACCATTTGTTAGGGTGCATTGCATTACTAGAAAAGAAATGGACTATGTTTATGGCCCTGAAAGAGCATCTGCAAGATTAGTTAGAGCAGCAAAAGACAGAAGCATTAAAATGCTTTATTTCAACTGTTTTATGCATGACGAAAAGAAATATATTTCAAATCTGACCGAATATAACTTGGAATATTTGAAAAAGACTGTAAATGCTTTGAATAAGGCTGGTTTTAAAATTGCAGCTAACGATGAAGAACGTAAAAATATTCCTCTATTAAAGGTTGGAAAGCTTATTCCTGCTGAAACTCTTGTTATTTCTCTATCTCTAATACTGGGTCTGCTGATAATGCTTAAATTAAGCTTTATTCCAAGCATAGAAGGCGTAACTACTTTGATATTTACTTTCTTGTCCGTTGGCCTTTTCTATCTTTACCCAGAACATTTTCCAAAAATTGCAGGGCTTATAGGGGCAATATCTTATTCCTGCATAGGTTTGATGCTGGCTTCAGATTCTGTTGAAAACAATAATTACTCTTTTATAAGAAATACAATAAGATTTATTGTTTTATTGGTAATACCTTCAATAATCGGCGGATTATTGATAGCAGGACTTTGTTCTAATATTGAATATCTATTGAAGTTAGACCAGTTCCATGGTGTTAAACTTGCGTTTATTGTTCCGTTAATTATCAGTGTACTCTGGTCTTTGAAAAAATTTGGCAAAAATGTGTTCTCTCTGCTTCAGAAACCTATGACTATTGTTGGAGTATTAGTTTTGGTAGCAGTGGTTGTAAGCTTGTTTTTGTATATAATCAGGTCTGATAATACCACTTTGCTAAAACCGACAGCATTAGAAGATGGTGTTCGAACATTCTTAGAAAACACATTAGTTGCAAGACCACGCAACAAAGAATTTCTTGTTGGTTATCCTGCTGCATTACTCTTTGTTCTTTTACTGATGAGAAAAGAATTTATGTTGCTGCCTCTCTTAGCGTTATTTATACAAATGGGGCAGGTTTCAGTAGTTAATACTTTTTGTCATTTCCATACCCATTTCCTGCTTACTTTGCTGAGAGTAGGCAATGGTCTTTGGATTGGTATTCTGTTGGGCTTTGTTCTTGTTTTTGCATGGCGACTATTAATGATTATTAAAGCTTATGGATTAGGTAAAGAAAAGAAAATCTTCCTTGTCGGTTATTTTGGATTTGGTAATGCTGGCGATGAACTTTTAAGAGAAACTTATACCCAAAAGGCCTCAAGAAAACTTAAAGATTATTCAATTTCTGTTTTAATTGGGAATAAAATTCCTGAAACCAATGAGTATAACGTTAATTGGGTGCCTCGAAGAGACTTTACTGCAGTTATTGAAGAATTGATTAAGTCTGAAGCAGTTGTTATTCCTGGGGGCGGAATATTCCAGTCTGTAACCAGTTATAGAAGTCTGATGTATTATCTTTTAATTGTGAAGATAGCAAGATTCTTTAAGACTAGAGTGATTTTGCCCGCTCAAGGCCTAGGTCCATGGAAAAACAACAGCCTTTTGGCTTTGTGGTTGCATAAGAAACTTGCTAATGAATTGAAGCAGGCTGATTACGTTACCGTTAGAGACGATAACTCTGTTGAAAAATACAAAGAAATAACTTCTTTAGAAGCATATGTTGAGGAAACCACAGATTTAGCTTTCTTGAATTCTTTTTATGAAAAGAAAAGGTTTAAGGGCAAAATTAATTTCATGAAAATATATGCTGTAATTCGAGGCTCTGTTGCTGGTGCTGTTAAGATAGCGTCAGAACTGATAAAACTTTCGAAAGACAGTGAAAACATAGAACTTGTTCCTGTAGCCTTTCAACCAGGTGAAGACTCATATGTTTGGAGAAAAGCTGGCTGGAAAGATGAAATAAAGACTGTTGACTCTTTTGACAAGACTTTTGATGGCGCTGATCTTGTTGTATCAATGAGACTTCATGGTTGTATTATAGCTACTAATCAGGGAATCCCATGGATTGGCATTGCTTATGACCCGAAGGTTTCTAGTTATGCCAAGGCATGCGGTTGGGAAGATTTTTGCCGCAATCCAGAAGAAGCAAATGGAGAATTCTTTGAAAACTGCATTAATAAGATGGCTTTTGATTATGAAAAGTATTCTAAAAAACTCAATGCTTTTTCAGAAAAAATGCATAAATGCGCTTTAAAAGATTTCGAAAAGTCTTGTGAAGCTATAACTAAGGTTATTGCACTGGCTGTCATGCTGTTCGTGATTAATACTACAGCTTTTGCTGAAAATTCTTTCCCTGGTTGGATGGATAAAGTTGAATTCAATAGGAGTTCATCAAATACAGAGTTTAAGGGGCCGGTTGACCCTGAAACTGGTAAGGTTTCCTCTTTAGAATCGAAAAGAGGTAAAGGATTCAAGCCAAATTTACCTGATTTTGCCGAATTGCGTAAAAAAGCTACTAAAACTGAAATAGAAAAGGAAGGCAATTCCATTTCAGAAAACAAAAGTAATGAAAGCTTACAGAATGTGAAAAATCTTTCAAAACCAGCCACTGATGCAGCTTCATTAAAAAGTGTAAATATGCTTGCTTCAGATACTGTAGCAAGTCTTTCTTCTGATGTTGAAGATGAAGAACCAAGCGAAGAGGAATTAAGAAGACGAAGGACTTATAGGCCAGGGCGTATTAAATCTTTCTATCTTGAATCAAAGGAAGCAGAAAGAAAAAATAAGGAGGAAGCCTTTAAATGAGTGGTCATTCTTTAGCAATTGTTGGCGCAACAGGTGCTGTTGGCTTGAAACTATTACAAGTTATTGATGAAAGAGTAAAAGAAGTAAAAAATCTTCGTTTGTTTGCTTCTTCTAGAAGTGCTGGCCAAAAGCTTAGTTTCAGAGGCACTGAAATTACTGTTGAAGATGTAGCTAAGTCAAATTTTAAAGGTATTGATACAGCATTCTTTTCTGCTGGAACAGAAGCAAGTTTAGAATATTGTCCTAAGGCTGTTAAAGACGGGGCAATCGTAATTGACAATACTAACGCTCATCGAATGAATAAAGATGTTCCTTTAATTGTTCCAGAAGCTAATTTCCATGCAATAAAGAACCATCATGGTTTAATAGCTAACCCTAACTGTTCAACCATTCAGATGATTGTGGCTATAGCTCCTATTCATAAGGTTAATCCAATAAAAAGAATAGTTGTCTCTACATATCAGTCCGTTTCTGGCACAGGTTTGGAAGCTATTGATATATTGAAGAGACAGTCTAAGGCTATATTAGATAATACTGAAATTCCTCAGGGAGTTTACCCTCATACAATAGGTTTTAATCTGATTCCTCAGATTGACGTTTTCTTGCCGGAATCCGGTCTTTATCGTGAAGAAGAAAAGATGGTAAGAGAAACCCAGAAGATTTTGGAATCAGACGTAAAAGTCTGTCCAACAACAGTCAGAGTTCCGGTTATGTATGCTCACAGCGAATCTGTTAATCTTGAACTGACCAATAAGATGACCTTAGATGAAGTCAGAGCAATTTTGTCTAAGGCTGAAGATGTTGTTTTAATGGATGATCCTGCTAATTCTGTATATCCGACTCCATTTGAATGTCAGAATAAGGATGAAGTCTTTGTTGGCCGTTTAAGAAACGACCCAACTGTTCCTGTAGGATTCAATATGTGGGTTGTTGCAGATAATCTGCGTCGTGGTGCAGCTACTAATGCTGTAAAGATCTACACTGAAATGGTCAAACAGGGAATGCTTTAGCTAAGCGAAGCTTAGCGTGATATGTGGTAAGTGGTAGTGGTAAAAGCAAACAGCGCACGTGAGACCTTTTTAAAGTGATACGCTTCGCTGTGGAACACTTTGTTGTGATACGATTGCTGTCGCAATCTGTGGTAATTGTTTATAATAGTTCGAAGACTTTTCTTATTAAAAAACTCTTTGTTACTTCATGACATATTTATGGCAACAACTATGAGTAGGCAAATAAAAACAACATTAATAGCATTGTTCATAATAGCTGTTTTTATGGCTGTTCCTGCCTGCTTTGCTCAGTATGACAATTTCAGACTTATAGAACCTCGCAAAGGTGACGAACCTCAGCCAAGGGCTGTATTGTGGTCTCACGATAAGTCGGTGGCACTGATACATTATAGAGATGAACACATTATAGCTATAAATGACGTGAAGCTTGATAATGAATGGAGAATTAAGGAACTCAAACGCGAAAGCATTGTATTTGGCAGAACTTCGGAAAAAAGATATATAGAATACTATATAGACCCGACAAAACGACCTCAAAAATCCTATGGAACCTGGTCTTTTTACGGACTGCCTATTACTCTATGGGAAATGATACAGCTTTTAACTGATGGTTTCGGTTATAACGCTGTGATGCACAATCTCTGCACAGGAGCAGTTGTTCCAAAACATAACGGTTCTAACTTTAAAGAACTGCTTTATAATATGCTGCCTCAGTATACTTCTGCAAGATTAGATGGCGATACCCTCTATGTTTTTCCAACTAATCCGCCAAACGAAAAATGGATAGATGTTTTAAACAGAAAGCGAAGATTTAGTCATAAAGCACTCTCTATCCGATTCCCAGGATTAGCCAATAAAGGAATAATCACTTCTGTAGGTTATGATATTCAATATGTGTTAAGAGTTATTTCTCTTGGCGGTGAAGTTCCCATCTCTTTTCCTAAAGATATGCATTTTGCCGTTTATGCTAATTTCAAAAAGGTGCCCTTTTCAAAAATTCTGTGCGATATAGTTTATACAAACCAATGTATTGTTGTGGAACGAGAAGCGGGCTTAGAAGTAATACCATGGCCAGGGAAGCCTGAAAGACCAGGAAAACAGAATGTCAAAGTCAGAGAACCTGTTCCTTTACCGCCTTTAAGAAATGATTTGATAACAGTTGATCCTGTTTATTATGATGAAAAATCAGGCTCTGGGCCTTATCCTCCGCCTTTAGTTGCTGACCCAAGAGTTGCTCCCTCAGTAGTATACGGGCCTATGGGATTTTTCAGCGATGAAAAGGGTCATCCGATTGTGGTTCAGCCCTATAGTCCAGCTTCTATTACTTCCAGACTTTCAGGAGATTACAGATGGTAACAAAAGTTTCACTTCAAAAATGCGAATCTTATGAATTAAATGAAGTGGCTGCCGCAGTAAAAAAGTTGTTAGAACCCTTGGGCGGAATGTCTGCTTTTGTTAAACATGGGTATAAAGTTCTTGTAAAGCCGAACATGTTGAGCTGCAAAGAACCTGAAAGAGCAGCTACAACTCATCCATCTGTCATAGAAGCCGTTGTAAGAGAATGTTTTGAAGCCGGAGCTTCTGAAGTATGGGTCGGCGATAGTCCGCCAGCAATTTTTGGCAGGACAGAGGATTTTTGGAACAAAACAGGCTTTGCCAAGGCTACAGAAGCTGCCGGAGGGAAAATGCTCTGCTTTGAAAAAGCAGAAAAAGCTAATGTTGATTTAAATGTTTTGGGAAAAGATACATCAGCTTCTGTTATTAAAACCGTTTTTGATGCTGATTTGGTTATTAGTCTTTCTAAGATGAAAACTCATAATCTCACGAGAATTACTGGTGCTGTTAAAAACCATTTTGGCTTTATTCCAGGATTCGCTAAGGCCCTTTTTCATAAAAAGTTTACCAAGGTGCACGAATTCTCTGCTTTTGTAACCGAACTAGCAAGAACTTTGCCTGTAAAACTGCATATAATGGATGGAATTGAAGCTATGGATTTGCAGGGGCCAGCCAGCGGCAGGGTAAAAAAGAACAATATTCTTATTGCTTCAGAAAATCCTGTAGCAGTAGATTTTGGCTTTTGCAAGGTTGTTAAATTAAATCCTAAATCTGTTCCCATTATGAAATATTGCAAAAGCATAGGCTGGGGGCCTTCTTCTTTTGATGATATTGAATTTGTCGGAACAAAAGTAGAAGATTGTATCGTAAATGGTTATATAGTACCGCCAGCACCGCCTGTTTACCTTATTCCAGATTTTGTTTTGGAATTGATCAGAAAAATGATTTGGACTGGTCCAAACTTAAAACCGAATAAATGTGTAAAATGCGGGCGTTGCAAAAATATCTGTCCGGCAAAGGCTATTGAAGTTCGCGATATGGGAGCTTCTTTCGATAGAGAAAAATGTATTTCCTGCTTCTGTTGTATGGAAGTATGTCCTGTTGAAGCTATTGAAATGAAAGCCAGCCCTTTAATGTCTATTATTCTTAAACTTAGAAATGTTAAACGTGTATTGAGCAGAAATAAAAATGAGTAAAAAGCACTTTGAATTTGTAGATAAACTTTTGGCAAAACTTTTGGATATATTTGCCCGAAAAAGTATTTCACTGAAATTAAGTCAGAAAAGAAAGTTTGCAAAGCTTTTAACAAATCTTATTATGCCTTTTAAATTCTCTCGCAGAGAATATGTAAAGAATGTAATGATGGAAACCTTAGGTATAAGTGAAACTGAGGCAGAAAAACTCAGGAATAGCTGCTACGAAAACTTTGTGCTTAACTCTATGGAAATGGCAAAATTAAAATATATCAGTGATGAAGATGTATTGAATATGCTTGATATAGAGGGCTACGAGCATCTTGAAGAAGCTTATCGAAAAGGTAAGGGCGTAATAATTATGTCTGGGCATTTCGGTCTTTGGGAATACATACCTCAGTGGGCAGCTATAAAAGGTTATAATGTTACTACCGTTGTTCGCCGTCAGAATAATAAATATGCAGACCAGTGGTTTGAAGAAATGCGCCGAGTTCATGGCGGCAAAACCACAGATTCCGGTATGGGATTAAGAGAAATATTGAGAGCTTTGAAAGATGGTTATCTGCTTGGCTTGATGATGGATCAGGATAACGGCAAAAAAGGCATTTTTGTGAAATTTATGAATAAATGGTGTTCTGCTCCAGTTGGCCCAGCCATAATTTCATTAAAGCTGAAATCGCCAATAGTTCCTTTATTTATTTTCCCAAATTATGAAGGAAAGCATTTGTTCAAGATTTATCCGCCTATTTACCCTGAAGATTACGAAAATACTGTTGAAGGGCAGCAGAAGCTTACTCAAGACTATAACGATTTATACGAAAAGATTGTTAGAAAACATCCTGAACAGTGGTTCTGGTTGCACAGACGATGGAAGACCAGACCGGAAGACTGCACCGATAATCCTTGGGCTAAAAGAGCCTGCAACTGTTCCACAGCGCAGCGTATCACATTTTAACATTTGCTCTATTGACATTAATAGCACTAATGGTTGATAATAGTTGTCATGGGAAAACTAGCGCTAAAATCTTATCAATGGTTATTAAGAGCTGTCGTAGAGGCTCTTAGTCTTTTCCCACCAAGAAGAATGGCAAAAGAAGAATTCGCACTTAGATTGGGTCGATTGCCTGAAGGCTTCAAAGCTCCTGAAGGTGGTTCTCTTTGGATTCATGGTGCTTCCTTAGGTGAAGTCATCACTTTAAGACCCTTTTTAAAAGAATTGGGAAGGCTTTACGGTCGAGACCGCATAATCTGTACAACTACAACCATAGATGGTTTACGTCAGCTTCAGAAAGACGAACTATGCGGCTTTGCTACTCTAATGCCAATAGAACTGCCTGCTTGTTCTGTTCCTTTTATTGAAAAAATAAACCCGAAAGTTTTGATGATAAACGAAACAGAAATATGGCCTCTTTTGCTTGATACTTTGAAACAGAGAGGTATTCCCTACGGAATTATTAACGGTAGAATCAACGAAAAAAGCGTTAGAATGATGCGTTTAGGCTGGGCTCTTTTTGAATCTGGCGTAACCGGAATGTCTTTTGCATTTCCGCAGGAAAAACAATACTTAAGACGTTTCAGAATTCTTGGCATAGATGATGAAAAACAGCAGGCTCTAGGCTGTTTTAAATACGATATTGCTAGTGCTCCAATGCCAAATATAGAAGAAATCCGCAATAAATACGGTTTTCTTGAAGATAGACCTCTAATCTGCTTTGGTAGCACTCACCCTGGTGAAGAAGCCTATATTATTGAGGCTGTAAAGCCTTTACTTGAAAAACTTAATCTGGCAATTATTATTGCTCCCAGACACGTTAAACGTGTTGATGAAGTTGAGAAGATTATTACCGATAATGGGTTAAGTTATAAGAAGCTTTCTGAAAAAGATTGTGGAAAAAGTCGCATAGTTATTGTCGACAGCATGGGAGTTTTGAGAGACCTTTATGCTTTGTCAGACTTGGCTTATGTCGGTGGTAGTCTCATTAAAAGAGGCGGGCATAATCTTATGGAACCAGCCGCTTTTTCTAAACCTATTATTGCTGGCCCTTATAATTTTAATTTCAGATATGAAGTAATGGCTTTGAATCGTGAGTCGGCTATAAAAATAGTTAATGGGCCGAATGAACTTCAGGCTGTTATTGAGTCTTGGAAAGCCAATTCTTCAGAATTTAAAGAAATGGGCATCAGAGCTAGAAAGGTATTAGATTCTATGTCAGGGGCTTCTAGGCGAACTATTGAAGCTTTGCAAAAATTAGGATTTTTACCAAAATGTCAAATGTAGAAATAATACTAAGACTAAATGCCATGGGCGATGTTCTTTTAACTGTGCCCACTTTAAGAGCTTTGGCGGCAAATGATACCGAAGTTCATCTAGTAATAAACGATCGCTGGAAAGACTTAGCAGAGTTTTTGCCTGCTAAAGTGCATATATATAAAGGCACTACTTCAATGATTGCTTTGGCAAATGAACTGAAGCGTCTTAAACCTGAGTCTGTCTTTGACTTGCAGGGCAAACTTTCTACGATTGCTTTAAGAACATTGATAAATGCACCTATAACTAGAGTTTATCAAAAAAGAACTATTGGTGAGCAATTGCAGGCTTTAGGTCATAGATATCCTCTTAGATTAAGCGATTCCAGACCAGTATGGCAGAAATATGCTGATGTTTGCGGTGTTTCCATTGAAAAACCTGATGCATCTTTAAAGCTTTCTGATAGCTATATTGATGAATGCAGAAAGATTCTCGAATCTAATGGATTAAAGGAAAAGTCTTTTATTTTAATACATCCTGAAGCTTCAAAACCCGGTAAAGTGATGACGGTAGACTTTGTTAAAGCAATTCAGGCAGCTTCACCTCTTCCTACTGCTATTATAGGAACAGGCAATTCTGTATTTCCTTGTAATGCCCCTCATCTTGATTTAAGAAGACGTTTTGAACTCAGATATTTACCAGGAATACTAAGCCTGGCAAAAGCTGTAATATCTAGTGATTCTGGGCCTATGCATCTTGCCAGGGCTGTGAACACCCCATTAGTTGCTGTATTCCTTCAGACTGACCCATCCTTAGGTTTTTCTCCAATTCCTTCTGATAAAACTCTGGTAATTTCAGAAAGTCTACCTTGTAAGCCCTGTTCTTTGCATGGTCAGAATGATAATTGCCCTGAAGGGCATTTTAAATGCCGACAAATAGATATAGAAAAGACTGTTAAGCAAATCTTAGACTTCTTAAAATTGAAATGATATCTCCTAAAGCCTCTCCTCGAAGGTGTAGGTTTATTTATCCCCTTTCTTAAAGGGGAACGGCTGCTTTTGCAGCCAAGGGGATTTTTGAGAAATTGATTAATTGGTAGAAAGTTGAGTCCGAAGACTGTGAGATAATAAAAACCTCTCTGTCACTTCGTGACTTCTCCCCTTTACAAGGGGAGTTAAGAATGCCTCACTCTATAGTAAAGGGGGATTAAGGGGGATTTCTAAGACATGAGCGAAGCTGTTATTGTTATCGGTTTGAATTGGCTCGGTGATGTGGTTATGTCTCTGCCAGCTATTTCTGCGGCTTGTAATGCCGGGAAAGAAGTGCACGTGGTAACAAGGCCTCATTTGGCAGATGTATATTGGATTTCTGATTTGCCGGTAGTTGTTCATAGCATTGCCACAAATGATAACCCTTTAAAGGTTATTAAGGCTATGAAACCGCTCTCTCGTATTTTTGCCGGAGCGGCTGTATCTTTACCAGATTCTTTCAGAGCTGCTGTATTGGCTAGATTATGTCAAACAGGCAATGCAATAGGTTTTGATGTTCAGGCAAGGGGTTTGTTTTTGAACAAAAGGGTTAAAAAACCGGCAGATTTTAAGCTTATGCATGAATCAAAGCTTCACTATATGCTCATGAGAGAAGCTATTCCAGAATTGCCTGAAAAAACGCCGGAATTGCCGCATTGCTATATTTCTAAAGAAGATTGGGATAAGACTGCTGCAAAATATAATATAAATACTGAAAAAGAATTCGTGATTCTTGCTCCTGGAGCTGCATTTGGTGCGGCAAAACGCTGGCCTCCAGAATATTTTGCTGAGCTGACAGCACTTATTTCAAAGAAATTCCCTGATTATCAGATTATTATTACTGGTGGGAAAAATGAAACCGAGATTACTCAGCAAATAGCAGAAAAATCAGGTGTTTCGGTTATAGATCTCTGTGGTAAGACAAATCTGGAAGAACTGGCGTGTTTTTTGAGCCGAGCTAAGGCTATGGTGGCAAATGATTCTGGTACTATGCATCTGGCTGCATTATACAGAACTCCTACTGTTGTTCCTGTGGGTCCAACAGATATGAAGCGCACAGGGGCTTTAAATGAAAATTTTGTTCCTGTTATCGCTTCTAATTGTGAAAAGATACCATGCAGGGAAAGAGTTTGCCCATTAAAGACAGATGCCTGTATGAAGTCGCTTAAGCCTCCGCTGGTCTTCCACTTCTTAAAAGAACAACTTGATGGTGTAGGTCAATAGAACGGACAGCAGCTTGCTCAACCTTATTCTCCTCCGCGGTCTCTTATAATTTCTACCTTCGAATAAGCTTTGAGGGAACGAGCCTTGTGCGGAGAATAAAAGGTTTCGCGTCAGCTGTCCGTTGCTGTCACAGAAAATCTTCTCCCACGCAGGTTGGGAAAGTTGCGCATAGTGCCGAAAGGGGGCTTCTTTAAACAACAATTCTAACCCTTCCAACCCTTCCAACAACTATAACGATTTGAACAACTCGAACAATTCGAACTCTTCGAACAATTATAACAATTACCACAGTGAAACGTCCCACAGATTGCATCAGCAATCGTCCCACAGCGAAGCGTCCCACCTTTTTCACCCTCCAAATCTTTTCTCAAAAGGTTCTTGCATTGAATCTTGAAATGTTATAAACTTCAAACATAAAAATTTCTGATAGGGAGTTTTGAATGAAAAATTATAAATCATTAGCCGTATTTTTTGCTATGGCACTTACCGCATCTGTAGCTTCTGCAGCAGATATTTATGTCTCTTTAGAAACTGGTAAAAACAAGAATGAAGGAACAAAAGAAGCTCCTCTCAAAAACCTTTGGAAAGCTTTGGAAACTGCAAAGGATGGCGATACCATTCACGTTGCTGAAGGTAACTATCCTGGCAAGATGAAACAAGGCTGGTTTAAAATGGAAAAACCTGTTTCAATCATTGGCGGTTATTCTAATGATTTTTCTGAAAGAAATCCATTAACTCATAAGACTATGTTCCAGCCAGTCAATGAAAACAATGACAAAAAAGGTACTGGTCTCGGTTTGCTTCATTTGGAATTTGACAAGACCAACAACGCACCAAAAGGCTTCAAAATGGTTATAGATGGCCTTATTTTTGATGATGGATTTGCTTCAAGCTTCCATGCTACAAAAGGTAAACCAGAAGGTCTTGATACTGGTATGTGGTTGCAGGGCCCTGCCAAAAATATAAATGACCCATTTGCTTCTCCTGAAAGATACGGAATTTATTCTGCTACAGCTTCTAGAGGCGAAGGCGAAATAACTATCCAGAACTGCACTTTTGTTAATATTGGTAACTATGGTTTGAACCTTAACTGGTACAAAGGCAAAGTTAATGTTGTTAATAACGTATTCTGCAATACTCGTATGATTGGTGCAAATGTTACCTGCTCTGCTGCAGCTCCATCTGTTGAATGGGAATTTTCAAAGAATACAGTATTGTATACTTGGAGCCGCATAAGCGACCTTGGTGATATGGGCTTTGGTGTTAGAACCAATACTGGTGTTACTGCAAATATTCACGACAATATTATCGGTTTGAACGTTCTCACAGGTTTCGACAATACTAAGGGTGATCCTAAAAAGAAAATTACAAAACTTGATGGCAACGTATTCTTCCTGAACCGCGGAAGCGATGTTCAGATGACTATTTCTCCATCAATTGCAAAAGTTAGAGTAGATGGTTTTGAAGATCTCGAAGGTACTGATGGTATCGAATCTATCGAAGACAATGTTGATCTTAAAGATCCAAAAGTTTTCGAAGGCCGTTTGAATCCAACTTATTTGAATGCTTTCCTTTCTATGAAGTATACTGAATCTACAAAGGTTCCAGAAAATCAGGCTAATGCACTTAGAGGTGTTTTAGGTCTGCCTCTTCAGGGTACAATCAAAACTAACGTTGAAATGTTCGCAAATCGTTACCCAATGGAAGATTCTTTGAAACTCTTTGGTGCAATGGCTGGCAAAGGTGCTCAGTTACCTGAAGGTTGCACTGCTGCAGCTGCTCCAGCTGCTCCAGCTGCTCCAGCTCCAGCACCTGCCACAACAGAAACTGCTCCAGCTCCCGCTGCTGCAGAATAAGATTCGGTTTTAATAGTAAACAAAAAAAAGCACGCTAAATGCGTGCTTTTTTGTTTATATAAAAGCGTTGAAGATGCACTTAAGGGTGCGCAATGTACAAAAGGCTTGCTTTTTAAAATTAAAAGTGATATTATGCGCGCAACATAAAAATCTTAAAGATTAAAAAAAATATTTGATATTTTAGGAGAGATTATCATGTCAGATGAAGTAGAAGTAACCTCTACCTCTTGGTTTAGTAGAATAGGTAGCGCTATAAAAGGCGTATTTATTGGTATGATTTTGGTTCTTGTTGCTGTTGTTCTTCTTTGGTGGAACGAAGGCCGTTCTGTTAGAAGATATAAAGAAATCAGCTTTGCTAAAGAAAACACAGTAGAAACCCCATATGATTCTGTTGAAGCTTCTAATGAAGGTAAATTGGTACACTTTGCCGGTAAAGCAAGCACTTCTGATGTTCTTTCTGAACCGACTTTTGGTGTTACTGTAAAAGACAGCTACAGAATGAGCGGTAAAGTTGAAGTTTTCCAGTGGGTTGAAAAAGTTATTCCTGGTAAGACTGAAACCGTTAAAAAGATTGGTGGCGGAACTGAAACCAAAAAGTATCCTGATACTTATGAATACAGAAAAGATTGGGCTGATTCAGCAATTAACTCTGACACTTTCCATGAAAAAGTTGACAAACAGACTGGTGAAGTTCGTAAGAACCCATATACTACTTTACCATTTGCTGAAGTTAAAAATGTTGTTAAGGCTAAAAGCGTAAAGATTGGTGCTCATGACCTTCCAGCAGATTATATTGGCAGCTTAGGTTCTTCAAAGAATATTGAACTTGTTGCTGACCAGCTTAAGCTTCCTGCTAATGCTATTGTTGAAAAGAATTACATCTTTTTGAATGTTGCTAATCCTGCAGCAAATGTAGTTCCTGCAACTCCAGTTGCTCAGGCTGTAGCTACTGATTCTGTTGCCGCCGCTGTTGCTTCAGCTCCTGCTGCAGTTCAAGAAGTTGCTACTAATGTAGCTGTTAGCAATACTGTTAATCCAAACGCTCCAAAGCTTGGCGATGTAAGAGTATCTTTTACTCATGCTCCAATCGAAAGCATTACTGTAATTGCTAAACAGGTTGGTCCTTCTTTTGAAAGATATAAAATTGATGATGATTTAAGTTATATTGATGTTAGAACTGGTGAATTACCTAAAGAAGAAGTATTTAAGAGCAATGAAAGTTCTGAATCTATGATGGTTTGGTTCTTGCGTTTCTTAGGATTCATAATCATGGCTTCTGCTTTTGGTATGATTTTCAGACCTATCTCTGTTCTTGCAGACGTTCTTCCAATACTTGGCGATATCGCAGAATCTGGTATCAGTATAATCAGTGGTTTAATCGCATTTGCTCTCTCAATGTTAATTATCGCATTGGCTTGGTTGTGGTATAGACCATTAATCGGTATCCTCTTACTGGTTCTCATGGGTGCTGCAGTATTTGGTATCATAACTTTGATTGCAAAAGTCAGAGCTGCTAAGAAAGCTCCTGCTGCTGCTCAACCAGCTCCAGAAACCACTCCAGCTGCTTAATAAATAGCTGATAAAAAAGAGAACTGATTGTTTCAGTTCTCTTTTTTTTTGTGTGTAAATTAAAGACAAAAGACTGTCTTTATATTTATGAGCCGAAATAAATCATGATTTACATATGCAAGTTGAATCTGTTTTGTTTCGTATATTTTTTTACGAGTATAAATGATTACAGTCATAGTTCTCGCTTCATGATCAAAAAAACAATGGTGATAGCATAATAAATCAAAATATATTTATTGCTGAATTTATGAAAAAACTGTGATAATATTTACCCTATGAATATATTAGTATCAAGAACAGATAGGGCTGGCGATTTAATACTGACTTTACCTGTTTTCAGGGAACTGAGAAAAGCTTTCCCTGAAGCTCATATCGTTGCTCATGTAAGAAAATATACCGCTTCAATAGCAAAGCTTTGCAAAGAAGTAGATGAAATAATTTTAGATGATGATCACGACCAGGGTTTGATTAGTAATTCCTTATGTAATTGCTTTAAAGACCATTCTTTTGATAGAGCAATTATTGTTCATCCTGCTGGTAGAGCTATAATTGCTGCATGGCGAGCTGAAATCCCTGTTATAACCGGTCGTGCTTCAAATATCTTTCAGTTTTTATTAAATGATGGCCGATTACAAAAACGTTCATACAATAAAAAACATGAATTTGAATATAATTTAGAATTGCTTGAAGGCATTGTACCTGATATAGAATACAAACCTTACAATTTTGAACTTAAAGAAAGTTTAATAAACGAAGGCAAGGAGTATTTTAAACAGATAGGCTTAGATGAATCTCCTATTATTGTTCATCCTGGTCATGGAGGTTCCGCATATAATATAACTCCGGAAATGTATGCGAAAATAGCTTCCAGGCTGATAGGAGCCGGCAGAACCGTTATGGTAAGCCTTGGACCAGGCGAAGAAAGCATGGAAGAATACTTTTTTACTTTAAAGGAAAGTGGCCAGATTTATTTCTTAAAAAATATTCCTTCTTTTGATAAGCTAGCAGGTATTTTCGCTAATTGTAAAGCTTTTATAGGCGGTTCAACCGGTCCGCTACATCTATCAGCTTCAATTGGCTTACCTTCTATTGCTTTTTTCCCACCAGTAAAAGCAATGACTCCTAATAGATGGGGACCGGTAGGCTGTAATAGTTTGATTATAAAACCTGATGTTCCTGCTTGTAATGGTAAATGTAATAATTGTAAGTATTCTGGCTGTATGAAAAATATTGATTTAATGCCTGTATTTGATTGGTTATCCGGTATAGGCTATTGATTTTATTTTCGAATTAGTTAATGATGATGAATAATGTGAGTATTGCATCTGTTGTGTTGATGGCTGGCTATTCCAGAAGAATGGGGCATTTAAAACAGCATGTTATACTGAATCAAAAAACTTTTCTTGAGCATATCATTGAAAAACTTTGTTTTTTCCCTAATGTAATATCAACTAAGATTTTTGTTGGTCAGGAAAGTGATGAACTTGGGCAGCAAAAGATAAAAGAAATCAGTGGAATATGGATATCTAATTTACAGCCCGAAGATGGTCCTATAAGTTCTATTAGATTAGCTCTAGATAAAGTTCCTCCCTCTGCTGATGCAATAGTATTATGGCCAACAGACCATCCTATGATTGAATATAATACGTTAGAAAAATTGATTTGCAGTTATAAAGAAAAGCCTGATTTTATTACTTTGCCTTCAGATGGAACTCATAGAGGACATCCTGCTATTTTTCCAAAATGGTGCTTTGATTATTTTAAGCATAAAGAACTTAATAATGGCGCAAAAACTTTGCTGCAGATGTTTCCTGATAAAATTAATTACGTCTTAACTGATGATATCTGGATAACACGTAATATAAATACTCCAGAACTTCTGCATGAAGCAGAGAGTTTATTATCTGTTAACAGATAACCAATAACCGACAACAAATTGTTTTAAAGTTTGTCTCATTGTGTTATTATAAATAATCCTAATATTTATTTAATGGAGATGATAAAATGGATTTCCCAAAAACTGGATTAGGTTCAGGAATTAGTCACCCTTCTGCTTCTGCACAACCAGCAGCTCCAGCAGCTTCAATGAAAAAACCTCCTGAACTGCCAAAGTGTTTTGGTACTGACTATTTTGGAAAATGGAATATGACCGGTATGACTTTCGAATCAATGAAAATCGATAATACCGAATATCAAAGAAGATGTGCTTTTTGTTCTTTCTTTGAAAGATGTTATTTCTGTAACCATATCAGATTACTTAGAATCAAACGTTAATTAAGTTACAAGTTACAAGATTAAAGTATCAAGATTTCTTGAATCTCAATCTTTGGTCTTGTAACTCAATTTATAATCTTAAAGCTATATAATAAAGGAAGGAAAGAGAATTTAATGAGAACTTATGACATTATCAGAAAAAAACGCGATGGGCACAAACTTACTCAGGAAGAAATTACTGAATTAGTAAGAGGATATGTTGATGGTTCGGTTCCGGATTATCAGATGTCTGCTTTCTGTATGGCAGTATTTTTGAAGGGTATGGATGAAGAAGAAACCTATTGGCTTACCGAAGTAATGAGAACAAGCGGAGATATCATTGATTTGAAGGGTATCGAAGGCTTTACTATTGATAAGCATTCTACTGGTGGTGTTGGTGATAAGACCAGTTTGGTTTTAGGACCAGTTCTCGCTTGCTTGGGTTTAAAGGTTGCCAAAATGTCTGGCCGTGGTTTAGGTCATACTGGTGGAACAATTGATAAACTTGAAGCAATTAAAGGATTCTCAACAGAACTTACTTCTGAACAGTTTGTAAAAGCAGTAAATAAAGTCGGTCTTGCTATCGTTGGACAGACTGGTAATCTTGTTCCAGCAGATAAAAAGATGTATGCTTTGCGTGATGTTACAGCAACTGTAGATTCTATCCCTTTGATTGCTGCTTCTATTATGTCTAAGAAGCTTGCTGTATGCAATAAAGGTTTGGTTCTTGACGTTAAAGTCGGTTCTGGCGCATTCATGAAGACTGTTGAAGATGCAAGAAAGCTTGCTTCTCTTATGGTTAAGATTGGTGCTCAGGCTGGCCGTAAGGTTGCTGCTGTTCTTACCAATATGGATGAACCTTTGGGTGAAATGGTTGGAAATGCCTGCGAAATTATCGAAGCTATTGATACTTTGCATTACAAAGGTCCTGAAAGCTTTACCAACCTTATTAAAGAACTTTGTTCTGAAGCTTTGATGCTTGAAAATCCAAAGCTGACAAAAGAAGAAGCTGTTAATAAGGTTATTGAAGTTCTCAAGAATGGTAAAGCATTCGAAAAATTGGTTGAAATGGTTGAATCCCAGGGTGGTGATTCTTCTATGATTAAGGATTACAGCAAACTGCCTCATTCTGCTAAGACTGTTGAACTCAAATCTGATAAAGATGGTTATATCAGTCAGATTCAGTGTGAAGAAGTTGGTCTTTCTGCAATGATGCTTGGTGCAGGCCGTGAAACCAAAGAAGACAAAATTGATATGGGCGTTGGTTTGAAGCTTGTTAAACACGTCGGTGACCAGGTTAAGGTTGGCGATGTAATTGCAGAACTTTATATTAATCCAGAAAGAAAAGACAACGAAAAGGCTATGGAACGTTTAAGAGCTGCTATTACTATTGTTCCGGAAAAAGTAGTAGCTCGTAAGCTAATTCTTGACATCGTTCGTTCTTGAGAAAAATAAATGGATGGAATAACCAGTAACGCAACATTGCGGCTGGCTTTCGAAGAAAATGAAGCCGCGACCCTTTCTAAATTTGCTTGTTTGTCAAAAAACAGCAGGGGTCGCGAATTTCCTGAAAAGGACTGCTTTATTCGAACTTGTTTTCAGCGCGATGTCGACCGCATAGTGCATTGTGAGTCTTTCAGACGTCTTAAACATAAGACGCAGGTCTTTTTGTCGCCTACAGATGACCATTTTAGAACTAGACTTACTCATACTTTGGAAGTGGTCTGCACTGCACGCTGTATATCAAGATGCTTGGGCTTAAATGAAGATTTAACAGAAGCTATTGCCTTGGGGCATGACTTAGGTCATACCCCATTTGGTCATAGCGGTGAAGCTGTTTTAAATGAAATTAGTGAGACTGGTTTTCATCATGCAAGTCATTCTGTAAGAGTTGTGACCCGCTTAGAAAAAGACGGACAGGGTTTAAACCTGACTAAAGAAGTTATTGATGGTATTTTAAAACACAGTAAAGGTAAACACGGCTCTGCAACTTTCTCAGAAGACAGCAAACCCTTGACTGTTGAAGCTCAGGTAGTTCGAATTGCTGATTTGGTAGCCTATTTGAATCACGATATAGATGATGCTGTTAGAGCAAAGGTTATAACTGTTGATGAGCTACCAAAAGAACCCTTGAAATTATTGGGTAATCGCCATTCTGTTCGTATTCATACCATGGTTAGAGATATTATTTCCAACAGTTATGGCGGAGATTTAATAAAAATGAGCCCTGAAATTGGGCAAGCTACAGAAGAATTAAAACAATTTTTATATAAAGATGTCTATACCAGACCTGAAATTAATGAATCAGTTCAAAAGGCTAAGAATTTGCTTCGTGAAATTGCCGAATGGTATATAAAACATCCCGATGAACTGCTGAATAATATTAAGCATAAATTGCCTGAAGATCAAAGCTTTAATCGAACTTTAGTTGATTATCTGGCGGGAATGACAGATGATTTTGCTTTAAGGCGTTTTCAAGAAATATTTATGCCTCAATATTTTTCATTGCCTAGTCTATCTGGAAGGAAAACGGGGTTGCAGAAATAATGAATATGCTTTCTATCGGCAAGAAACTAACATTTAGTTTTTTGTTTATACTTATTTTAAGTGCAATTTCTATTACTTTTATTCTTTATAATATGCGTAAGATGAAAGGTGGCATAGATTTCCTTACTGGTAACCAGAGTGAAGTTATGACATCTTCTCAGGATCTTATTGCTGAAATAGACAGGTCGGCTTTTCATCTTGTTGATTTTTTAAATGCTAAAGAAGATGGTAAAGATGTTGAAGATATAATAGATAATTATGAAAATTCAAAATCTAACGCTTTTGATAATCATTTTTCAAGATTGGGAAAAAATGTTAGTGGTATTAAGAGATTTTCTATGGGGGTAAATCTAAAGAATGATATAGAAAGTGAAATGTTTATTTTCTATGATTTTGGGGATAAAATTATTGCTTATGGGGATGATATTAAGAGTAGAACCAGAAGTGATTTGATTAGCGAAATTAATAGAAACGGGTTCAATGTTATAAATAAGTGCCAAAGTATTGTTACTTCATTGGTTCGCTTATCAAGGTCTACTATTCAGGTTGAAGTCAATAGTATTTTTGCGATGGTAGAAAGTTTTTCGTATATATCACTTGGAATATTTGTTTTATCCTGCATTATTTTCATTTTTATTCTATCAACAAGTATTACATCACCTCTTACCAGATTGGTTACTGCCATGGCTGAAGCTGAAAAAGGTATTCTTAATGTTCGTTTGAATTTTACAGGAAGAAGAGACGAATTTAGAAGTGTGGCAGAAAGTTTCAATCAAATGCTTGAATGTATTTGCGATATGATTGCAAAAGTTCTTGAAACAAGTGATAACTTAGCTACAAATTCTCAGCAGTTAAGTTCTGCATCTGTCGAATCTGCAGCAAATCTGTTAGATATTTCCAAAAACGTTAATGATATTAATAAATCCTCGTTAGAAATATCTGATAATCTTGAAAAGACTACTAATTCCGTTGAAAGTTTTTCTGAATCAGCTCAGAAAGTTGCTACATTAGCTGCTACAGCAGTTGAAGCAGCGTTAACAACCACTAAGGTTGCTGATAGCGGTGGTAAGACAGTTAAAAAATCAGTTGATATGATTGGTAAGATTAAAGAGTCTGTTGATATTGCAACTCAGGTTATTTTGGACCTCAACTCTGCATCATTACAGATTAACGAAATTGTTAATACTATTACTGCAATTGCTAGTCAGACAAACCTTCTCGCTTTGAATGCTGCAATTGAAGCTGCTCGTGCAGGGGATCAAGGTAGAGGTTTCAATGTTGTTGCTGAAGAAGTTAGAAAACTGGCAGAAGAATCTGCTGAAGCAGCAGAAGCTATAGGAACAAGAATCGAAAATATTCTTACTAAAACCCAGAATGCTGCTGACTCAATGACCTTGGGCCGTGGTCGTGTTGATGATGGTATTCGTATTATTAGAGAAGTTTCTAATAGTCTTGATAAGATTATAGAAAATGTAAACAATGTTAATAAGAAGATTACAGAAATCAGTGCAATTTCTTCAGAACAGTCTGAAGGTTCATTGGTAATGGCGAAGACCATTGAAGATATTACTAAACTTACAAAAAATACAACAGAACGTTTGGGAATTGTTGCTACTTCCGTTGAACAGCAGACTACCACAGTTTCACAAATATCTGGTTCTACCGAAGACCTTGCAACATTGGCTGACGAATTGCATCTGCTTGTTTCAAGATTCACTATTCACAAGAGAAACGAAATTCAGATGTAGAGCCAAGCAAAGCTTGGCGGTGGTAAGTGATGAGTGGTGAGTGGTGAGTGGTAGGTGGTATGAGGCTAAAGCCTCTGTGGAACGATTGCTGCCGCAATCTGTGAGACGGCAACTGACATTGCCCGTGGGTAGTTGTTGGACAATTACCACAGTGAAACGTCCCACAACGAAGTGTCCCACAGCGAAGCGTTTCACCAAGATTACAAGTTATAAGTTATGAGTTATAAGTTATAAAATACAAGACCATAGATGGAGATTAAAGAATTCTTGAATCTTATGTCTTATGTCTTGAGTCTTATAACTTGAATCTTGTAACTTGAATCTTGTAACTTGAGTCTTATAACTTGTGTCTTAAATCTTAAGCTACAGCGTAGCTTGCAATACAGGTATTAAAATCGCCCAGACAATTACATTGGATACAGCAATGATTACACGCATAGATACTATAGGATTCTTTTTTGAGCTGATTGAAAGAAAGTAAACTTCTAATGCCAAACAGAGACTGATGGCGAATAATACTATATCAAAAGTTTTCCTGTAAGCCAGTGTTAGAAAAAGGCAGTTTAATGCTGATGCAAACAGCAATACATCACAAAGCATGACTGTCCAATCAGCACAGATAATACTAAAAGATTTTTGTGTTTTATTCGTTTCCATATAAAATGATTTTAACTTATATTCCTTTTTGATTCAATGTAAAAAAATAAAGCTTTTTTTCTTTATTTAAGCTATAATTTATTTTAGCTAGGAAAAAGTTATGGCAAATATAAAAGAAACATATGCTCAAAGACATTATGAATCTGCTTTAGATTATTTCGAACAGGGAAATTATGATAAAGCTCTTCAGCAGATAGATAATGCTATTCAAAAATCGCCTAATAATCCGGATTATTATTCGACGAAAGGTGTGTTTTTGCATCGAATGAATGATATTCCTAAGGCTATTAATGCATATCAGAAAGCAATAGAAGTCTTTCCTGGGCATACTTTTTCTCACTACAATCTTGGTATTATTTTTATGAAGGATGGAAAAATCCTTCAGGCAATACAGCAGTGGGAAGAAGTTATAAAAAATAAGCCTGATGATGTTGATTCTATTTTTAATATAGCAGTAGCTTTGTCTAAATTAGGAAAGTCTAAGCAGGCTATTCCTTTTTATAAAAAAGTTTTAGAATATGACCCCTGCCATGTTATGACTCATCAGAATTTAGCTGTTATTTATAGAGATGAATGCGATTATGCTCAGGCTAAATATCATTTTAATATTTTGAAGGATTTGGATACAACATATTCTGAAGTTGTAGATAAAGAAATATTCCGCTGTGAGGAACAAGAATTCTTAGCAAAAATAGAGGAAGAAAAGAAACAAACCGCAAGCTTTATCGGAACTGGCGATAATAGCGATATGGGCAAGGCTCTTTCTGCTTTGATTAAGGAAGACTTTGACAACGCTCTTGATTTTGCAAATATTATTTTAAGTGACAGCCCAGAGGACAAAAATGCCTTATTAGTGAAAGCTCAGGCATTAGCTGGCAAATATAAAGATGAAGAAGCCTTAAAAGTATTGAATAAAGTTGTTGAACTTTATCCTGAAGAAATAGAAGCTTATTTTCAAATGGGAACCATATCTATGAATCTTGGTAAATATTCGCAGGCGATGGATTATTTTCAGAAAATTAAAAAATTAGATGCTAACTATCCTTTAATTGATGAAAATATTGATATTGTCCGTAAATATATTATTAATGGAGGCCAGAATATCTGATGGCCGGCTTGAATAAAAAAACTGTGATTAAATATTTTGCTGGAATAAGAGTAAAATTAACTGTAATCATACTTTGCGTAACTTTGATTCCATTAGGACTCTTAGGTTATTGGTCTTATAATACTCAGAAGGAAATCATAACCAGAGAAGTTACAGCTAATCATATTGAACTTTCAAATACCATAGCTCGTGGAATATATGAAAATCTGGAATTTACCCGCAGACTTCTAAATTCTATTGGAGAACTCAAAGTTGTTCAATCTCTGAATCCAGAAATAACCGAAGACTATTTTAACGCACTAACGCGCCATTTCTCGTTCTTTAAGTTAATGTATCTTATAGACAGTGCTAGAAAAATAGTTGCTAGCACTGATCCAAGTGTTGCATTGCCAGAAGATTGGCTTTTTTCTAAGGCAGTTAAAAGAAGTTATCAGGGGTCTCTTTCTGAAGTAAGAACATCATTAGACGGGCCTCCTACAATGACATTGGAATCCGTTATCCGTTCGCCAAACATGGGTATTAATGGAGTTTTGATTTCTGAAGTAAATCTTTCCAGCATAAAAGAGCTGTTGAAGAATGCTTTAAAGAACTCTAAATCTCAAGGATTGGTATTCGATGAAGTCGGAGCTGTTATTGCTCGCTCTGATGAAAATGCTGGAATATCTGACGTAGCTTTTTCTGAAGTTGTAGATTCAGATATAACCAATTTAAAGACTATAAATGGTGAATCCTATCTGCTTACCGCGGTTTCTCTCAAAAAATTTGATTTTTATCAGGCTCCAAACTGGACTATAGTTCTGCAGGTTCCCGAAAGAATTGCTTTTGCTGCGGCATATAAATTCAGGGAACGTATGGTAAGCATGTTTGGTTTGACCGCCTTGATTTCTATTATTATTGCTATTTTGTTAGCTAGGGGTTTCACTGTTCCTATCGGAAAACTGGTTGAAGGTGCTTCAAATATCAGCCATGGCAATTTTGATAAAGAAATGAAGCCTGTTTCTGCTGATGAAATTGGGGAACTCACTCAAATCTTTGATGAAATGAGAATCAATATTAAGAATACTAAGGCTGATTTAGATGATAAAATCAAACAGCTTTCTACTCTATATGAAGTTGGTAAAGCAGTTACTTCAGAATTAAATTTTGTTAAACTGCAGAATATGATTCTTGATATTGTTGCCAAAGTTTTGAAGGCAGAAAAAGGTTCTTTGATGCTTATAGATGATGCTGAAAAGACTTTGACAATAGGCGTGGCAATAGGTTTAAGCGATGAAATAACAAGAGATACACGACTTGAAGTCGGTGATTCTGTTGCCGGCTGGGTAGTTAAGAACAGAAAGTTCCTCTTTGTTAAAAATGTTGAAGAAGATGAAGAATTCTTAAACATTAAAAAACAGAATGTTAAAGCTGGAACATTAATGTGTGCGCCGCTCATTTCTAAAGATAAGATTATGGGTGCTTTAAATGTTTCTAAGTCAATTCCAGGAAGTTTCTCTGACAATGATTTCGAACTATTTGTCAATTTGGCAAATCAGGTTGCTATTGCAATAGACAACGCCAGACTCTATCGTTATGCTGTAACTGACGAAATGACAAAACTTTATAATCACAGATATTTCCAGCAGAGATTAGATGAAGAACTCTTAAGAGCAGATCGCTATGAAGATCATATTTCTCTCTTGATTCTTGATGTCGATCACTTTAAGCATTTTAACGATACTTATGGTCACCCGGAAGGCGATAGAGTTTTGAAGACTGTTGCAAGACTCATAGAAAAGAGTATTCGTGAAATAGATATTGCCGCAAGATACGGCGGTGAAGAATTTGTTGTTATTTGTCCGGAAAAATCAGGAACAGGTGCTCTTGTTCCTGCTGAACGTATTAGAAAAGCAATCGAAGGATTTGATTTCAGAATCAATGGAGTTCATGTACCGATAACAGTATCTGTCGGTGCAGCTTGTTATCCTGACAATGCTACTACTAAAGCAGAATTAATCAAAAAATCTGACACTGCGTTGTATTATTCAAAAGAAAACGGCAGAAACAGATCGACGTTGTATAATCCAATAATGGTAGAACATGAGGAATAATAGCTATGGATATTAAGATTAAAAGACTTCTAAAGGATTTGCACAATCCAGATGATGATTTGAGAACTTTGTCGGCTATGACCTTGATGAAGCTTGATTTTCCTGAAGAAGAAACGAGAAATGAAGTTGTATCTAATCTTGTCAAAGCTACTCAGGATGAAAACGTATCAGTAAGGTTTTTCGCTAGAAAAGCTCTGGATAAAATCAGTATGGCAGAAAAACTTATGATTACATCTGTTGAAGGGGCTACTGTTCCGATAAAAGACAGACTGACTTCTCATAATTTTAGAACAAGACTGTCTGCTGTAATGGAAATTAAAAACAAAGCTCAAAAGGGTGAAGAAGCTATAAAAGCAGAATACAAACCTGTGCTTCAAAAAATGCTTGAAACAGAAGACCATCCTTTTGTTGTCGCAGGGCTTATAAGCTGTCTTAAATTCTTTTTGGAAAAAGAAGAAGCCTCTTTATTAAGCAAATTTTTGACCGACCCAGACAATCGTGTTCGTTCAAATACTATAGAAGCCATAGAATACTTAAAGGCTGAAGATGCTATTCCTAGCCTCTTTTCTGCATTGTCTGACAATGACAACCGTATTAGAGCTGTTGCAGCAAAAGCTTTGCAGTCTTTCGGAGAAGAAAAGGTTTTTACAGAACTGAAGAAAATGCTTGAATCTCCAGAAGAATGGATGAAGGGTAGTGCAATATATGCTCTTTCTCATATTCAAGCTGGTGAAGCAATAAAAATGCTTATGGAAGCAGCTAGAAAGAGTACCAGTCCCGATACTAAAACCAAAGCGGTTATTGCATTGGCAAACTACTGTGATTCTACTGCTTACAGCTTTTTAAAGGGCATGAGTATTAGCGGAGATGATATTTCTAAAGAAGCTGCTGTCAGAGCATTGAAGTTAATGGAAGAAAAATATGGTAGCGAACCTCCCTCTACCACTATGGTTACAGAAAATGAAATCGAAGAAGATAAAAACGAAAGCGCCGAAAAACAAGCAGAAGGTGCTAAAGAAGAAGATTTAGCAACAACAGTTACTAAATTTTTCCGACGCGGTAAAGAAGAGGCTATAGGTCTTTCTAGCAAAGCTGCCATTAATTTTGCTCTTAATGATTTGAGAAAAGAAAGAGACGAACATATTAGAGAAGTCGGTCGTTCTGTCTACGACTTATATCAGGGCGGAGAACTGGAATGGCAGGATTTGCTTGCTATAGGTAACGAAATATTAAGAATGAATTATTTTATTCAGAAATATAGCGAACAGCCAGAAAAGAAAGCTGCTGCAAAATCAAGTGAAGGCTTTTTTGCACAGTTAAAGAGCTTTTTCAGCCCCAAAACCCAGGAACAGAAGAATTCTGCAAATCAGATAGAACATTACACAAAAAGACGTGATGATTTGTTCTTTAGAATGGGTCAGCTTGCTTTGAAAAAATATGAAGATAAAGAAGATGACTTCAAGCCTAAATCTCTTGAAGCTCAGTATTTAACTTACCAAAAACTGGCTGATAGACTTGAAAAAGAACAGAGACGTCTGGAAGAAAGCAGCCAAGAATAACAGCAATAGCAATGCAAACCCAAGAAATAGTCTCTAAACTCTGGAATCTATGCTGGAGCTTCTTCAAATATTGATGAGCCAAAGAATTTAAAGAAAATTATTAATTCTATTAATGAATTAGACTGGTTTTCTGCAAAAGAAGAAGGTTTTGGAGACCTTTACGAAGGCTTGTTAGAAAAGAATGCTAACGAAAAGAAATCGGGTGCTGGTCAGTATTTTACCCCAAGACCTCTGATTGAAGTAATGACAAGGCTTATAATGCCGAAGATAGACACTCTGTCAAAGACGAAAGATTAACCTGCTTTACTCGTGAACAGATTGCTCAAAAGGCTAATTCATTAGATTTGGGCTTAATAAGAGATGAAGCTGTTGTGGACTATGAAGATTTGCCTGAACCGATTGAAAGCGGTGAAGAAGCTATCGCATTATTAGACGAAGCCAGCGATTTGCTATTAAGCGTGGTCAATGAGCTGAAAGAGAAGAGATGAGAGCGGACGAGGCTAACGCCTCTTAGAGAGGAGAGTTGAAAACGGAAAACGGAAAACTGAGAACTGAGAACTGAAAGTTGAGAGTTAAGAGCAAGAGAGCAGGAGAGCAGAGAGCTGAGGGAAGAACGTCCTAAAGCCCCTACTTGAGGAGGGGTGGCAGCTGTAAGCTGACGGGGTGGTGACCGAACCAGAGTAAAACCCTGTTTAGCGATAGCGTATAAATATAACCAAAGAACTAAAGTTTACTCTGACTACGTCACCCCTCAGTCGAGCATTCGCTCGCCAGCTCCCCCACCTGCGTGGTGGAGCATCTTAAGGACTGTCACAACCGCTCTGACTTTGGGGAAGATTTTCGTTTCAAACAAGACGCGCCCCCAGAATTTTTGAAAAAAATTGCTGGGGGAGCTGTCAGCTCGCTGACTGAGGGGGTCTTAACAGAAACCGACGACCAGACAAACGCCAATACCACCGAAGGCTTGCCGCTCGGCTGGAAAAAAGCCAACCTTGGTGACGTTATCCACTTGGTTCAAGATAAGTATAACCCAACATTAGATGATTCTAAAATATCCCCTTTCTCAAAGGGGAACGGCTGCCAAAGGCAGTCAAGGGGATTTTTGAGAAGTTTATTAAGCAGTAGTAAGCTAAGTCAGAAGACTATTACTTATAAAAATCCCCCAGTCAGATGAAGCTGACATCCCCCTTTAATAAAGGGGGTATTTTAGAACCGAGCTGATGAAGCCAGCAGCTTGGAGTTGCTAAAACAGAGTTTGTAGAGCGGAGAGAACGGAAAATTGAGAACGGAGAGTGGAGAACGGAGAATGAAAAATTGAGAGAAAGCATTTTAGCTAATAAAACTGTTGATTTTGCTGTTCGAATAGTTAGATTTTATCAGTATTTATGCAAAGAGAAAAAAGAATATGTTCTTTCAAAACAAATATTAAGAAGCGGAACAAGTATTGGAGCTAATGTTAGAGAAAGTCGTAATGCACAAAGCAAGGCGGATTTTATAAATAAGCTGAATGTAGCACTTAAAGAAGCTGATGAAACTCAATATTGGTTAGAAATAATGGAAAGAGCCGAAATAATCGATTTCAAACAAATTGAAAGACTGCATAACAATTTGAATGAAATTATTTCTATTTTGGTAAGTTCTATAAAAACTGTAAAAAAGAAACTAAAAGCAGAAAGCGGAGAATAAAGAACTAAAAACTCAGCTCTCAGTTTTCAGTTTTCAGTTCTCCGTTCTCCCGCTCTACATCTCTCAATTCTCAATTCTCAGTTCTCAATTCTCAGCTCTTCCGCTCTTCTCTCTATGCTCTACAGTTCTCCGTTCTCCGTTTAAAAGCTTTACATTTGCATTGAATTTACTATACAATATAAATATAACAAACAAAAGAGGTAAGTATATGTCTAATTTGACTAGTGTAAGTTTCAGAATAGATAGCGTTTTAAAAAACCAAGCAGAAAACTTATTTAAAGAACTTGGCATGAATATGACTACTGCTTTTAATATTTTTTTGAAGCAGTCAGTAAGAGAAGGTAAAATTCCATTTGAAATTTCTATGCATACTCCTAATGCAGATACCATTTCTGCTTTAATTGAATCTGAAGAATTATTATCTAATCCTAATACTGTTAAATACGATGTAGAAGACGCTTTGAAAGAATTAAAAAAATGAGTTACAAAGTTATTTGGACATCAAGATTTAAAAAGGATTATAAAAATGCGATAAAACGTGGCTTTCAAATTGATTTATTAGATGAAACAATACGTTTATTAGCTAACGAAGGCAAATTACCTAAAAAATATAAAGAGCACGATTTAACAGGAAACTGGAAAGGATTTAAAGAATGTCATATAGAGCCTGATTGGCTTTTAATAATCGTCTCAAAGACTTAATCGAAGAATTGAATGAATACCTCTATGATGTAGCTTAACAAAGTTTAGGTGATGTTTCCCCCGGATAACTGAAATAGCAACTTGACATAAATTACACCGGCTCATATAATGAGCCGGTAACTTATTTTAGGTAAAAAGAAAGGTCTAACATGAGTAACAATAACAATCAGAATAATGCTTCCAAGAAATCTCAGGAAGCAGTTACACCAAAATCAGAAGATATTTCTCGCTGGTATACAGACGTTGTTTTAAAAGCTAAAATGGCCGATTATTCTCCAGTAAAAGGCTGTATGGTAATAAGACCCTACGGTTATTCTATTTGGGAAAACATACAAAAGATTCTTGATACTGAATTTAAGCGTCTTGGGCATACTAATGCCTATTTTCCTCTTTTGATTCCTGAAAGCTTTTTCACAAAAGAAGCTGAACACGTTGAAGGTTTTGCTCCGGAAGTTGCCTGGGTTACTCACGGCGGCGGAGAAGAATTAGAAGAAAAATTAGCAATCAGACCTACTTCAGAAACTATTATAGGTTATATGTTTGCAAAATGGATAGACAGCTATCGTGATTTGCCAGTAAAAATCAATCAGTGGGCAAATGTTATGCGCTGGGAAAAGGTTACCAGACCTTTCTTAAGAACAACTGAATTCTTGTGGCAGGAAGGTCATACTGCTCACCGCACTCACGAAGAAGCAAAAGAAGAAGTTATGACAATGCTCAAAGTCTATCAGGATTTTGTTGAACATGATTTGGCTATTCCGTTAGTTACAGGTGAAAAGAGCCAGAAGGAAAAATTTGCAGGCGCTTTGAACACTTATACAATCGAAGCTTTGATGCCGGATGGTCAGGCTTTGCAGTCAGGCACTTCTCACGATTTAGGTCAGAACTTCGCAAATGCATTTGATGTTCAGTTCCTAGATTCTGATGGAACTCACAAACACGTTTGGAGCACTTCATGGGGTATTTCAACACGTATTATCGGTGCTTTGATTATGGTTCACGGCGATGACAAGGGTTTGAGACTGCCTCCAAGAGTAGCTCCGATTCAGGCTGTTGTTATTCCTATAGTTAATAAGACTGGTGCTGATGCTATTAATGCAAAAGCCAGAGAACTTGCAAAACGTCTTGCCGATGCTGGATTAAGAGTTGAATGTGACGATAGAGATGGTTACAGACCAGGTTGGAAGTATTCTGAATACGAAATGAAGGGTGTTCCTCTAAGAGTAGAAATCGGTGCAAAAGACATGGAAAAGAACCAGGTCTGCCTTGTAAGACGTGATACAGGTGAAAAGATGTTTATTCCTGAAGCAGAAATGGAAGCAACTGCAAAACGCCTTATGGAAGAAATTCAGCAGGGTCTATTCAAGCAAGCTAAGGAAATTCTTGATACCAAGACTTTCAGAGCAAACAGCTTCGAAGAATTTGTTGATGTAATCAAGGTTAAACATGGAATGGCAGATCTTTGCTGGTGTGGCGACCAGGCTTGTGAAGACCGCTTCAAAGCAGAAGTAGGTGCAACAATCAGATGTTTGAATAATCGTGAAATTGATGGTAACTGCGTTTGCTGCGGTAAACCAGCTAAACACAGAGTTTTCGTAGCTCGTTCTTACTAAGTTATAAGACATAAGACACAAGTTACAAGATATAAGATACAAGTTACAAGTTAAAAAAATGCTTGGTTTAATCCAAGCATTTTTTTGTGATGTTCATTTAGCTAGAATTAGATCATATTAATTGTCTACACATTTGTCATAATAAGTATAGCGTATGGGCTTTAGCCCTGAAAGCTATACGATTATGACAATGTGTAGACAACAAAATAAAGAAATACTAATTTTACAGCAGATTTCCAGTTTTCGGACAATCATATTTTGCAAAAGTATAATATTAAAAAGCGCTACAAAAAAACAGCCAATTTTTAACAATTGGCTGTTTTTTAGATTCACTTTAATTAAGTGGCAAGCCGCTACGAATTGTTTGAGATAGAGACATTAGCATCTTTTCTATCTGTTTACCCTTAGGAGCAACTTTTATAGCTTGGTCAACGATTCCTGAAGCTTCACTTCTTTTACCCATTTTGTATTGTGCCATAGCTAAATAATAACCTATTTCAGGATTATCTGATTCTAGCTTAAACAAATTGTCCAGCAGACGAATTGCTGTTTCGTTTTTCCCAAGAATAGCACAAGCAGTGCCCATATCTTGATGTATGCGGCGCTTCATGTTTGGAGATGCTTCAAGTTCGCCTTGTAGGAACAACTGGTATACTTCACATACCTTTTCCCAGTTTTTGGTTTTTCTATAGCATTTACCCAATAGGAAATTGGCTTTTGCATTGTCTGGATTTTGTTTCAGAAAAGCTGTCAGATGTTCTATAGCCTGGTTGTATTCACCCTGGTCGCAAAGAATTATACCCATATATACATTAATTGATGCTGGAGGATTTTCATTATTTGCTAGAGATTTATTGAATTCTTCAATTGCTTTTGGATATTTACCAAGATTATAAGCTTTTAGACCGGCTTTATAATGAGGAGCCGAACGCTTTTTCTTTATTAGACCTTCGGGTTTGCCAGCCATATTGAGCATATCTAAGTCTTGGAAAGTAGGTAGTGAGAATCCTTCGTTTCCGATTGTTCCTGCTATGTTGGATTCAGAACCAGGAATATTTAAATCAAGATTGAAATTAAGGAAATCTGCTGGTGGATTGTTGGATGCTGCATTGTTGTTTGCAGAGGCATCCAGTGATGGTAAACCCATAGCTGACTTAGCGTTGGATGCAGGTTTTATTTGAGAAACATTATTGGTGCTCTGCTTCTTTTGAACTGGTTGCTGCATAGGCATATTAATCGGAGCTACAGGTTCATTGCCAGTAAATGCCCTCAATAGTTTTGGAGGCATTTTATCGCCTTGAATTATTAAGTCTATTATTCCTTCAACAGATGGAATAATTAAATCTAGTTGATTTTGATTTCGAATTTTTTCAAATCTTTTAAATACTTCTTCTAATGCATTTAAATCCCCGGATTCAAGCATGATAGTTGTTATGTTCTGAATAACAAAAGGATCATGCTGTTCAAGTCTGGGTGCAACATTCTTTACTTCTTCTATACCACCAATAGAAACGAGAGCTTTTAAAAGACTTTTTACTACAGGTAATCTTTTATCTTTAAAATGAATTTTTAATGAATTCATTGCGCTATCGCTAGGATGAGTTGCTAAGAACTTCAAGCAGGCTTCAATATTTGGAGCCGCTCGTTCATTTTTTAGCAGATTTACTATTGGAGCAGATTCAAAAGCAGGAATAGATGCAATCATATCTACTGCATATTTTCTAATCCATTTATTGTTGTCAGATAAAACTTTATTGATGTTAGAACTTATAAATTCATGCGGAAAATTCTTTAAAGACTGAATCATACGTTTTCTGACGGTTTCATTTTCGTCTACGATGAGTTTTTCAGCTTCATTAAAGAAATCTATTGGCGGTATCATGCATAGAATAAAAGCAGCACTTCTTCTAAGCTGAACGTCATCAGAGTTACACATTTCTATTATTTGGGCTTTGACTTTTTCGGGTGTAATCTTGGCCATTGCAAGAATTGCATTAGCTCTGATTCTGTTATTTGGGTCGTTGAGATAAGGAACTATTCTTTTGCGAAGTTCTTCGACTGGAAGTTTAAGATCGCCGATTGCTTCAATAGCATTTGCTCTTAAACGAGCATCTCTTGCTTGAAGAGCATCATCAAAAGCGCTTAGAAGGGTAATACTCTTAAATCTGGATAGGAAAGATATCATGAGGGCTTTACGTCGTAAATCTGTATCTGCCTGATACTTTTCTATAAGAATAGGGATTGTATCCAATTCTTTCATTTTGCAGAGCAAACGCAGAATAGTCATGGATATCCATTCATCTGGGTCGGAAATATATTCACACATTGCTAAGGCTGCTTCTCTGCCACCTATATTGTATAGTGCATAGGCGGCCTGGAAACGAACCTGTCTGTCTTCATCCTTTAAATATTCTTTAATAGGAAGAACCAACTCAGGTTTTTTTAGATTGCCAAGACATTCTACCATTAGGTCTCTATGAAGAGTTTGTGGATCTTTAAGCTTTTCGAGGAAATAGTCAACGGTTTCTTTAACATCAAAAAGAGAAAGAGCAACTATCGCATCGCAACTTTCTGGATTTTTGTTTGCATAATCATAAATAATTTTGTAGTAATTGCTTATCCCTATTTTGGCTAAAATATATATAAGTTTGCTTTTGCTTTCAGTACTAAACTTACCATTTAGTTTTTCACAGATAATTGTAGCAAGTTTGACTCTTAATTCGGAAATATGTCTATAGGCTGATTCTTTCATTATTCAACCTCCTCAAGCAAATTGTCGATAAACTCTTGATTGAGATTTTCATTACGTTTAAGTTTTTCTAACGACTCTTTAAAGGTTATACAACCTTCTCTTCTAGCCATAACCATTGCTGTTGACAATTGGTTGTATTTGTGGTCACGGATAAGGTTTCTCATCCCAGCATTTACTATCATTAGTTCGCATGCTACAGCTGGTTTTTGCTTAAAATCTATATTAGGAATAAGAATTTGAGAGAATATTCCAATAAGACTAAGACTTAGTTGGTTTCTTGCTTCATCTTGTTTTCCTGGAGGATACATACTGATTATGTGTTCTATTGTTTGTGCCGGTCCGAAAGTAGGAAGTGAAGAAATAACCAGGTGGCCTGTTTCTGCTGCCATCAAGGCTTGTTCAACAATTCCACGTTCTCCAAGTTGTCCAAGAATCATTACGTCAGGGTCTTCTCGAAGAGCATTTGTTAATGCGTCAAGGTAAGTTGGAATTACTTTACCTACTTCTACCTGAGTAAATACGGACTGTTTAGGTTTGTAGATTATTTCTACAGGATTTTCCATGGTTATGATATGTCTTGCATATCTTTCATTTATGGCTTCAGCCATTGCTGCTACAGTAAGGGTTTTCCCGCAGCATACAGGACCTGTTACCAAAAACAGACCTCTAGGCATAGATGCGATATTTATCAGGGTATCTGGCAAACCGAGACTTTTTACTGTTGGAACATCATTGGGAATGAATCTGAAAGAACCTGCAACACCGTCTCTTTGCTGGTAGATGTAATATCTGATTCTTGTCTGACTACTACCTAAGGTAAAGATTGATGATGTGTTGAATTTGTTTTGCAGATTTTCCTGCTGTTTTGCATCTAAAACAGGCAGAAAAAGGTCAAACATCTGTTGTGGAGCAAGAGCTTCGTCTTCAGAAACAATAAGATGTTTATTTACTCTATATGCAGGAGGAGCACCTGGCTTGAGTATTAAGTCACTTGCACCCATTTTTATAGCTTGTTCAAAGTATTCGTATATTTCGGGTTTCATTATTTATTGTCTCCAGGTACTTGTTCAAATTCTTCAACTTTTCGTTTTACATAAGCACGGTTGTTAGCTTTTAACATACCTTCGTCTTTTGTAATCTTGTTGGAAGTTATTAGTTCTACTAAAGAATTGTCTAGAGAAATCATACCGTTTGTAGAACCTGATTCAAGATATGAAGGAATCAGATGCAGTCTGTTTTCTGTGATAAGACCTTTGATTGCTGGAATGTTTATCAATACTTCAAAAGCTGCAAGCCTGCCTCGGCCAGATTTTTTGGGAACAAGAGTCTGAGTAACTATTCCTTGGAGGTGAGATGCTAAACGAGCCATAACCTGCTGGTGCAGGTTTTTAGGACAAAGATTTACGAATCTGTCTATTGCTTGAACTGCTGTATTACTGTGAAGTGTAGCAAATACAAGTTTGCCTGACTCTGCTGCAAGAAGAGTCATTTCAACAGCATCTAGATTACGAAGTTCTCCAACCATTATTACATCGCAATCTGTTTGAAGAGCCCCTCTTATTCCTTCTTCAAATGTCGAGCAGTCTACGCCGACCTGTCTTTGGCTGATAAGAGATTCGTTATCTTCAAAAAGGTATTCAATAGGGTCTTCTACCGTAATTATTGTCTTTTTGTAGGTGTTGTTGATATGGGTTATATATGCCGATAGAGTAGTTGATTTACCTGCTCCAGTCGCACCAGTAACCAAAACCAGACCATTTGATTTATCCGCGAATTTTCTTCCCGCTTGAGGAAGATTGATATCGTTAAATGTTAACTGTTTGAAGGGAATAACTCTGAAAACAGCATTGCCGCCTCGAAAATCATTGAACAGATTAACTCTGAATCTCGCATTGCTGAAACTATAGCCAAGGTCAAGTTTTTGGTACTTTAGAAAAGTGATTAACTGAGCATCATCTAGAATCGCTTCTAGCATTACTTCAAAATCTTTGTGGGTTATTTCAGGCATTTCCCTAATAGGACGCATATTCCCGTCTATACGTAAAATTGGTGAATAACCTGTTTTGAAATGTAAGTCTGAAGCACCTTTTTCTATACAGAGCTTCAATAATTCGAAAATCATCATCCCTCCAAATGTGAGTAGTTTTGTTCTTAATGAAAACAGTCACAGAAAATATTTTATCAAAATTAGATAATAAAGGCTATTTTTTTGTTTCGCTTTTTCCATCTATTGATATTAGTTTGTAAGACTGTTATAATATAAAAACTTAACAGTATTACAGATTATAATTTTTTATAGAGACAGCAATCCATATGATCGAATTACAGGGCGTTACAAAGATATTTCCAAACGGTGTCAGAGCACTTAATAATATTAATCTGACAATAAAACCAGGTGATTTTGTTTTTCTGGTAGGGCCTTCCGGGGCAGGAAAAAGTACTTTCCTGAGAATGCTTTTTCGTGAAGACAAACCTACTGAAGGCAAAATTTTTATTGATGGAAAAGATATTACTGCTATGCCAGATAGCCGTATTCCTTACTTAAGAAGAAATCTAGGCATAGTTCTCCAAGATTTTCAGCTTTTAAAAAGAAGAACTGTTGCTGAAAATGTCGCTTTTGGTCTTAGAGTTATTGGGGCTTCAGAATCAGTAATAAACAATAGGGTTCAAGAAGCTTTAGAGCAAGTTGGTCTTTCTCATAAAAGAAAAATGTATCCAACAGAGCTTTCTGGTGGTGAACAGCAAAGAGTTTGTATTGCCAGAGCTATTGTAAATAATCCATTGATTCTTGTTACTGACGAACCAACTGGTAACCTTGACCCTATGATTTCCCAGGAAATCATGCAGCTATTCCTTAAGATTAATGCCAGAGGAACAACTGTAATTATGGCGACTCATAACCACAATCTGGTTAATAAACTTCGCAAAAGAGTTCTGGCATTAGTTGAAGGTCAGATTGTAAAAGATGAAGAATGCGGCACTTACGCATACGAATAAAAAAGCAGGTTCTTTATAATGACATTATCTAATCTTAAATTCTTTATTGTTGAAGCTTTAACAAATCTGCGAAAATCCGGTGTAATGTCTTTCATTACTATCTCTACAATCAGTATAGCTTTGGTTATGATGGGAACCTTTCTTCTTGCCACTATGAATATGGAAGGATTCCTCTCTCAGATGCAGTCTGAAGCTTTGGTTACTGCTTATTTGAAAAAAACAGCCGATATGGATTCTGCAAATACTTTAAGTTTACGATTAACTGGTTTGGATGAAGTTGAAAAAATCCAGGTTGTTTCTCCGGAACAGGCAGCAAAAGAGCTTTTCTCTGATCCGAATGAACAGCAGTTGCTTCAAATAGGAATCACTGCAGAAGAAAATCCTCTGCCTACAACTTTAAGAATAAAGGTCAAAAGCGGTTCTAACTTGAAGATGCTTCTCGATAAATTAAAAAATGAGCCTCTTATTGATACTTTTAGCTATGGGGAAGAACTCTATCGACAATTTGAAGGTCTTTCCAGACTTTTATGGATTTCTAGCCTTGTTGTTATTATATTATTGGGTCTGGCTTCGCTGTTTATTGTGTATAATACTGTCAGACTTACTCTGTTCATGCGACGCGAAGAAATAATTATCATGAAGCTCGTTGGGGCAACAAACTGGTTTGTTAGAGGTCCTTTTATTGTAGAAGGTCTGATTCAAGGCGTTTTTGCTTCAACTATAGCAGTATTTTTGCTCTTTTTAAGTTATAATTTTGTTTTAACTAAATTGGCAGAATTAATACCTTTCTTTACAACCGATATTGGGGTCGACCAATTGTTCAAATTGGCAATGAAATTATTTATGATGGGTGTTGTATTAGGAGTTTCCGGCAGTCTTATATCTCTTAGGGATATAAACAGATTTAGTCGTTCTACTGCTTTATATGAAGGCGTTTAATATGAATAACATATTTTTGCGTCTAAAAAATCTGTTTTTTATTGCATTCCTTATACTGACTATTCCTCAATATTCTTTTGCTGCAAAGACTGCGGAAGAAATACAGAATGAAATAGACGCCATTGATATACAGATTAAATATTTAAAAATCAAGGTTGATAGCCAGAAAAAGAAAAGCCAAAACTTAGAAAAACGAATCAAAGAGAAAAAACAGGAAATAAAAGACCTGGGTTCTCAGATAGAACAATTATCTAAAAATCAGGAAGAAGCTCAAATTCAGATAAAAAAGCTGGAAGAAGATAATGCTGAAAGCAGAAAACAGCTTAGAGAACTCTTAACTAGATTTAGAAACAGACTGGTTCAGCTTCATAAAATAAGACAGGGTACCTTAGTTAGTTCTGTTCTTTTTGCCAAAGATCTTAATGCTTTTCTTAACCGTTATCAAATGGTTAAGTATTTATTGGAATCTGATAAAGCAATTATTGAAGAGCTAAAGGCTAAAGATGAGAAAATAAAACGAATAAGCCTACGATTAAGTGAAAAAAATGCTGCTTTAGAAGCTAGCAAAAGGGAAATGACAGAAAAACAGAAAAAGCTGGCAAAAGAACAGTCTTCTTTGAATGCTATGTTAAACTCTGTTCTTCTAGAGAAAAAAGTTTTCCTCCAGAAAGAAAAATCATTGGCTTCTTCTCGTAAACAGTTAGAAAAGCAAATTGAAGAGGCCGCAAAGCTAGCTTCAAAACCTGGATTTGAAAAAGAATTAGGTATTACAGAAGATTCTGTGGCTGTTTCTGATAAAAAAACACAGACAGCAACTACAGTTGTTGCTATGCCAGCTTCTTCTGAAAATGAAAAGAAAAGATCTAATAGCAATAACGAAGAAACAGCTTTATCTGATTCATGTTCAGAAATTGCTAAGATAATGAATTTTATGTGGCCGATTAGCAAAGAATTTAGGGAACAGGTTTTTGAAAAAGGTGGTGAAGACGCCAGTGCTCTCTTTATAAAACCTGCTGCTGATGCTGAAATTATGGCTGCAGCTAAGGGAAAAGTATTGTATAAAGGTTTCCTTAGTGGATTAGGTGACGTGGTTATTTTAGGACACCAACGTGGTTTTTCCACCGTTTACGCTAGATTAGATAATGTGTGGGTTGGTTTGAATGAAGTTGTAGATAAAGGAACTGTTATAGGAAAGGTAGATGGGGGTGGAATCAATGGAATGTTGCATTTTGAAATCCGATTCGGCGGAAAAAAGATGCCGCCACTTCAATACTTACCACAGTAAAAAAGGTTTTACTCTTGTAGAGTTATTTATTGTTTTATCTATTTTGGCTGTTATCACTACGATTTCAGTCTCTTATTTTCATGATTATATTGAAGATGCCAAGATAACCGTTAGAAATACTAACGTTAAATTAGTTAATGAAGCATTAGCCAGGTATTATAAAGAACATACCTATTATCCCAAATATATGTGGAGAAATGATTCTGTTGATGATATTAAACATAATGTCAATAAGGGATTAGATACTGCTCTTTCAAGCTATTTTGCCAATAAAACTGTTTCTGCAATACTTTCAGAAGCGTCGGATTCTAAAGGTTATGAAATTTATTATAGAGTTACTAAGCCTCGTAAAATAAATCGTGTAACAAACGATGAAAATATAAATGTAGATAACTCTTTTGATGTTGGCACCTGGAAAAGGGCTAAAAATCTTAGAGTTGAAACTTTTGACTACTTAGTAAACGAAATCAAAATTGTTGATTTGGATATTCCAACAACTACATTTGATAATCTTGAAAAGTTCAATTTCCCTCTTATATCTGATTCGGAACCAATTTCAAATGATCCTTCCAGATACAATACAATAGAAAAAGATGATAACTTAGATCTTAAGATGATTTGCTGTCCTCCCGGAACCTTTTTGATGGGAGCTCCAATGGATGAAGTCGGACGAAAGACAAACGAAACCCCCCATAATGTAACTCTTACAAAACAATTTTTGATAAGTAAATATGAAATTACTCAAAAGCAATATCTTAAAGTTATGGGGACAAACCCATCTAACAATAAGAAAAATGAGGATAATCCTGTTGAAAATATGACTAGAGATAACGCATTAGAGTTTTGTGAAAGGCTTAACACAAATTTTTCAAGATTAGTACCTTATGGCTATAAATTTGACTTGCCTACTGAAGCTCAGTGGGAATATGCCTGCCGAGCCGGTACAACAAAGGCTTTAAACAATAACAAGGATTGTGTAACTACAGACAATTATGCAAATATACGCGAAGTAGCATGGTTTAATAATAATTCAAATTTTAGTACAGATGATAACAAAAAACAAACACATCCTGTTGGGCAGAAAATGGCTAATAACTGGGGTTTATACGATATGCACGGCAATGTAGAAGAATTGATAAAAGATGTAAGACCAAGTAATTATCCTCCTTATCCTCCAGAAGATGCTATAGATCCGTTAGTAACTGTAGGAAATCAGAGATGTCATAGAGGAGGAAGTTTTGAGGCAACTTATGACAGATGTCGTTCGGCTTCAAGACAAGGCAGTGCTTTGAATTCTGCTTCAAAAAATGTAGGTTTTCGTGTCGTTCTAGTTCCAATCGACGAATAAAACTTTACAAAAATTAACATTTATTCTTAGCGAAATGTACCCTACTAATTATAATTAAATTAGTAGGGTACATTTTTGAGTGTGTAATTCATAAATAATCAACTTAATCTTTTATTCTACTGACTTTATGCTGAGTTAATAGAGGTGCTTAAATCTTGCTGTTTCTTTCCTATAGCAAAAGAGGTTTTACTGTTATAGAAATATTTATCGTTCTTTCAATTTTAGCTGTAATATCTTCAGTGTCGTTTTCTTATTATAAAGATTATGTTGAAGATGCAAAAAAGACTGTTAGAATAACTAATGAGAAGTTAGTTAATGATGCTTTAAATAGATATTATAAAGATCATATGACTTACCCTAAGTATCAATGGAAACATGATTCTGTTGAAGATTTAAAAAATAAAATGAATAGGGGGTTAGATTCAGCTCTTTCAGGCTATTTTACTAATAAGAATGTTTCAGATATTCTACAGGAGGGAGCAGATACTAAGGGTTATGATATTTTTTTCCGTGTTACTGAGCCTCATAAAAGAGATTCTGAAAGCGGCAATTTAGATAATTCTTCTGAAGTCGGAAAATGGAAAGCGGCAAAGAATTTAAGAATTGAAACAAGAGACTTTCTTGTTCATGAAGTAAGAATTGCAGAATCAGACTCGGGAATTACAGCTAGCACTTTTGATAACTTAGAAAAATTTAATTTCCCTTTAAAGGCAGATTCTGAGCCAATAGGCAATTCAGAGACAAATTACAATACAGTAAATGTTAATGATGATTTTGATATTCAAATGGTTTGTATTCCTCCTGGAACCTTTAGGATGGGCAGTCCAACAACCGAAAAGGGAAGAAACAATAGAACAGGCCAAGTTACCGAAAGTCAGCATTTAGTAACCATTTCAAAAAGTTTTTTAATTAGTAGATATGAAATCACCCGACAACAATATTATAAAGTTTTAGGAATAAATGATCCTAAGCCAGAAGCAACCGGCACTCATCCTATTAATGGAATCTCTTGGAACGATGCAAAAGCTTTTTGTAATAAATTGAATAATCAATATTCAAGGTTTGTTCCCTATGGTTATAAATTCGATTTGCCTACGGAAGCTCAGTGGGAATATGCTTGCAGAGCAGGAACTACATCTGCTTTAAATAGCGGGAAAGAGGTTACTGATCCAGATAGGAATAATTGTCCTAACATAAATGAAGTTGGTTGGGCTTTTAGTAATTCTGGAGGCAGAGTGCACAAGGTTGCCAGTGTAGAGAAGATTCCAAATAAATGGGGTATATATGATATGCACGGCAATGTAGCTGAGTGGTGTCTTGATACACGCAGTACCACTTATGAAGATTATAGTTTTACCGACCCTGAAGTGCCGCTTATAGATCCTATTAGGCTTGGTGGCAGTAACTATATGATCAGAGGTGGTGGCTATAGCAGCGAAAATAAAAGATTGCGTTCTGCTGCTAGAGATGCAAAAGCCAGTACTTCTACGGAAGCTTTTTTGGGAATTCGAGTTGTCCTTGTACCCATAGATGAGTAATATTTAACAAAAAGTATTTTTAATTTTTAGAAAAATAATTATAATTATATTAAGATATTATATTACTCTAAAACAAATATCTCTTAGTCATACTATGCTGTATTTGAGGTACCGAATAACTGTGTCAAATACTACTCAAAACAAAAAAGGTTTTACTCTTATAGAAGTATTTATAGTTCTATCTGTTTTAGCTGTAGTATCTGCTGTTTCTGTTTCTTATTATAGAGATTATGTTGAAGATGCAAAAATGACAGTAAGAAAAACTAATGAAAAGTTAGTTAATGATGCTCTAAATAGATACTATAAAGAAAATATGGCTTACCCTAAGTATCAGTGGAAACAAGATTCCATTGAAGATTTGAAAAATAAGATTAATAAAGGGCTTAATTCTTCTCTATCTGGCTATTTTGTAAATAAGACTGTTTCAGAAATTCTTCAAGAGGGGGCCGATACTAAAGGTTACGATATTTATTTCCGTGTTACAGAACCTCATAAAAGAGATTCTCTTGAAGGAAATGTAGACAAAAGCACTGAAATAGGAACTTGGAAAATGGCCAAGCATCTAAGAGTTGAAACCAAAGATTATTTAGTCAATGAAGTAAGAATTGTGGAACCAGACTCAGGAATTTCAGCCAGTACTTTTATCGGTGGTGAAAGATTTAGTTTTCCGCTTAAAGATAATTCTGTACCGATAAGCAATGTGAATTCTGATTATAATACAGTAAATGTTAATGATGAGTTTGATATTGAATTGGTGTGTTGCCCTCCAGGCAGATTTCTTATGGGAGCCCCAATGAGTGAATTGGGAAGGAGAAATAACGAAAACCCTCATTGGGTAACTCTTACAAAACAATTTTTAATTGGTAAATTCGAAGTGACTCAGAAACAGTATAAAAAAGTAATGGGAACCAATCCTTCCTATTTTAATTCAGATGAAATGCGTCCTGTTGATAGTGTTTCCTATAATGATGCTAATGATTTTTGCAATAAACTTAATACTGAGTATTCTAGATTCGTTCCTTACGGTTATAAATTTGATTTGCCTACAGAAGCTCAGTGGGAATATGCCTGCAGAGCAGGAACGACATCTGCTTTAAATAATGGTAAAGAGCTTACTGCTATTGGAGATAATGATTTTTGCCCAAATCTAGATGAAGTTGCCTGGTTTAAAAAAAGTAAAAATTCCAATAGTAACCCACACTTTGTTGGTGACCCTAGAAAAAAGCCAAATGCCTGGGGTTTATATGATATGCATGGAAATGTTCATGAATTAGTAAAAGATTTAAGACAAGTAAATGGAAATAATTATCCTGGCTATCCTCCTGAAGATGCTGTGGATCCTTTAGTTACTGCTGGCAACCAAAATGTTCGAAGAGGTGGGTGTTATTCTTCGGTAACTTATAGATGCCGATCAGCTTCTAGAGATGGCTGTGCTAAGAATACAAAGGATAGGACCATGGGTTTTCGTGTAGCTCTTGTTCCTATAGACGATTAACCACCTACCACTTACCACCTCACCTACACTCATCACCCTCTTTTTCCCTAATCTATTGTATATTTCATCCCGATATGTTAGAATTTAAGATAGACTTGATAAATTTACCCTAATTGAAGGTGTTTTTAATGTTCAAAAAATTATTTAAATATTCATTGGTAGTAACTCTCATATTTGGAATTATATTGGTAGTTACTAATAACAATGCTACTGCAGCTACAACTAATTTGACTTACTTTAAATCTTTGGATTTGATTCGCAAAGTTCTTGAATTAATCAAATCTGATTATGTAGAAGAAAACATTGATGAACAGAAGCTTATATATGGTGCTATCGAAGGTATGCTTAAAAAGCTTGATGACCCATATACACGTTTTATGGAACCAAAGAACTTTGCTGATATGCAGACAGAAACCCAGGGTGAATTTGGCGGTCTCGGCATAGTTATTTCCGTAAAAGACAGAATGCTCACTGTTATTTCTCCGATAGATGATACTCCAGCCGCTCGTGCAGGCATCATGGCCGGCGATATGATTATTAAAATTGATGGCAAGGATGTTATAGATATAGCTCTTCATGATGCAGTAAACCTTTTAAGAGGTCCTGTTGGAACAAAGGTTACTGTAACAATCATGCGTGAAGGTTCTAAAGAAACCAAAGATTATGAACTTGAACGCCAGATTATCAAGGTTCCTAGTATTAAATACTGGACTATTGGTCACGATATTGGCTATATCAGATTGACTCAGTTTATTCAGACTTCTTCTGAAGATTTGGAAAAAGCTCTCATCAATTTGGAAAAGAACGGTGTTAAGTCGATTATTCTTGACTTGCGCAACAACCCAGGCGGATTGTTGACTGCTGCTGTAGAAGTTGGCCGTAAGTTTATTGCCAAGGGCGATATCGTTTCTATCAAAGGCAGAGATGGCGAAAAGAATACATATAGTTCTTTCTATAAATATCATCCGACTCTTCCTCTTATCGTTCTCATTAATGAAGGTTCAGCTTCTGCTTCAGAAATCGTTGCCGGTGCTATAAAAGATAATAAACGCGGTTTGTTGCTTGGTAAGAAGTCTTTTGGTAAGGGTTCTGTTCAGACTGTTATTTCTCTCAATGATGGTTCTGCAATGGCTCTTACTACTGCTCTTTATTACACTCCATCTGGTGTAAATATCCATAAGACTGGTATTAAACCTGATATCGAAGTAGATCTTCCTAAATTTGACGAATCAAAGACTGAAGAAATCAAAAAGAAGATTGAAGACGATCAGAAGTATTTGCAACTTCTAAGTAATGCTCCTCATCAGGATAAGACCGCTACAGATACTTATACTGCTGAACTGGCTTCAGGTGCTATTCTTATTAACTATGTTAATAGAAATGCCTCTGAAACCCATAAACTCAGCGGTTTTGTAGAACCTCCTGACAGCCTTGCTCATGGCAAGCTCGAAGAATATGTTATCAATCCTTACGATACTCAGCTCCAAAGAGCTATAGATATTATGAAATCAACTAATATCTTCCTTCCAATTATGGATAGCAAAAATTAATGCGGAAAAGCAATGATAAAGTAGTGACTTTTGCTTTGCTCAACAAAAAAAGAGCTTTAAGCTTAGTTGAGCTGGTTGTTATTACTTTTATCATTGCTATCATTGCTACAATGGCTTTTCCTGCCTATAAGATTTTTCAGCAGCGTAGCAAAGAAAAGCGTTTAAAAAAGATTCT
>ONIU01000208.1 GCA_900317935.1 uncultured bacterium
CTGCCTTGAGAACGCCAGTAATCCACAATAAACTGCTTTCTTGTGGAATTTGGCATAAAGCTTGTAGGAACATCTCCAAATTTTACTACAGATACAACTAATGCCAATATTAGCAAAAAGCTGACAACAAATCTGTTATCCAAGCAAAATTTTAATGAGTTTTCAAACAACTTATAAAATTTGCCGTCATAAACATCGCCGCTATCTTCTGAAGGTTTTTCAGGTGGAATCATTGCTAGACAGAACAAAGGAGTAAAAGTAAGTGCCATAACCCAGCTCAACAGCAATGAAATAGCTATAACATAGAAGAGAGATTTACAAAATTCCCCCATGTCACCTTCGTTTAGACCTATAGCCATGAAAGCACAGATTGCTACAAAAGTTGCCCCAAGCAGTGCCCACTGGTTTTCGTCAGCAATTTCTTTTAAAGCAGATTCTGGATCTTTTCCTCTAGAAGTCTTGACCAAATAACCATCGACAACAACAATAGCATTATCGACCAACATACCAAGAGCGATAATCAAGGCACCAAGAGAAATAAGCTGTAATTCTATTCCCCAGAGATACATAATTACAAAAGTTCCAAGAATAATCAGAATCAAAATCAGACCTATTACAACTCCAGAACGCCACCCCATGAAAATCAGCAAAACACCGATAACAATCAAAACAGATTCAACAAAGTTAACATTGAAGTTATCAATAGATTCCTGAACATCCTTTGCTTGGAAATTGATATAGTTTATTTGCATTCCAACAGGCATAGAATATTTTAACGCTTCAAGTTTATCCTTAACATCTTTGCCCATTTTTACAACGTTGCCATTTTCAACTGCTGAAATACCAATACCGATAGCGCGTTCGCCATTATAATACATAATCTGGCTATCAGGTTCTACATGACCACGTTTTACTTCTGCTATATCACCTATTTTTAATAGATTTCCCTTATTATCAGTAACATAAAGGTTTTGAATAGATTCGACGCTATCTATTTCTCCAGTTATTCTTATTCTTGCATATTCATCATCAATCTTTATTGCGCCTGCACTTGTGATTGTATTACTGCTAGCCAAAGTGCCGAACAAAGCTTTTTGAGAAATATTCAAATTATTCAACTTTGTTCTATTAAATTCAACATAAATAGCTTTTGTTGGAACACCCCAATAGTCAATATTTGCAACTTGAGGAACTCGCAAAAGCTCTTTTTTCAGAGTGTCAGCATAATCTTTTAACTCATCGATGGTGTAGCCTTTTCCAGAAAGAGCAAAATAAATACCGAAAACATCACCAAAATCATCACCAACAACCATATTGGTAACGCCTGATGGAAGAGAAGGTCTGACATCATTAGCCTTACGTCGCAATTCGTCCCATATCTGTGGAATTTCGTCACCTGTATATTTTGATTTAATATAAACATATACTAAGGACATCCCGTTTTGGCTCAAAGAGGTGATATAATCAACCTGAGCCATTTTTTGAACTTCTTCTTCAACTTTTTCTGTAACTTCTGTTTCTACCTGTTTTGCTGTAGCACCAGGATAAAGAGTAGTTATAGTCGCAACTTTTATCTTGTAGTTAGGATACTCAAGTCTTCCTAATTCTAAATAACTGAAGATACCAGCTATTGTTGTAACAACAACAAGCAGCCACATAAAGCTTTTATGCTTTATTACATAATCAACTATTTGCATTTACAAAACCTCCGGATTCATAACCCGAATAGTATTATCTTCTGACAACCAGTCAACACCTGCTGCAATAATCACTTCGCCTGATTCCAATCCGCTTAGAATTTGAAGATTATTTTCAGACACAGGTTGCCCCAAGGTCACTTCGCGAGCAGAAATTCCCTTAGTTGTTGGATTAAAAATCCAGACATAGGATTTATCACCTCTTTTAAATACAGAAGCAAAAGGAACAGCTATAGTTGAATCTTGTTTTATTTTAAAATTTGGAACATTAATTACTTCTGCACTCATACCTGGAAGTATAATAAAATCTTCTGGAGCTTTAACCTTCAAAGAAACATCATAAGTTTCGCTGTTATCAGCAGCTACAGCCTTAAATCCATTCATAACACCTTTAAGTATTCTCTTGCCTCTTCCAGGGAATGTTACATCATAAACATAATCCTTATCTCTGTCTTTATCCTTAAAACTCATATCAGGCATATTTCCTGCTGGAACGCTGACATGAACTTCAACTTCTCTCAAATCGTCAATAGTCATTACAGGAACATTAGCTTGAGCATTTTCAAATTGCTTTATTCTTAAATCCGTAACAACTCCAGAGAAAGGTGCTCTTAGAGAAGTATCACCTAACATGTCTTGAGCTTTCTTTATTGATTCTTCCAAAGATTTCAACTGAGCATCTGAAACATTAGCTTTAGTAAGAGCAGCATCGTATTCTGACTTACTAATAGCCTGCTGTTTATAAAGTTGTTCAGTTCTTTTGAAATTTGTTTTATTCAAATCTCTCTGATCTTTATTTATTTTAAGTTCTTGTTTTAACCTATCTATTTCACGCAAATAATCACGCTGGTCTATTTTCATCAAAACTTGGCCTTCTCTAACAGGCTGCCCTATTTCCAGCTTATTTTCTATTACAGGTCCAGAAACTCTGAAGAATAATTCTGCGTGTTTAAGTGATTTTACAACGCCAGGATAAGTAACGGTACTATTCCCTTCAACTTTTCCAATTTTGAAAACTTTTGCCACACGTTCTTTGGGAACTATATGCTGTTTTTCTTTTATCTGTGGCCATATTTTATCTTTGCAGATATAAAGAGAAGCCGCAACCGCAGCTATTACTATGATTAAAGTTGTAAGTTTTTTCATATTTGCTCCTTAGCTAGAGTTTCTTTTTTGTAGCGTCCTCCAGACGCTTTTAATAAGCAATAAATCGGGGTGAAGTATAGCAGATTTTGAAGATTTTTGAAAGAGTGAGTAGCGATGAATTCAGTGCAAAAGTAATTTTTTTAACCACAAATCTATATTTGAGTAATAATTATTAATGTTTATTGTAGCGACTTCCACATTGATTGCTTTTCAGCAATCAACCCCCTCCGTCAGTAAAGCTACCAACTCCCCCAAAAGCTATTGAAGTTGCGACTTCCAGTCGCTTTTATAGTAAGTGCCCAAATGAGGCCGTGCTAAAACTAAATTTTAAGTCCAAATTAGATTGTGGTAATTGCCCACACATTTGTCATAAAAAGTATAGCGTATGGGCTTTAGCCCTGAAAGCTATACGTTTATGACAATGGGTGGGCTAAAAATAAATACTGATTTTTCATCAAATTACGAGTTTTAGCCCAGCCTCTGCGAGGCAAATTTATTCGCCGTGGCAATCCAAAAAAATAATGACAGTCGCTTGCTCAACCTTATTCTCCTCCGCGGTCTCTGTTGATTTTTACCTTCGAATAATCTTTGAGGGAACGAGCCTTGTGCGGAGAATAGAAGGTTTCGCGTCTACTGTCATTATTATGAATTCACTAACTATGAAAGCCTTATCAATAAAAAAGTTTGCGTTTGCCATGATGCTGAAGTTGTTAGAACTTGTTGGAGAATGTGAAATCTGATAATATTTAAAATAAAACAACTGTAGAGCGCAAAAAAGATGGAAAAATTATTTAAATCAGCTTCTGAATGGACAAAAGAACATTTCGGTCAGCGCATACAGAAAGTTCCTGTAGATGGCGGTTTTACCTGCCCAAATAGAGACGGGAAACTCTCAAAAATAGGCTGTTTATACTGTAACAATAAAACTTTCACCCCATTTTATACTGATCAAAAAAAATCTATTTCTAATCAATTACAAAATGGAATTGATTTTTTCTCGAAAAGATATAATTGCGATTCTTTTTTTGCATATTTTCAAACCTATTCAGGAACCTACGCTCCAGTAGAAATTTTAGAAAAAAAATATAAAGAAGCATTAAAAATTCCAGATATAAAAGGACTAATAATAGCAACCAGACCTGACTGTGTAGATAATTCCGTTATTGATTTATTATTAGATTTAAAAAAAGAAACCTATATAAGAATTGAGATAGGTGTCGAATCCTTTGATGATAATGTTTTAAAAACCTTAAACAGATGCCATGATTCCACAACAGCCGTTAATACCATTAAATCATTAAGAGAAGCAGGAATAGACACATCAGTTCACTTAATTTTCGGACTTCCCAATGAATCTGAAAACGCCACACAAAATTATGCCAAATTATTATCAGAGACTAACGCAAATTTTGTAAAACTTCACCATCTTCAAGTAGTTTGTGGAAGCAGACTAGCAGATCTATATAAAGCAAATAAAAATCAGATAAGACTTCACAGTTTTATAAATGAAAATATTTTTTCTGAAAAATTATGCAACTACATGAAAGAAAAAGGCTTATTCCAAGGGTGTAAAGCAATACTTTGAAAGAGAAAAGCATTAAAAACTTTCTCTTATAAACACATAAAAAAAGCTTACTCTTACATTAAAGAGTAAGCTTTTTTGTGCTTAAATATTATTTATCAATAAACGTTGGAGAAATAAATCTTCTTTACAACTGGATCTTTCAAATCGCAGCCAACTTTTCTACCACGTTTAATAGCCATATCGCCGACTTTTTCTTTTGCTTCTTTAATAGCTTCAGCAATTGATTTGCCTGCTTTAATCTGCTTAGCAGCATAAACAGCTCTTTCAACATTTATTACGCCGCCAGACTTAACTTTGTCTTTGAGCCAATCTTTCTTATCAACAGTTTCCATAAGAATTTTCTTCAATTGAACAGGAGT
>ONIU01000128.1 GCA_900317935.1 uncultured bacterium
CAGGCATACATTCCATAAGCTTCACGGTATTCTTTTATTATCCAGTAGCCATATTGTTTGGCTACGGCATATGGACTGTATGGGTGGAAGGGCGTAGTTTCTTTCTGTGGAACTTCTTCGACTTTACCGAATAATTCAGATGTTGAAGCCTGATATATTCGGCAGGTTTTTTCTAAGCCACATATCCTTACTGCTTCTAATAGTCTTAGAACACCCGTTGCAACAACATCGGCTGTATATTCAGGAACATCAAAAGAGACCTGGACGTGGCTCTGGGCCGCCAAATTATATATTTCGTCTGGTTTTACTTTTGAAACTACTTTTACTAAGCCTATAGAGTCAATATCAAAAACAGCAGCAGCTTGAGGATAATTGCCTACTTTTGGCGGGTCACCGGTAATAGCAAGAACATTGCGAAGACCTAAGGCATAAGCTCCCATCAAATCGGACTGAAGACCGAGAATATTTCTATCACGGCAACAGAAATGAAGAACGGTTTCAACTCCGGCTTCTTTTTCTATAAGAAGAGCTAGAGCAAAAGAACTAAGTCTAGCAGAAGCTCTTGGACCGTCAGGCAGATTAACAACATCTACACCGCATTCTTTAAGCTGTTTGGCTTTATTTACTGCAGAAGTTGGGTCACAGCCTTTTGGGGGAGTGAGTTCTGCTTCAATAACGAATTTTCCATCATGTATTTTCTTAGCCAAAGTTGATTTTTGTTCAGAAGGAGTTACAACAATGCCTTCTGCATCTTCAACCTGTGTTTCAAGTATTTTTACAATAGCAGCCTTGCCACCTGTAGTATTGGCTCTAGCAGCATTAGCAACCCATTTAATATGTTCCGGATTTGTTCCGCAGCAACCGCCTATAAGATGAACGCCAATCTGAATAAAACGTTTGGCATATTCCCCAAAATATTCTGGGTTGCAAAGATAGATTTGTCTATTGTCTACCATTCTTGGAAGACCGGCATTAGGCTGAGCTATCAGAGGAAGTTCGGTAAGCGCACGCATCTTTTCCATAGCATCAAACATGAGTTTAGGGCCAACAGAGCAATTCAAACCTATAACGTCAGCACCGCTATTATTCAATTTGGCGGTGATGGTTTCAATATTGGTACCATAAATAGTGCAACCGTCTTCGCTTAAAGTCATAGAAGCGATGATTGGCTTATCGGTGAGCTTTCTTGCGACTTTAATAGCCAATTCGAGTTCGTTTTCATCTACAAAAGTTTCAAAATCAAGAACATCAACTCCACCGGCAAGCAAAGCAGAAGCCTGTTCTGCAAAAGCTTCTTCTGCTTCCTTCAAAGAAATTTTTCCCATAGGTTCAATTCTGTTCCCTAAAGGTCCAATAGAACCGCAAACCCAGGCTTTGTCGCCAGCAACTTCTCTAGCTATCTTAGCCGCCTGAAAGTTGATTGCGTCAAGTTTGTCTGCAAGCCCGTGAGGAGCAAGTTTAAAACGATTTGCACCAAATGAGTTGGTTTCAAGAACCATAGCACCAGCGTCAAGGTATTCTCTATGAACTTCTTTTATCAATGCCGGCTGAGAAAGATTCAATTCATCGTAAACTCTATTTATAAAAACACCTTTATCATAAAGGCGGGTTCCCATCGCACCATCAAATATTATTATATTATTTTTGGCGTATTCTCTAAAATCTTGCACGTGAACATCTCCTATAGGAAAATTGCCATTATTTTGCGTTGTTTTAGGTTTTTAGTCAAGCAAAAAGTTTTATTCTCAAATCAGCTATAATTTGCTATAATTCTAAAAAGCTTAAAGTTTTTAAAACAAATATCTTAATACTAGTCACTCACAAATTACTCTCTATATTTATGGCAGATAAAAGGAATAGAATAATAATTGCTATAGTTGGATTTATCATTTTTATTATTCCTTTGTTTTTTCTTAGAAAAAGTATAAAAAATGAGATTTCCATAACACAAAACAGAATAGAAGAAAGTCTACAAGAAAAACTTCTTAGCTCTGCCATATCAATAACAGAAAGATTAGCTCCACATAATTATTTAATTCAAGAATTTAACAATATACATGCAAGCCTTTTCCCTGATTTTCCAAAAGAAATAATAACAGGAACTACAGATGATAATGAATTGAAAGAACTATATAACGAAAAACTATTAACAAAATTGGTAACCTTATTAAAAGAGAAATATAACCCCATTGTTATAACTGTAGGAACTCAAAATCTCAATGATCTACACTCTTACTATTGTCCTATCTTAGAGAATGATTTACAAACAAATAACGAAGAAAAAGATTTTCAAGAAGCAAAAAGTTATTATGACATGTCTTTAATTGTAACTAAGCATAATCTTAGTTTTTTTACTGCATTGGAAGATCATAAAATAAAATATTTAGCTAAGCTTGAAAATTTTTTAAAACAAAATCACTTGAGTTTCAAATATTATTTACCGCTTTGTTTTAAATATATAAGCCGTTTTAAACCATATAACAGAAGTGAAACCCCATTTTATACTGATTATTACGATAAACAAACTCTGTATCCAATCCTTAAATCAACTATTAGCAGCAATACAATTCACGGCTATTATTCAATATTAATTCCACAAAAGTATGTTGATCCAGAAGAAATGCTGGATTCAGTAGTATCGGAAACAATTCAAGACATAAATATTTCTTTAGATGATAATTTTAAAGAAAGTGCAATTATTAAAAATAAACATGGTTACACTTACAGTTTAAAATACCCAACAATATTTATAAACCAAATAAACGCATTTAAAAGACTAAGAAATATAGACAAATCATTTTTATTAAAAAAACAAATAAATATTAGTATAGATTTTCCAAATATTTACATCAAATTAAATATTTTAAATTATTTAATTGAATTGCTATTTATTATATCTATACTAGTATTCATTGCTTTTTCAATAAAAAGTGCTCAAGATTATCAATTATTTAAATTAAAATTATCTAATAAATTGTTAATTATTTTAAGTTTGATTATATTTCTCCCTATTACAGGAATAGGACTGCTATCATTTATCATTACTCATAATCTTAATGAAATAATAGATTCAAATACAAGTAAAAACTTACATAATTCATTAGAAAATTATTATTTATTAAAAGACGAAATAAATGCAAGGCAAATGTCTTCGATTTTTGAAATGAAAAGAAGAATAGCTGGCAATACTTTATCAGACTCATCAGAGACTTTTTTTAATAATATTATTTCAGATGAAAAAACTAATCTATGGTTTAAAAATTTCACTAGTGATCTATATGTTATTACAGACAGAGATAAGTTTTATCACTTTGATTTTTTATGGCAATCAATAGATTTAAATGAGAATTCTATTAAAGCTGACTCAAAAAATGATAAAATGAACCAAATTATGAAATTTATCATGCGAAAGTATATCAGCAACTTAGGTTTATTAAAAAAATCGACAGATAATAACACAGAAATGTTTACTTTGTCTCTAATAGAAAACTATATCAATATAAAAGAAGAAGAAACATCAGTTGCAAAAGAATCTATTCCGAACAAAGGCCCAATCTATTTTAGAGAGTTTGATAATTCAATATACTTTTATGCAAAAGACAAAAACAATGATAACTATTTCTTATTAAACAGATTAAATGGAAATACACATTATAAATACAATATTCTACATAAATATTTTGAAACAAAGCATATGTGGTTTAAACCAAAATACAAATATGCTTATGATACAAATCTAACAATAGCAATAGCTCCAGATTTTGACACAAAAAGTAATGCCATTACCCAGTTCCCAAGTCTTAAACACAAAGATAACACAAATGAACAAATATTAAAAATGGTATCTCATAAAGACAATGGATACTCAAAATTTAATGTAGGTAATGAAACAATAATTAATGAATGGCTTTTTTCAGAAACAGATCCATTTTTCATTGCAGGAACAACAAAATCCCTACAACACACTGAATTTTCTTTTACTATCGGATTAATATTTCCATTGCTATTCGTTTATGCTACTCTGCTCTTAATATTACTAAACAACTTAATATCTAATTTTTTAAACAAGCCGATTAATATTTATAATGAAGCCTTAAACGAACTAGCAAGTAATAAATTAGGAACAACCATCCAATCTTTCTCTAACGATGAATATAGCAATATAACAAAAGCATTCAATGAAATGTCTTTGGCTTTAAAACAAAAGGAACAGATTAAGCGTTACATTTCTGATCGACTTATTCAGTCAGTCGAAAGCAATAATATTGAAGAAATCAGTAATGGCAAATTAGAAAAAGTAACTATATTATCATCGGATATAAGAAACTTCACAGGAATAAGTGAAAAATATGAACCTTATGAAATAGTAGAAATGTTAAATTCATATTTTACTAGAATGCAGCAGGTAATTACAGAAAATAACGGGATAATAGACAAATATATTGGAGACGCTATTCAGGCTGTTTTCTATGATGACCCAGATAGAGAAAATATGATTATTAGGGCAACAAGAGCTGCAATAAATATGAGAAAAGCCTTAAACGAATACAATAAAGAACGCAAATCAAATGATTTGTTCACAATAGAAAACGGTATAGGTATTGCCACAGGCTTTGCCATTACGGGAACCATAGGAATAACAACAGGTCGAAAAGATTTTTCCGTGAACGGTGAAGTAATTGCAAAAGCATCTAATTTAGAAGCGAAAACAAAAATGACACAGAGTAAGATTTTATTAAGCAAGAAAGCGTTTGAAGACATTTCCAATATTGAAGTTTTGGTTACCAAAGAATTTGATGAAGAAGCGGTAGAATTAATAGATGTCAAATAATAAACCTTATAAAATAATTCGCAAAATAGATATACCCAAACTGCAACTATGGTTTACCTGGTTAATACTCTTTCTTCTTCCTTCAATAATTTCTATAGCCTGTTTCAAATATTTTCAGAAAGAATATTTATATTTTTTCAAAACTGACTTAATTTTTACATCTTTTGATAAGATAAAGAGCTACAACGAAGCCATCACTCCTGAAATATTTTTAAAAAATCGTTTAGAGTTGATAAAAAAAATAGATACTAATAAAGAATTAGAAGATTTAAAAAAAGATATAGATAAAATCTTATGTGGCGAATCATTAATATGCATGTTTTTTGACGAAAGCTTGAATAATACTGCGACAATAAAAAATCCAAAAGCAGCAATAACTTCTATTAATTTTCTAAAAAACAATATAATAAATTTTTTAAAATCAGTTTCTGCAAATATTAGCGAACAAGAAAAAAAAGAATCACAAGCTCAATTAGCCTCTCGACTGCAGGTTATATTCAAAACCCCTACACAAATAACAGTTGATTTTGATAAAGTAAGTGTAAACTTCTCCACAATTAATGATGGAGAATTATATTTCTTTTTAATTAAATTTGAAAAACCAAGCAGTAAATACTCAAGCCTTTTTTCTGTTATAAGAGGGAAGGATTTTTCTTTTCATAAAATGCTTGAAGAATTACATAATAGTTATCCTGAAGCTAGAATAGTTTTTAAAGAAATTAACATAAATAAAAATTTCGATGAAGAATTAACAAAAGATGTTAAACCAAGTTTTTACAGTGGTTTAAAACAGAATAAAAACAATTTATGTATTCTTACTCCTGTAAATTCGAAATTAACCAGACATATTCTTCATGGTGGAAGCGCTAATCTGAATTTAAAATATGATTATCTATATCCTTATATTGAATATCAAATTCCTCTTAGCCTAGAAATAAAATCTCTTAAAAAAGTAGAAAGAATTATTAACTATTTTGTTTTATTTATTATTCTCATATCAGCAATTTATTTTATACATATCAGTCTTTTCGGACTTAATCCTAATTGGAAATTCAAATCTAAAATAATTTCATTGACGGTTATCTCTGCTATTATCCCATTCTCAATTTTCACCATAGGGATTTATTCATGGGATAAACTTAATCGTTTTATTTCTAAGATCAATATAGAACAGCATATAAACATACAATTGCAAATATTAAGCTGGGACCTGGAAAACTACTTAACAACAATCGAAGCAAATTTAAATGAGCAAGCAAATTTATTGACATATAACTTAGAGAATCATGATTTAACAGCTAATGACTTTTTAAAAATTCAAAAACAAAGATACGAGAAAATACCTTTAAGTAAAGAATTTATAATACTAGATCTTATTCCGGAAAATCTAAAAACATTATTATCTAATGAAACAGATAACATGATAATCAAGAGTTATCCTGAAAGATTATCTGACGCTTCGTCAGACCAACAAGAACAAGCTGTTATAAGTAAAATTCCATCAACAGTATTTGAATATGCAAAAGAAGAAAAAGTAGAAAGCCGAGAAGCAAAAGATACATTTATGTTAGCAGGACGATCTATCAGATCAACGGAAATAAATAAATCCCTTTTAAACACAGGCAAATTAATACCAATGTATGATTCTAAAATAGCCTCATGGTATAACATAACATTATTACATAAAAATAATTCAAAAAAAATATTGGGAGTATTTAGTACAATATTTGAACCCAAACCTATTTTATATTTTTATTTTAAAAACTCAATATTATCTGAAAAAGGATTTAAAGAAATAAAAGGCGATTACGAAATAAACTATGCTTTTTTACCAGTAGAAAAAAGCGGCAATGCTGGAATCTGGTCAGGTTGTGGCAATATATCTGAGGAAGATAAAGAAATATGTCTATACAATTCTCAATCGAAACAAATACATTTATCTGATAGGACAATAATTACTAAGCTTAATCTTAGTGTTCCACATTTGGCAGTAGCGATAGTAAAAGAATTGAATCAGTATAATGAAAAAGATTTTATAATAAAAGTTCTTGTTGAAACTCTTTTATTTCTTTTGTTAATAGTTTATTTTTCTAATAAACTGTTAGATATAATTTTTGTTGAGCCAGTCATGAAATTAGCATCAAACGCGAATTCAATAGCAAAAGGTGGAGACGAATGGTATACAGAAATTAAAAGTGGTGACGAATTTGAAACTTTGAACAATAAATTCAAAGACCTTGTAGCAGGCCTTAAAGCAAGAAACATATTAAAATCATATGTTTCTGAAGATGCATTTTCTGATATAAAAGAGAATGAAAGTCTTAAATTATCGCCTGGCGGTGAATATATTGAAGCAACAATAGTTTTTTCCGCTTTAAAAGATTATGAAATATTGAGTCAGCAAATTACACCTCAAGAATCAATTCAACTATTAAGCCGTTTTATGGCTATTGCAGAAGAAGTTACGAGAGAATTCGGTGGCAGCATAGATAAAATAATTGGCGACACAATAATGCTAGTTTTCAGAGATAATTCTACAGAAACTTCTCATGGTTTAAGAGCAGCTCAAGCCGCTTTAAAATTAGTAGAAAAAACAAAATCTGCTAATTTGCCCCAAATATATACTGGTATTGCATCTGGTAGAGTAATATCTGGCAGAATAGGCTCCTATTCCGGGAAATTAGATTTTACTGTCATAGGCAACCCTGTTAATCTTGCTGCGAGATTTAAAACAGAGTCTAAGAATGGCACAGAAGGAACAGGAATAATAATTTCAGGAACCACTATAGGTCTTACTAAAGGCAAAGCAATAGTGAAATACCTGCGTAGAGTTTCTATTAAAGGCAAAGCTCGCCAATACAATATTTATGAACTTCTAGGAATTAGGAATCAGGAAAATTCTTAGAAATAGAACAGTATTTAAAAAAACATAGTTATAGCTGTTAATTTTACCAATAGCTATAACTACGCTTATTTTTCAAGTATTAAGCTTGTCTAGAAACCAGTATCAATTTCGATGTGACTACCACTGCGGTCTTTAGTAACTTTTATCTGATTAGGAATAGAGTTTATTATTTCCTCACGGTGGCTAATCAAGCCTACAAGCTTATTATTTTTACCTGAAAGATTATTTAAAACTTCTATTACAGAAGAATTAGACTTAGAATCCAAAGAACCAAAGCCTTCGTCAATAAACAAGGCATCCATCTGGATACCACCAGCATTCATAGACACAGTATCTGATAATCCTAGAGCAAGGCTAAGAGATGCTTTGAAGCTTTCTCCACCAGAAAGACTACCAACAGGGCGTCTCTTTCCTGTAAAATTATCTAATACATCTAAGTCAAGAGTAGTCTTGCTTTTCTTTTCATTAGAATTATCGTGGCGAATTAGTTCGAACTGTCTATCTGTCATCGGAAGCAAACGTCTGTTGGCAGCAGCAATAATTCCATCGAAGCCAGCCATTTGAACATATTGTTCTAAGGTAATTCTAGAATTGCCTGAAACATTACCGGAAGCGAGATCATATAATCGACTGTATATTGCATATAGTCTCTTGTTATCTTCATAATCATCTTTTTGTTCTCTAATATTTTCATATAATTCTTTATTTATAGATAATCTTGACTTAGTGTCACTCAAAAATTCTCTAATTTCTTCTTCTTTTTCCTTTATTGTTTCCACTTTTTCTTCAAGAGCTTCAACATCTATCAACTCTTTTCCTGCAGCGTCTTTTTTGGCAATTTCTAAGCTTTCTGCATTAACCTTTACTTGAGTTTGATAATCATTTATTATTTCTTGATTATCTTCGATTTCATCTTCGCCTACATCATATTCATGGAATAAATCTTCATTTTCAAAGCCATTTGTTTTTAATGCAGCTTCATAGTTAATTCTTAATTGTTTAGCTTCTTTTTCTGCAGAAGAAAGATTTTTATTCATTGTTTCTATTTCTGCAACAATAGCGGTCAGCTTGTTTTTAGCAGAATCAAAATTCTTCTGAGCTATTTCTATATTATCAAATATTTCTTCGGCTTCTAATTCTACTGCTTTCTGGGCCTTCTTAGCTTCAGCCAAACTTGAATAAGCCAATTTTGCCAATTCATTTAGTTTAGTTTTGGTTTCTGTTAAAGAATTAGAACATTTTTCTTTTCTAGAACGATTCTTTTCTTTTCTTTCTTTCAAATCTTCTGCTTCTTCGTTTCTAGCTATTTCCAGCTCTTTTCCAGCTTTTTCCA
>ONIU01000146.1 GCA_900317935.1 uncultured bacterium
GAGTATGTCTTCTGTTGATTCTATCACAGGTGTAACGGTTTCACCCTTTGCGTCACAGAACTTTACTACTGTTCCGGCATTGACCTTCACTCTCAATTCTCCGGACAGCAACGTTTTCATAACAACTCCGTCAGAACGCTATCATTGCAGACCTGTATTTACATTGACGCCAAGTTTTAATCTCAATGATGAAGATAAGACAATTATTAAAAATGCTGTTACAATCAGCAGCAATGCAAATCTGATGACAAAGAACTGGAACGGCAACGTTCTTGAAATAGGTTTCAGTTCAGACCTGGCTAACAACACGAACTACACTCTTTCAATGAATGCTGTAACCTCCATAAGCGGAGTATCTGTAACACCGTTTACTGCTAAAAACTTCACAACCATTGAAGGGCTTGTCATCAGCATAGCTTCCGACAGCGGAGATGTATTTGCAATTGAGAACGGTGTAGGCCTATATCAGACACTTCCTACTTTCACTGTAACCTCCAATATGGCTCTGAGTGATGCAGACCAGGAAAAGATAAAGGCAGTTATAAGTGTATCCAATATAAAAGTTACAAAGAACTGGGCCAACAGCACAACTCTTAATATAAGCTTCACCGAAAACCTTACCCATGATACTGATTACACAATTTCAATGGGAGCAGTCAGCAATATCAGCGGTGTAACCGTCACAGGCTTCAGCAATCTGGCCTTCACAACAATGGAAGCACTGACTATAACACTGACTCCTGATGCTGGAAACATCTTTGTGTCTACTCCTGAACTTTATCACGGCAGACCGGCATTTACCGTCACGTCAAGATATGCTCTCAATGCTGATAACAAGGCAAAAATAGCCGCTGCCGTCACTCTGACAGGCACAGACTCTGCGGTTCTCACAAAGAACTGGACAAATGACAAGACCCTCAGGCTGACTTTCGGGTCTGACCTTGGTCTGGGTTCCAGCCACACTCTTTCTATGAACGCCGTTAATAATATTACCGGTGTCACTGTAAGCTGTTTTACAGATAAGACTTTCAATTCTATTGGTGCTCTGACTTTCGCTGTAGCATCAGATTCAGGCAATGTATACGAAGCAATGGCTCCTTTAAGCCGTTGCAACCCTGCTTTCACAATTTCGCCTAATTATGCGCTTACTGCTTTGTCTGCAGAAAACAAGACAGCAATATTAAATGCTGTAGATGTTACCAATTCAAATGTAACTTCAAAAGTTTGGAATAACGACAACATCAGAGTCACATTCAGTCAGAATCTTGAACCAGATACATCCCATACTCTGAGTATGTCTTCTGTTGATTCTATCACAGGTGTAACGGTTTCACCCTTTGCGTCACAGAACTTTACTACTGTTCCGGCATTGACCTTCAAACGTTATCATTGCAGACCTGTATTTACTCTGACTCCAGCATTTAATCTCAATGATGAAGACAAGATAATTATTAAAAATGCAGTGACAATTAACCCGGGCAGTAATCTGCTCACAAAGAACTGGAACGGCAATGTTCTTGAAATAGGTTTCAGCGACGACCTGCCAGAAAACACCGAATTTACTCTTTCTATGAATGCTGTTTCCTCAATAAGTGGTGTAACGGTAACTCCATTTACCGCAAAAACATTTACATCAGACACTTCCTACTTTCACTGTAACCTCCAATATGCCTCTTAGTGACACAGATAAAGCAAAGATAGAAGCGGTTATTAGTGTATCCAATGTAGATGACAGTAATATAAGAATGAGCTGGAGCAATGCTTCAACACTCAATATTAGTTTCGCACAGAATCTGGCTAATGATACTGCTTATACTATCTCTATGGCTGCTGTAAATAACATCAATGGCGTTTCTGTAAACGGCTTTGCAAACTTACCATTCAGAACTATGGAACCTCTGACATTTACCGCAACACCAGATTTAAGCAATGTCTATACTGCAATGACTCCGAAATATCACTGCAGACCAGCCTTTACTATCAGTCCAAATTATTCTCTGAGTGCTCTGTCTGAAGCAAGCAAAACTGCTTTGCTTAATGCTGTGACTATATCTAACTCTAGTGGTTTGACAAAAGCTTGGAATAACGACAACATAAGGTTAACCTTCTCCTCTAATTTGACACCAAATTCTTCTCATACGCTGAGTATGGCCGCAGTAGATTTTACTGGTATAACAGTAAATACTTTTGCTAACCTGGATTTCACAGTATTAGATACTCTAACATTTGCTATAGCAACAGGCTCAACAGATGTCTATGAAGCAATGAGCCCCAAATATCGTCTTAACCCCACATTTACAATAACTCCAAGCTTTGCACTTACTGATGCTGACAAAACCAATATTGAAAACGCAGTATCTGTTACTAACACTAGCAGTATTATTTCTAAAAACTGGAGTGAAAACAATCTTGTAATTACTTTCTCTGAAAATCTGACTCCGAATAGAACTTATACTCTGACAATGGGTAATGTTAGTGGTATGGATAACATAAGTCTGACAAAATTCAGCGATTTAGCTTTTACTACTCTTCCAGCCCTTTCTTTTACCTTAACAAAAGATAGCGACAATGTTTTTTATAGTGGGAAATATCATTGCCGACCAGGTTTTACTGTAACTCCAAGCTTTACTGTTAGTGAAACAGATAGAACAACTATTGCTAGTGCGATTAATCTTACTAATGTTGATGAATCTATTATAACCAAAACCTGGAACGACAATGTTCTGACTCTAGGTTTTAACCAGAATATTGCAACCAGCACCTCCTATACTCTTTCTATGTCAGCAATAAATATTACAGGAGTTAGTGCAACCCCATTCAGTTCCTTTAATTTCACTACTATTCCTGATTTAATTGTCAGCATTGCAACAACTACAGCATCAATAGTAAAGAGGGCTGGTTCAAGTTCTAATTTGGAAGTTAATGGGAAGAATTATTTGTACTGTCAATCGCCAGAGTATGAAGTATCAGTTAATATGACCTTAGACGATACCAACAAGGCAAAAATTAAAGATGCAATTACTGGTGAAGGTGCAATTTCAGCTTTATTAACAAAAAGTGCCTGGAACGGCAATAAGATTACTTTAGGTTTCAGTAGCACTCTTGCTGCCAGCACTACCTATAGAATACTTATGTCTGAGGTTACAGATATAAAGGGCGTAAATGTAAAAACTATTCCTTCTTATTCTTTCACTACATTCTTCCATCAAGGGTATGGAACTGAAGATGACCCGTTCACAATCTATACTCCTGCTCAGTTGGCTTGCTTGGATTTATATCCTAGTCAATCATATTATTACAAGCAGATGGAAGACTTAGATTTATCAAGCTATCCTAACTGGAAACCTATAGGCTTAGGTTATACGTTCTATGGAAAATATAACGGCTACAATAAAAAAATATCTAATGTTGCAATTAATTATCCTGATAATGATAAAGTGGGATTATTTTCTCATATATATAGTGGTTTTTTATCAAATATTAATATAGAAAGTATTAATGTTTCAGGTAATAATTATGTTGGCAGCCTTTGTGGTTATAGTGATGGAAGAATATCTGGTGTGGTTTGTGATTCTGTTAATATAAATGGAACACAAAAAGTTGGTTGTTTGGTTGGTTATTCTGGTAATATTATTGAAAACTGTAGTATTGCAAATTCTTTCGCAACAGGAACAGATGAATATGTTGGCGGTTGTTTAGGTGCTGCAAACACTGGAAGTTCTGCTTCGGGAGTTCATTGCGAAAACCTTAATATTCGTTCTCCACAACAATACGTAGGTGGATTTGCTGGAGAGGTTTATTGTTCATCAGGTTATAGTTTTGAAGATATTACATGCGACAACATCACTGTTGAAGGTAAAGCGAATGTTGGTGGTGCAATAGGATTCTTTTCGGGAAACTTAAATAATTGCTCTGTTACTAATTCTATTGCTTCTGGGAGTGATTATTATATAGGTGGTTGTATTGGAGAAAAATCTTTAGGTAATATTAATGGAGTTAGCTGTGAACACTCTTTTGTAAAATCTGTTGCAGGTTATTATGTTGGTGGTTGTATTGGAGCAGCTAGAGGAGAAAGCTCGTCTGTTTCAGCTAATGAAGTTACAGTAGAAGGAAGAAATACTGTTGGTGGGGCTATTGGTGCTGTATTCAATGGAATTGTTACTAATTGCAATGTTACTAATATTACTGCCACAGGAAGTTATGATATTGGAGGTTGTTTTGGTAGAGCAAATAGTTCTACTGTTAATACTGTTCGATGCAATACTATTATGTTAAAATCTGAGTATACAAGTTCATCAAATAGAGGTGGTGCAGGAGGATGTTGTGCTGATTCCTATAATAGTGAAATTAATGATGTTATTTGCGACGATATTACAATAGAAGGAAGTAACCGTCTTGGTGGCGCATTCGGATATGTAGAAAGCAGTACAATTACTTCTTGTAATGTTACCAATTCATCAGCCTCAGGAACAACAGAAATAGGCGGCTGTGCAGGTTATGTGGCAAATAATTCTACTTTCAATGATATCACCTGCGAACATCTTGTTGTAAAAGCAACAGGTGATAATTCTGGCGGTTGTGTTGGTCAAGTTTATAAAGACATATATACTCAAAGTTGTTCTTTTACAGATATAACCTGCAATGATGTCAACGTTGAAGGAAATGGTTTTGTTGGCTGCGCCTTTGGTATAATAATAAATGGCACTCTTACCACATGCAATATTACTGATTCTATAGCTTCGTCTACTTCTTGGAAAGCTGGCGGTTGTGCAGGTCAAGCAGAAGCGGGGGCTAAACTTAGCGGAGTTGTCTGCCAAAATCTTCAGATTAATGCTGGGGGTGATTATGCAGGGGGATGCATTGGCCAAACTTATGGTAATTGTGAATTTTCTGATATATTGTGTGACAATGTTAGCGTAGAATGTGCAGCAGGAAAACAAGGACTTGGGGGGTTGATGGGATATTGTATTAACTCTACAAAAGATAACTGCAGAGTAATTAATTCTAGAGTAGGAAATGGCTCTAGTAATGGAGTTTGTGGAGGATTAATCGGTGAACTAGGTCATATTTATGGAGATACTTCAACAAACAATTGTTTTGTAAGAAATACAGATATTTTATCTACTTCCTATTGTATAGGCGGTTTATTTGGTTCTGCAAATAAGGCAGGTGATATCAGCAATTGTTTCGTAGATGACTGTAGAATTACCGGGAGTGATAGGGCTGGAGGATTTTCTGGGAAGTTTGGTGGTGATACCAGATTGAATTCATGTTATGTTGCCAGCATTTCTTTAGATACTACTGGTGACTACATAGGCGGATTTGTAGGTCGTTCTGAAAGCAGTATTACTTCTTGTTATACAGAAAGAGTTAAAATATTAGCAAAGTCACATTCTGTAGGCGGTTTGGTTGGTTATCAAACTGTTGATGGGGTTATTGAACTAAGTCATGCAACAAAAGCAAAAATAGAAGTAGACGATATATCACAGAACAGGCAATGCTATGGCGGTTTAGTAGGTCAGTCTTCAGGAACTATTAGCTTGAGCTATGTTGATGATAGTGACATAGACTCTTTCCAAAAGGTCGGCGGTCTGGTAGGTTATTGTCCTGGTGGTTCTGTAAGTAAATGCTTTGTAAAAGATACAAGAGTAAATGCTTACAATTTAGATGTTGGTGGTCTAGTTGGAACTGTATTTCCTGAAGCCCAAATCGATTCATGTTATGTAAAGGGCAGCAATATCAGTTGTACTGTTGAAATGAATGCCTTAAATCATGGTATTAGTGGTTTGGTTGCTTCAAATTCTGGTGATATAACCAACTGTTATACATATAACACGACGGTTACCGGCAAATCAGGTTACGGTGCTCTTGTTGGAATAAATGGAAATGCTGGTGAAGCTACAACCATTGCAGATTGTTTTATTCGCGAAAATTACAGCACATTGATTGACTATAACCAAAACTCCACACCACTGACAAGCTGCTACTACAATGTGGGCGACTTAGCTGCTTTCAAGGCTCAAACCTGGTCTGACGGCAAAACCATTGAGGGCGGCAGCACTGCCTGGTCGAATTTTAACAGAACGTCATTTCCTCCGCAGTTGACTGAGTTGCCTGAACCATAATAGCGGTCGTCAGCTTGTTCGACCTTATTCTCCTCCGCGGTCTCTGCTGATTTCTGCCTTCATATAAGCCTTGAGTGTACGAGCCTTGTGCGGAGAATAGAGATCTCACGTCTGACAGCCCGCTAAACTAACTGAGTTGCCTGAACCTTGAGCCAAGTCAAGCTTGGCTGTGGGACACTTCGTTGTGGGACGTTTCATTGTGGTAATTGTCATAAGAGTTGGAAGAGTTATAAGTGTTGGAAGCGTTGGAAGAGTTGGAAGTGTTGGAAATGTTAGATGAATTTTCAATTCCTCACTCCTCACTCCTAATTCTCTGCACTCTTTCGCTCTATTGCTCTGTTGCTCTTCCCTACGCATGTGTCATAAGCGGAAACATTATTTTGTTTTCATATCCAGGAATATGAAGAAAATCTGATAACTTTTCAGAACCCTTTTTATCAAGAATAAACAGAATATTATCTTCTTCGTCATACTTTGCTACTTTGCTGTGTTTTGTCTTTATTAATGGAAAACCAAAATAGACTCTTTGCGTGTTATCATCAGCCACAGCCTGTAAGATGTTTTCTAAATCACTTTCTGGTTTGCAGAAAATATCATAGACTACCATAGATTCTTTTTCGTGCCCCGCAATTACAACAGCATCTTCTTCTTCAACATAATAAATATCGTTTTTGTTGTATTTCATGCAGTAAAACATCAGCAGACCTTTGTTGTCTATTTGAAGCAGAGAAAAAGGATTGCCCAATTTATAATATTTAAGCAGTTTGTCTGTATCTTCCTTTTTCCCCATATCAAGACGAACGGCTTTTTCGGCATAATCGTCGGTTTTTAAACTCATATAATACTGGTATTCATCGACAATTTTAAAGCCAAAACGTGGGTAGAAATCTCTGACTCCTTCATGACCGAATAAATATATTCCATCACATTTATCTTCCCAATCAGTCAGAATTTTATCCATCAAGGCTGTTGAAAGCCCTTGATGACGATAATTTTTGGAAGTCATCACCCCACCGAGCTGAATATAAAGGCGAGAAGGCTCTTTTTCTGTTTTTATATTCATTTGGTTGACAGAGACAGCAGAAACAATTCTGTCGCCATCTTTCAGAACATGAGGGTTAAAGAGATTGCCATCCCAATAGCCAGCTTTATACCATTTTTCAAAGCTTAAACCAGGAAAGACTTCAGCGCAGATTTCTTCATATGCGGCTCTTTCGTGGTCTCTATACTGTATCTGGTCGCATAGTTCGTAGGTTTTATCAAAAACGTCAATCAGTGTCGTTTCCATATTATTATATTACTTTTTTGTTATAGTCTTCTAAACAATGAAAAATACCTAATACATATATTGTGCTTTCTACTATTTTATAAATAATAATATAATTCATATCAGGTAATTTTGCTTCATGATAATGAAGTGATTTTAAAACCAAATCTTCACTTTCTCTATACATTCTCGGATTTTTAGTTATGTTAGAATATACTTTTTCTACACTATCTAAAAAATGCTTTGCTGATTGTTTGCTTTTTAATTTATAGATAAGATAGTAAATGTTCTTATCTAAAAGTCTATCCATTTCTTTGGTTATTATGAGTTTATAAATCATATTTTTCTTTCAAATTCTTTATTGACTTTTTTGCGTCTAGAATTTCGCCATCATTAATTTGCTTTTCAGATATTGCAAGACTTTTGTACATTTCTAGTTTTTTGTTTAAGTTTTCAAAGACTTCCATACTCATTATGACCATATCGCCATAACCATTTTTTGTAATATAAACAGGTTCATCTGTTGTGTGGCATATTTCTGATATATTTGATGTGTTTTTTAAATCTTTAATTGGTATAATTTGTGGCATAATTATCTCCTTTTTATGGTTTAATAATATCATGTTTTATACATATTGGCTATTCTATTTAAAATAAATAGAACTTATCCCCTCTTTCAAAGGGGAACGGCTGCTATATAGCAGCCAAGGGGATTTTTGAGAAGACATTTGCCAAGCAAAGCTTGGCGTATTTATTGTAATTAAAGATATAAGATTTAAGATATAAGATATAAGAGATAAGAAGTGGGACGCTTCGCTGTGTGACACTTCGTTGTGAGACGTTTCACTGTGGTAATTGTAGAACAACACAGAGGCTTTAGCCTCGTCTCACCATCTAAAACAATTCCCTCAGCCCTCATCTCTCATCTCCATCTATGGTCTTATATCTCAATTTTTGGTCTTATATTTAACAATAAAAACAACAAAAACTAACTACAATAACAACATAAATAATTTATAAAACTCTTATATTATGTTAGGATATAGCAAATTTCTAGGAGATATGTAATGAAAAAACTCAATATATTAGCTTGCTCACTTTTAATAGCAGGTTGTTTAAATCTTGCCCCCAATGCTTTTGCAGAAACACCAGATACCATGACTTTTGTAAGATTTGGTGAAAAACAGACTTTAACTCTTAAAAAATTCGATAATGATGGCAACAAGCGTTATGAAATACGGAAAGACGGTTTTTGTATAGCCCAGCCCCAGCAAGATTCTAATCTGTTGGCATTTAAAGTTTTTGCAGATGCAACAACTTATTGTGGAAAAATCCGCAATAATCTTCCTAAATCTATCTGGCACAAAAACGTTAATCGCTACAATTCCGACGGGGATAATCCAAATAACATTGTTGAAACTTATGCTTCAACAGACAGCGTTATAGAAATGAGTGTTTATGGCGAATCTGTAAATTTGGCTTATATAAAGAGCAGAAATAAAGATGTTATAAAAGCTGCAACCGGTTACGAATTAATTGGAATGAGCCCTGATAATATTGAATCAATATTTGGTGCATATCAAACAGAAGTAGATAATGATGTTCCCTATCTTGTTTACGGGTTTTATATAGATGGCGGTTCTTTTAACTCTATGAAAATGCAGTTGGAAGACGGTGTTGTTTCTGAAGTTCAGCTCGTTAATGATGCTCCCGGTGAATGTGAACAGGAATATGGTGAAAGAACCTATTATGCAGGCGAACTTCCTGAAGGCTGGTATACTCACGGTAGAGTTACTTCTATTAATCTGAATGTCAGAAAAGAACCTAAAACAGGTGAAGTTATAGCCAAAATAGGAGCAGAACACCCCGAATTTTTATATACCGAAACCCACGATACTGGCGAAGAATACAAATGGGTTAAAATAATTACTAAGTATGATGTCGGTCAGCCTGTTGAAGGCTGGGTTTATGCAAAGTATATAAGCCCCAGTTTTAAAACTTTAAATTTCAGAGAAGGTTTATTGAATTCTTTTGAATATTTTGCCTATTTGCCATCTGTATTGCCTGAAGCAAATACAAGAAATGAAACCAACACAAATGACAGCAATATTATTTTGGTAAACAGAACATGGACAGATAAGGGCTTGACTATTGATTTCCTATTGAATAAAAACGGTGGAAAAATGACTTTCGTTTCTTGTGAATTGACCAACAACACTTATGCTTTTGCTGGTTTAAGAGTCGGAAACGGCATAGATGTTCTGAGAAAATTTAATGAAAATGCTGAAAAAGCTGGCTTTGAGCTTGAAAAAGGCTGTAAGATTTTAGATGACAATACAATAACCTGGGTAACCAAAGAAAATGAAACTTATGATGGCTTTAACCACAAGATAGAAATAGTTACCAAATCAGGTATAATCTCTAAGATTAAGATCAGTAATAAAGAATGATTCTAAGGCTGGTCATAAAAGATTGATAGTTTCCGAAAAGGAAAATGCAATTCACAAAACTTAGCTAACAGCAGCCTCTGAAGCAATTCAGAGGCGGTTTTATTTTAGTCGGCTAACGCCTTTTTTAGAGATTAGAGATAAGAAAAATGAGAATTGAGAGTTGAGAAATAAACATATCGAAAATCTGTGCTATTTCGTCATTGCGAAAGACAGTGAAAGAAGCGTGGCAATCCAGAAAAAGTGCCTGGAAGGCACAACTTCAATAACCTAGGGCGACTAAAGTCGCCCTAGGATTAGATCCCATCCATCCCGATCCTCCCCCAATTTTTTCAAAAATTGGGGGAGGTGTCACGTATGTGACGGAAGGGGTTGATTGCTGAAAGCAATCAGAGGAAGGCGCTACTTCATTTCCCAAGGGCATCAACGATGCCCTTGGGGTTTATAGTATCGTCCTGCCGGACGAGTATTTAGAGAGGGATCTATCCCTAGGGTGTCGAAGACACCCTAGGTTAATAAAGTAATGTCCTGGCGGACATATTGTGAGATATAAGACCAAAATGGTGATATAAGGTTGAACAAGCAACTGTCCGCTTTACTTATGAAGTTTTTAAGTGGAGTTTTTAGAACAATGACTACAACAAAAAACAACAACAATGAAAACTTTTTTAGATATAAGACCATAATTTGAGATATAAGATTAAAGAAGAGTAATTATTGTAGTCAGTTTTTAGAAGCTTACGCTTCTTCTGTTTTTGTTGTTAAATATAAGACCAAAAATTGAGATACAAGACCAAAGATGGAGACACAAGATTTCTTGTAACTTGAATCTTATAACTTGTAATTTGT